>RZZT01000012.1 GCA_010014525.1 Candidatus Saccharimonadota bacterium | reverse complement strand
TCAGAGAAATTAATAAATTTCTTAGTATAGCTAAGACCGATTTTTTGCGAAATTCTTGCTTTTGCGCTAGCAATTTTCGATTTTGTTGTCATTTTGATTCTAGTCCTTTTTTGTTTTTTTGATTTAACTCTTTTATATAATAGCATAAATAGTTTAAATTGTCAATAGATAAGGGCATTGCTAACTAATAATTTGAAACTATAAGCTTAATTTATAGGCGTTTCTATGTTAAAATAGTAAAAAAGGAGAAATATGTTTGATACAGATGTTTATAAAGATAAGATGCTGGAGAGTATTGACCACTTTAAATCAGAGCTAAAGAAAGTTCGCACAGGTCGGGCTCATCCTTCAATGCTTGACAGTGTAATGGTAGAGGTTTATGGCTCAAGAATGCCGCTCAACCAGATTTCTAACGTAACGGCACCAGAGGCGGGAATGGTTTTGATAACTCCATTTGATCCTGCGAGCCTAGCTGCGATTTCGGCTGCGATTCGCAACGACCAAAGTTTGGGATTTAATCCTAGCGACGATGGTCGTGTTGTGCGTGTGCCGATTCCGCCGCTAACTGAAGAGCGCCGCCGTGAAGTTGCTAAGAATACTAGCGAAAAGGTTGAGGACGCAAAAATTGCTATTAGGAGTATTCGTCAAGACGCATTGAAAACTGCTAAAAAACTTAAAGATGATAAGGGAATCACCGAAGACGATCTAAAAGCTGTCGAAAAAGAAATTGACCAAGAGGTAAAAGATTCCAACAATAAAATTGAGGATTTATTTAAAGAGAAAGAAAAAGAGATTCTAACGATTTAGTTGGGGGGGTATGGCGCAGAATAATATTCCAAAACATATCGGCTATATTGTTGACGGCAATCGCCGTTGGGCAAAGGCTAAAGGCCTCAAAAGTGTTGACGGGCACAGAAAAGGCTTTGAGGTATTCAAAGAAATAGCTGAAATCACATTTGAAAAAGGTGTTGAGTATGTGAGCGCCTATATTTTTTCAACCGAGAATTGGAATCGCTCAGTTGATGAAATCGGCTATTTGATGAAATTGTTTGAAAACTATTTTGACAAAGAGATTAAAAGCTTGCATAAAAAGAATATCCGAGTAGTTTTTAGCGGAAATCGAACCAAAAATATTAGTGGAAAACTGATTCAATTAATGAATAAGGGTGAGGAATTGACTAGGGAAAACACTGGTGGAACGCTTTGTCTGTGTTTTAACTACGGTGGCCAATTAGAGATTGTGGAAGCCGCGCAAGCTTTGGCGCGAAGAGTTGCAGAAGGCGGTTTGCAACCGATTGAAATTACGATTGAGAAATTTGCCGAGCACTTATATCACCCTAGCGTACCAGCGATAGATGTGATGGTGCGGACTTCTGGCGAGCAGAGAATTTCCAATTTTCAGCTGTGGCGAATAGCTTATTCAGAAATGATTTTTTTGGATAAAGCTTGGCCAGATATGAATGAGTCGGATGTCAATTTCGTGCTAGATACTTATGCTGGGCGCGATAGGCGAATGGGAGGAGACTCAAGGAAATGATGTTGATTTTAGGAATTTTTATTGGTCTTCTGGTGCTAACTGCACTAGTTGCGCTACATGAATTAGGCCATGCCTATGCGGCGATTAAAAACGGTGTTAAAGTGGATGAATTTGGCTTGGGATTCCCGCCTACAGCCTATAAATTTAAGAAAAAAACTGATAGAATTTTGCCACGCGGAACTATGATTGCGATTAATTGGCTGCCAATTGGCGGATATGTGAAACTGAAAGGCGAGCATGACTTGGATGATAAAAAAGGCGATTACGGTGCAGCAAGTTTTTGGGGCAAAACGCAAATTTTATTTGCCGGAGTAGCAGTTAACTGGCTTGTAGCGGCAGTTTTGTTCACGATTTTAGCTTGGATAGGTCTGCCCAAAACGCTTGATGACCAATTCTATATTGCAAGCGATACCCGAATTACTGGTGGCGAGACAACGGTAGTGTCCGTGTCTGAAGGTATGCCAGCCGCAAAGTCTGGCCTAAGGGTCGGAGATAAGATTATTCGGGTTGATGGTCAGGAGACTGTTACGCCAACTGAGATTGGTAAAATCGCCGAGTCCAAATTGGGCGATGATTTGGTTATTGAGGTCCGGCGAAATGGCGAGGATAAGGATATTATTGTTCGTGTGAGAGAAAATAATGATGACGGCAAGGGCTTTATAGGTCTAGCTAGTCAGCGAGAGGGTGAGAAAATTTATACTACTTGGAGCGCGCCAATTGTGGGCGTGGGTACAACGGTGCAATTCACGGGAGCGACCTTTAATGGTTTGGGCAATCTGGTGGTAAATTTCTTTTCTGGTATCGCTAATAGATTGAGCTTTTCAGAGTCAACGCGCCAGATTGGCGCCGAGAAAATGAGTCAAGCCGGCGAAGGCGTGGCTGGCCCAATCAGTATTATTGGTGTGATTTTCCCGCAAGCCGCTCAATCTGGGGCCACTACAGTTTTATTTTTGGCAGCTTTAATATCCCTAACGCTCGCTACGATGAACTCTCTGCCAATCCCAGCGCTTGACGGCGGCAGATGGCTTACGATGTTTATCTTCCGTAAGCTCTTAAAAAAGCCGCTAAGCAAAGACGTCGAAGAAAATATAAATGCCGTCGGCTTCTTGTTTTTGATGGGCTTGTCCCTGCTCGTTGTTATACTCGATGTCGTGAAACTGTTTTAATATTTAGGAGGAAGATGAAAGAGGAAAAACGAAATAAAGATATTGTAGATTTTGTCCAAAACGGACCGACTGATAAAGTTCCGAAAAAGATGAGTAAAAAAGATGTTCAGAGTAAAATCAAAGATGTGATTTTTTGGATTGTTTGGCCGGTGACATGTTTTTATGCTGCACAATATGTTGTTTCGTATGGGCTATTGTGGATATTGGGCGAGGATAAGTTGGTAAGTCTGCGAGGCAATCCTGTATTTACCGCCTCGCTTCAGGCTGTGATGTACGCCGTGATATTTGGTGCGGTTTTCATTATTCCGAAGCGATATTTTAATAAAACCATCACTAAAGAAGATTTAGGTTTTAAGGTCGGCTTGCCAACTTGGTCCGATATCAGTTTGGGCATCTCTGGTCTTGTGGTAGCGATGCTTCTATCTGGTATTTTTACAGCTATCGTGGCGAGTTTTGTTGGTGGGTTTGACACGGCTGAGCCACAAAACATAGGTTTTGAGAATATGATTCAACCGTACCAATATGTGATTGCATTTTTGACGCTCGTAGTCGCCGCACCGGTATTTGAGGAATTGATTTTCCGTGGCGTAATGTATGGTCAACTCCGTAAGATTAATCCTTGGCTAGCTATGATAGTCGTGAGCGCTTTATTCGGCGCCGCGCACGGGCAGTGGAATGTGGGGATTACGACTTTTGCAATGAGCCTTGTAATGTGCTTTATCCGCGAGAAATTCACTGGGACCATCTGGGCGGCAATTATCCTACATATGCTCAAAAACGCAATCGCTTTTTATCTATTGTTTATGGCACCAAACTTGATCCAGAATCTAATGCAATAGTTTGACTTTAAAGTATAATTTTGGTATAATTTACAGAATCAAAGAGGAATTATGAAACAAGTTTTTAATATTACAGAGAAGGGCAAGCAGGAACTAGAAGCTGAACTTGAACAGCTAATTTCTTCGCGTAAGGAAATCTCAGAAGAGGTGGCGGTTGCGCGTGACTTCGGTGATCTTAAAGAAAATAGCGAGTATGACGCGGCCCGCAAAAAACAAGGTTTGGCAGAGAGCCGAATCGCAGAAATCGAAAATATTTTGCAAAATGCCGAGATTATTAAAGGTGGTGCCAAAAATCAGGTAACATTGGGCAATGAAGTCAGCTTAAAGAATTTAGAGAACCAAAAAGTCGTCCGATATTACGTTGTCGGTCCAGTTGAGGCCAACCCCCTTGAGGGTAAAATTAGCAATGAATCGCCAATCGGACAACAACTAATGGGCAAAAAACTTGGTCAAGAAGTGGAAATTTCAACGCCAAAAGCCACAATTAAATATGAAATAATAGAAATTAATTAATGTAGAGGTTCGGTCGGTGAGAAACTAACCGAATTTTTATTTTAAGGAGAAAATATGAAAGTATCACAACTTTTTACGAAAACTAGTAAAAACGCGCCATCTGGCGAAGAGGCTAAAAATGCTCAACTGCTGATTCGGGCTGGATTTATTAGTAAGGAAATGTCTGGCGTGTATGCGTTTTTGCCACTGGGTAAGCGCGTTTTAGATAATATTGTGCAGATTATTCGCGAAGAAATGGATGGTGTCGGCGGTAATGAAATCAGCATGACGGCACTGCAGAATCCAGAGACTTGGCAGGCGTCTGGCCGTTGGGACGACAAGGTGATGGACGTTTGGTTTAAGACGAAACTAGCGAATGGGCGTGAATTTGGTTTGGCGCCGACTCACGAAGAGCCTTTAACTAAGATGATGAAGAGTTTTATCTCGAGCTACAAAGATTTGCCAGCTTACCCGTATCAATTCCAGACTAAATTCCGGGCCGAATTGCGCAGTAAAAGTGGCTTGATGCGCGGGCGTGAATTTTTGATGAAAGACTTATATAGTTTTTCGGTTGACGAAGCCCAACATAGTGATTTTTACGATCATATAACAAAAGCGTATCTGCGTATTTTTGCGCGCCTTGGTTTAGGTGATTTGACATATAAAACTTTTGCCAGCGGCGGTAGTTTTGCTAAATATAGCCACGAATTTCAAACGATTAGTCCAGTTGGCGAAGATACAATTTACGTTTCTGACGAAAAAGGAATCGCCATCAATGAAGAGGTGTTTAACGATGAGGTTTTAGAAATGTTGGGCATCTCGCGTGATGAATTACGTCAAGAAAAGGCGGTTGAGGTGGGCAATATTTTCACGCTAGGCTACAAATATTCTGAGCCTTTAGACCTTAAATTCACCGACCAAAACGGCGAAGAAAAACTAGTCTTTATGGGTAGTTATGGGATTGGTCCAAGCCGCGTGATGGGTTTGATAGCTGAGCATTTTTCAGATGAAAAGGGCTTGATTTGGCCAGAAAATGTAGCACCGTTCAAGGTGTATTTAGTGCAAATTGGTGAAAAGTCAGTTGAGAAAGCCGGGGAAATTTACGAAAAATTGAATAATGCTGGAATCGAAGTTTTATATGACGACCGTGCTGAGCGTCCAGGCAAGAAATTTGCCGACGCTGAATTGATGGGAATTCCATATCGTTTGACGGTTTCGGATAGATTATTGGACGGCGGAGAATTTGAGCTAGTCTCGCGCGCAAATGGCGAAACTGAGATGGTTTCATCCGAGCAGATTATCGAAAAAATGAAATAAAACGACGCCCAACGTAAAAATTGGGCGTTTAATTAATGGGTGAGCCTAAAAACCATTATAACGTATCTTTTTATTATATCATACTTTGCACAAAAAATCAAGTTGAGTTAAGCGCTTAACTGTGGTAAAATGGTGATAATTATGGCTACAATGAAAGAATATCGCGACGAGCGACTCAAAAAACTAGAAGAAATCAAACAATTAGGCTTGAACCCGTATCCGGCGAGTACTAAGCGCACAGCGATGATCTCTGATATCGTGAATAATTTTAATGAAATGGAAGGCGAGACTGTCAGTGTGGCAGGCCGAATTGTAGGTTTGCGCAAGTTTGGTAAGCTGGCCTTTATTGTATTGAAAGATTTTTCAGGCAAGATTCAGTTATTTATTCAGGCAAATACTTTGAGCCAAACTGATACTGAGAAGAACCTACTTGGTTTGAATAATTTGAATCTACTCGATACTGGTGATTTCGTTGAGGCTACTGGCGAGGTAATAAAAAGCAAAACTGGTGAAATTTCAGTGGCAACGCGCGAACTAAAATTGCTAACTAAAAGCTTGCGCCCGATGCCGAGCGAGCAAGATAGTTTCACAAATAAAGAAGAACGCTTTCGCCGCCGTTATGTGGATATGAATGTCAATCAAAATGTACGTGATCGATTTGTCCGCCGCAGTAAATTTTGGCAGGCAACGCGTGATTTTTTGAACCAGCACGATTTTAACGAAATTAATATTCCGGTACTTGAACACACCACTGGTGGGGCCGATGCTAATCCATTCGTGACTTACATGGATGCATTAGATAATGCCGAATTCTACCTGCGAATTAGCCACGAGCTACCGCTTAAACGCCTGCTCGGAGCTGGCTTTGAAAAGGTTTACGACCTCGGGCCGCGTTTTAGGAACGAAAATTATTCAGATGAGCATTTGCCGGAGCATATTGCTATGGAGTGGTACGCCGCCTATTGGGATTGGCGTGACGGCATGAAATTCCAAGAGGAAATGTTCAAATACGTCTTGAAGGAAACTTTCGGCACGCTAGAATTTGATCTGGGCAATTTTAAAGTCAACCTAGACCAAGAATGGGAGCAGTGGGACTATGCCGAGACGATTAAGAATCGCTATGGAATTGACCCGTATAACTGCACTCTAGATGAGGTTAAGGCAGCGTTAGCGGCGAATAATCTAGAAGTAGAACAAAGCGAAAATAAATCGCGGGGTATCGATAAATTATGGAAAAATATCCGCAAAGATGTGGCTGGACCGATTTGGCTAATTAACACGCCGACCTTTATTTCGCCGCTTTCCAAAACTCACCCGGACAAACCTGAAATGACACAGCGTGCTCAAGTAGTGATTGCGGGTTCGGAGCTTTGCAACCTATTTTCAGAGCTAAACGACCCTATCGATCAGCTTGATCGTTTTATGAAGCAACAAGAAATGCGCGACGCTGGCGATGATGAAGCGATGATGCTTGATATCGATTTTGTAGAAATGCTTGAATACGGTATGCCACCGGCCTGCGGTATGGGTTATAGCGAACGAGTTTTCTGGATTTTTGAAGGTGTAACCGCGCGTGAAGGCGTGCCGTTTCCGCAGCTAAAATCTGAGATTGATAAAACTACGCGTGAGATTTACCCGGATTTGAAGTTTTAATATTAGAACATCTTAGGGTTTTGTCATTATAATTATGACAAAATTTAAAGTGCTATTATTGAAAAATCAATACTATATTGATCGTTGGCTAGAAAGCAAAGCGAAGAACTTTTAGAATAGGCAATTTATAAAATTTAGAGTTTAAATTTTCTTTAGTTGAGGGGGTGATATGCTCCATTGCTAGGGTGGGCGTGTGAGATATCTTATTGATGTGCAAAATCGAAATGGGGAATGAAAATGAAAAATGCAAGTAAGCAAATCGTAATTATGGCTGGGAGAACCGAAAATATATCCATGAAGTCACTTTTCTGGGATATGCTCGATCGGGACTCCAAAATAGAAGCCGTGGGAATATTCCGAAGCGACGACTCAAAGATTATGTCAAAAACAATAAAGGATAATCTGTATAGTTCGCTGGAGAGAAACGCCAAGCTTGACCGCGAGAAAGGCTCTTGGTCAGACTCGTACAGTGGAGCACTAAAAAGTACTCTTATAGGAATGAAGCCTGAATTTCGGGTTCCTGTTGTCGACCATTCAAACTTAGAGTCCGAGATTCTCAAAGTAATCTCAGACAATATTGTGGATAATTGTGCGCTATTTGTAGATTTGTCAGGCTTAGAAGTGTATGATTCATATTTTACAGTATTAGCTCTGGCGGCTAATGTTTTGATACATAAGAATGCGACTGTTTACGTTGAGGGTTACGGGCATAGTTGCACTAAAGCGCTTGAAATATTTAAGGAGATAGTGCTACTTCATAACAAAGATATGCATTTATAAATATAGTAGCCACATGGGCCCCTTCGGAGGTCCTTTTAATTTATTCTAGTCAGACTATCCTTAGCTTAGGGAGTTCTAATATTGACAAAAATAAAAAAATATGATAATATAAAAATATAGATAATAGTTAATCTAAAAATAAAAAATATGGAAAATAAAATAAAAAATTTTAACTTAGATAGCCACCCTGAGTCGAATATTGATGACTCACGATTGGCTGCCGATTCTCTTTCAAAGCACCTTCACTCACAAGATTTAGGCAAGGCGGAGATTGATATTAAACAGAGCAATGATAACTCGTCAGACCATGTTGAGGATTTTAATGAAGCAGAGATCAGCTCTGAGCGCCAAGAAAAGCTAAAGCACGGCATAAAAGTGGTTATTGGTGGACCTCCTCATTCCGGGAAGTCAATTTTTGTAGACGCTTTAATGGAAAATCTTGATAAGAATAATACGTTTTCTTTTAGCGCAGCCCCCGATGGGGAAGGCGTTTGGTTGAAGAAAAACTATGCCGACCCAAAAGCTAAAAAATGGCGCCAAAAAGGTAAATTTACAGATGATTGGGTGGAGGATAGACGCCAAAAAATTAATGATTGGGACGGCCCACTGATGCTTATTGACATTGGTGGAGTAGCCTCAGAAGAAAACTCTAAAATGATTGAGGGCGCAACTCACTCGATTATTATTTCGGGTGATTTATCCAAATCTGATGAATGGCGAGATTTCTTCGAAAGCCGAGACCTGCCTGTAGTTGCTAAACTCCATAGTAGCCTTAATTCCATTAAAGATATCGCTTTAGATAAAGAAAACTTGGTAGTCGGGTCAGTCCATAATTTAACACGTGAAGAGCCGGCCGACGATCGGGAAACTATCAAGAGCGTTGCAAGCTTACTGCAAAATATAGTAGAAAATAACAGCTATTATAAAGAAGCTCATCAAGGCGCCGAGTCTATCCCGTTTGAGGTTAACACCGTAGATATTTTTAAAGACATGCCCGGTGAAGTAGTCGAGCGAAGAATAAAACTTGACGACGGTAGCGAAAAGGTTTTCTCTAATAAATACCTATCCAAAGATTCTATACCAATGACTTATGATAAAGCCGCAGAATCCGGTCAGCATTCGGTCTGGATAAATGGACCGATGAGCTCTTGGAGTGCGATGGCACTGTCTATAGCGCTTGACGAAGAGGGCAGTAAAGATATTCGTCTAAAGAGTCCAGACGGATATATTCCGGTTGAAAAACTAGAAATAGATCCTGAAATTGATGAAAAGTGGTTTGATGATCCGACGCAGATAGGCGAAATTGATGGGGCGCCAGTGTATTTTGTTCATAATACGGTTCATGTTTCGAACAACCCGATGCGTCCGTCGCAGCTGGGTGAGGTTAAACTGCCCGAATTGCCACAAGGGTCTGTAGCTGTAATTTCAACACAAGGACCGAACTGGCTAAAAGCTTCGATCGCGTTAGGATATAAGGATTCCTGTTCGGCTATCGCGGCCTTTCACCCAAGTGAAGGCTCAATCATTGCGTGGGCTAAGAATAAAGATTATTTGGGCAAGATTGTAGAGCAAAACTTCGATAGCTAGTTTTGATCGAAGTTCTGCTCGTAGTATTTGGAAGAGGCTTCCAGTAAGAATTTTATAGCATCGGCGATTTCTTGTGAGTAAATAATCGTCGAGATCGGCTGATCTTCGTTAAAGACGATGAAAGATACGCGGTCTCCGTAGACATTAATAGTGGCTTTTCCGGTGTAATCATTTTTTGGGAACCAAGTGCGTTTAACCCTACGCTCGCGGTCGATTCCGGTGCGCTGATTGTGTAGTCCACCAGAAGTTACCTGCGTCAAGCCGTAGGTGTGATATTTTTTATCTACCAAGGAACGAGTATATTTTTTAACGACATCGGGGTGTGATCCTTCAACTACTGACCGGAGATAATGGACGTCTTGGCCTGCCTTTAATATATCCTCATAAGCTAACTTCATTCCATATTCGCCAGTAATTGTGCGAACTGTAGGGAACTCGGTCTTCTCGTAGTATAAGTCCGTTAGCTCGTTGATGTTATCTTTGATTATTTTTTCGTTTTTGGCTGTTGTTTTGCGGCGGCGTTCGGCTAAGATCTCTACTGCGGAAGGGTGCTGTGCTTTAAATAATGTTTTTCCTGATTCGATTTTTACGACCAGGTCATATAATACGAGCTTATCTAGTATTTGGTAGATGTTGGTGCGGGATTCGTCTACTATTTCCGCTAGTTTGGCGGCCGATTGCGGTCCGTGCTTAATTAACGCTAGATAAGTTTTTGATTGAGCCGCGTTTAGGCCAGCTTTTTTGAGAATTTCATTTATCATAATAATTTAATAGTAGCACAGTATTTTATATTTGTCAACTATATAATGACATTTTTGTAGGTGTTAAATATGTACTTTCATTAAAATATTGACTATTCTCTAGAAAGATTATATAATAAAGATAGTTCAACCCGGAAGGAGGTGAAAGTACATATGGAATTTGTTAACCTAACATCGCACACAATCAATCTGCCCGGTATGGCTATTCCGCCATCAGGGACGGTTGCTCGTGCTGCGGCAACAGATACGCCAATCGGCGATATCGACGGCATCCCGGTTATTACGACCACCTATGGTGGCATCCAGGATTTACCAGATCCTGTTGAGGGAACCGTTTATATCGTTAGCGTGCTGGCAGCGCAAGCTGTCAAAGGTATGCGAAGCGACGTATTTGCACCGGCGCAACTTGTTCGTGATGAACAAGGTCGCGTGATCGGGGCAAACGCGTTGGCGCGCATCTAGCCTGTTGCGGTGAAGAGATGAGAGTAACTACTCGACTCATCTGCTGGACCAGGAGAGTTTTATCCCTTACTGGCGGGGTGTAGTATAATAGTTCTTTTGTGAGACCCCGATAGGGGGTCTCTTTTAATTAAGCGCTTCCTATATGTTGTCATTACAAAATTGACAAGTTGTAAAGTGTTAATCATCGCAAGTTATATGTAAATTGACATAATATCAATACAATGTTATAATGTAAATATCACTGAGATGAGGGTAACCTCAAAAATAAGAGGAGTGGGCACATCATGAGCAAAATGATTATTAAGGTGATAAATTTTGGTGGAAATCTCGAAAGGTTTACGCTTGACGTTAATGATTACTATGGTCTTTTCTCGGAATGCTGGGAAGATAATTATGGTTCGCTGTCCGAAATAAGCAGAGATGATAACATTGATGTATTGATTAAGACAGATAACTATAACCAAAAATTTTTAGACCTACCCATAGGCGCGATGGAGTCTGTGTGTAGTATCTTTGATTATCGCCCCGAGGGGCCGCTTCATCCACTTGTTGGTGATGATATGAGAAAATATCTATCTCACTATTTAGAGATGAGCGAATCTGAAATAGGCCATATAATTAGCTCTGCTCAATGGAGCTGGACTAAATTTTTGAGCCCTCGGTAGGGGGCAGAAAGTTAAGTGCGGTTTGGTAGTTCTTTTGTGAGAGATCTCTATACGGGGGTCTCTTTTAACTATGCCGTCGTATGAGTCATTAACGCCGGCAACAGTTGAATATCTTGAAGCCGTGAGAAGGTTTTTTAAAAAAGAATACATGGCTATAATAAAACTTTTTTCACATCGTAAAAATGAATTTAAAGTCTCCAAAAGGAGGGAGTAAGGCTTTCATGAGAGGCCTTATTTTTATATACATTAATTATTGAAAACATAACCGTTTTGATATATAATTAGACCATGAAGATTATTGCTTATGGAGTACGAAAAGATGAACTTCCGTTTTTTGAGAAGTTTGCCGATCAGTTTGGGATAGAATATGCTACAACTGCTAAAGAATTAAATAATGAAACGGCTAAATTAGCAAAAGGTTTTGATGCGGTTTCGCTATATACTGCCACTACAGAGTCGAATGACGCGTGGGAGAAGTTTGAAGAATATGACATAAAATATGTGACGGTCAGGACGGCCGGTTTTGATGCGGTTGATATAGACCGCGCTAAAAAGCATCACATTAAAATCTCGAACGTGCCGCAATATTCGCCGAGCGCAATTGCCGAGTTTGCTGTGGCAATGACTTTGGCAGTTTTGCGTAAGATTCCGCTGGCTTTAGAGCGTGCTAAAGTGCAAGATTTCTCGGTTGAGGGGCTACTCGGCAAAGAACTCAATCAGATGACTATCGGCGTAATCGGCACGGGCAGAATCGGTATGACTACCGCGAAAGTCTTTAATGCCTTTGGCTCAAAAGTTATTGGCTACGATGTTTTTCAGAATGAGGAAGCAAAAAAAGTTCTAGAGTACAAAAGTTTGGATGATGTTTTTGCGAATAGTGATATTATTTCTTTGCATATCCCGCTAACTTCAGAAAATAAGCATATCATAAATAAAAATTCGATTGAAAAGATGAAAGATGGTGTGATTATCATAAATACTGCTCGTGGTGGGCATATTGATGGTGAAGTTTTGCGAGATGCGCTAGTGAGCGGGAAAGTCGCCGCGGCGGGCCTTGATGTTTATGAGTTCGAGGAAGGTCTTTTGAAACGAGACTTGAGCGGAGAAGTGATTCGAGATAGTATTTATCGTGATTTATCGAACCTGCCGAATGTTATTATGACTCCACATATTGCATTTAGCACGGAAACGGCAGTTCATAATATGGTGAAAATGTCGACTGAAAACCTAATTGCGTTTACTAATGCTGGTGTGTCTGATAACGAAATAACTAAATAGGGAGTTCTAGTTGAACAAAATTAAAAAATTTATTGGTCTATTTGTATTTGCTATCTTAGCTTTGGCAGTTTTTTCGCCAGCTAACGCGGCGAACGCAAATGTGAATAATTTTTCTTTTGAAAGTTTTAAAGGTGAATATCGGTTGAACAAAGATGAAAACGGTCGTGCAGTAATGAAGGTTACTGAAAACCTAGTTGCAACATTTCCTGATTCTAATCAAAATAGAGGGATTGAGCGAGCGATTCCTTTGGGCTATGATGGACATAAGGTTTTTGACGGCAAAATTAATGTTTGGCGAAATGGGGAGCCAGAGAATATCGCTGATACCGATACTGAAAACGGTGTTAAGGTTTTCCGCTTGGGTCGAGAAAATCAGTATGTTCAAGGCCGGCAGGAATATAAAATTGAATATACTCTAACAGATGTAATAAAAAACAGTGGTGATTATCAAGAGATTTATTGGAATACTAACGGTACGCAATGGTCGCAGCCTTTTGGCTCGGTAGAAGCTAAGTTAATTCTAGATGAAAGTGTAGTGGACAACTATGCTGATGAAGCTGTATGTTATGCTGGGCAAGACGGCAGTAGTTCGCCTTGTGATGGTTGGCAAAAGGATAGTAATAGCTTTACATTTTCGCATGGGGCGTTGGGGGTATATAATAATCTAACCTTTGCAGTCAAATTTAAACCGGGCAGTTTTGTAGATTTTAAAGCGCCAACGTATCTAATAGTCCTCGTGATTGCGGTAGCTATACTATTGGTTGTAGCTTTTGGCTATGTTATCAGTATTTGGGTTAGGGCGCCTCGGTCAGCTAAAATTAACCGCGCAATCGTTCCTCAATATACAATGCCTACGGAACTTACAAATTTATTGCACTCACAGATGATTTAT
The DNA here is from genome assembly GCA_010014525.1 of Candidatus Saccharimonadota bacterium. Lineage (GTDB taxonomy): Bacteria > Patescibacteriota > Saccharimonadia > Saccharimonadales > Saccharimonadaceae > Nanogingivalis. Next base: position 1,440 of record RZZT01000012.1, on the reverse strand, counting down.
TCTGGGCCGTCTTCTAATGTCCCGATTTCGGCTGTTCTATTAGACTTAGCAGTGTCCGGCTATATTAAAATTATTGAATCTGACACGGGTGGCAAGATCTTTGGGCGCAAACAGTATTCACTAGAGCTAATAAATCGTAATGTTTCCAGTAAGTTTTATGGAGATATATTAAACATATTTTTTCCAGCGAATAATACTGTGTATGAACTAAAAACTAGTAACGAGACGCTTAGCCTTGGCCTTGCTAAGGTGGTAGATATCAACCGCAAAGATTTTTTGAAGATGGATTATTTTCAGGACCGTAAGATTCTAGATAAGATGGCCGCAAAAATTGCCTCAGTTGCTGTCTTCGGTTCAGTCATGGGCCTTATGGCTGCTGGTTTTGGCGATAATTTAGGCTCGTCATATTCGAGCTTGATTGTATTGGTAAGTTTTGGATCGGCGATATTGCTAGTGGTCGGACTGACTGTGTCTATCGTCCTCGGTTCAAGGCATCCGTTAAGTGAAAAAGGGGCTGAAATTAAGCATCATCTGACGGGTCTTAAGATGTACATGGAATTAGCGGAGGCTGACCGATTGAAATATTTGCAGAGTGTGCAAGGCGCTGAGCGTGTCGTATCTGATGGGCAATCCAAAATTAAACTATATGAAAAATTACTTCCGTATGCAGCAATATTTGGCCTAGAAAAGAGCTGGCTCAAGGTGTTGGAGGTTGAATATGCGAATTATGATAATGCCTATAGCCCAGACTGGTATAGCGGCAGGGGAGCATTTAATGCAATGGTTTTTGCTAATAGTGTCAATAATTTTAGCTCATCAGTTAATATTTATACTGCGCCATCATCAAGCTCAAGTGGCGGAAGCAGTTTTTCTGGCGGCGGAGGGTCGTCTGGCGGAGGTGGCGGCGGAGGCGGAGGTGGCGGCTGGTAGGCTCGTTCGTCTCGAAGTACGCCATTTGTGCGAAAGATAAACACAAAACCACCATATGCCGGAATATGGTGGTTTAAATTTCTCTAAAAACCTTGTTGACAATACCAGCTACTTGGTATAACATAGAACTATGGCAGAACTAAATAATGCAGAAAAATACGCCTCACAAATGGCGACACAGATGCGAAAAGGCTTTATTGCCTATTGCGTGCTAAAAGTCTGCTCGAATAAACCTGTCTATACTAGTGATATTATAAAAGACTTACAAGCTGCTGAGCTGGTTGTGGTGGAGGGGACGATTTATCCGCTATTGAGCCGCTTACAGCGAGAGGGCCTTTTATCTCACCAGTGGCGAGAATCCGAGCAAGGTCCACCGCGTAAATATTACACCATAACTGATTTTGGTCGAGAGGTTATGGAGATTGTGGGCGAGAACATAGCAAATTTGAATAAAACTATAAAAAAACTGTAGAGGAATTATATGAAAGAAATCAATCGAATTCATTTAGC
>RZZT01000011.1 GCA_010014525.1 Candidatus Saccharimonadota bacterium | reverse complement strand
CTAGAGCTAAAACCACTAATGAAAATGTTGCCAGAAACTTTGCCGAGTGATTTGGTGCGGCACGAAAAGCTGATTTCTCGGGCGGAGGCGGTTGAACGGGCACATTTTCCGAAGAGCGCGAGCGAATTTGATGCGGCACTTGATAGATTAGCATTTGAGGAAATATTTGAAATTATGTTGGCGGCGCGGCTCAATAAACTTGAAAATGAGCAGCTCGAAGGCTATGAGATGCCGTTTTCGGGCGAGACAATTCGCCAAATGACGACCAATTTGCCGTTTCAATTGACAAATTCGCAACGGCTAGCAGCGTGGGAGATTATTCAAGATTTAGGCAAAGGTGTGCCGATGAACAGATTATTGCAAGGCGATGTCGGTAGTGGCAAAACTGTAGTGGCGGCGATTGCGGCACTTAGTGCGGTGCGAGCTGGTTTTCAGGTAGCGATTTTGGCGCCGACTGAGATTTTGGCAACTCAGCATGCTGAAAAATTTGCGGAATTTTTGGGCGATTTTGGTGTGAAGGTTGGTTTTCTTTCAGCTAGTGTTAAAGGTAAAGCGCGAAGGACTTTGTATGCACAGATTGAATCGGGCGAGGTTGAAATTTTGATTGGCACTCATGCTGTGATTCAAGATACGGTTAAATTCAAGAAACTTGGTCTAGTGGTAGTGGACGAACAACACCGTTTTGGTGTGGCGCAACGGCAGAAAATTTTGGATAAATCGCGCCATAAAATGCCGCATCTTTTAGCGATGACGGCAACACCGATTCCGCGCTCCTTGCAGCTAACGCTATTTGGTGATTTAAGCGTTTCGATTTTGCGCGAAAAACCAGCTGGTCGCCAACCAGTTCAAACTAAAATTATTTCGCCGAATTCACGTGCGCCGATGATTGAAAAAATCCAGTCCGAAATTGCACTCGGACGGCAAGTTTTTGTGGTTGTACCGGCAATTACAAAAGGCAAAAACTCCGAAATGAAAAATATTGAATCAGAAATCAAACGCTTAAAGTCCGAATTCAAGGGTAAGAAAATCCTGAGCTTGCACGGCAAAATGCCGCAAGATGAAAAAGATGACATTATGCGCCAATTTATCGCGAAGAAAGCTAATATTCTACTCTCCACTACTGTAATTGAGGTCGGTGTAGACGTACCAAATGCTAGCGTGATGGTGATTGAAAACGCTGATAGATTCGGTCTAAGCCAGCTACACCAGCTGCGCGGTCGAGTGGGGCGAGGGAAGGATGCCGCGTTCGCGTTTTTGGTGATGAGCTCGAGCGCTAAACCACCGCAAAGACTGCTGGAAATCGAAAAAACAACCGATGGTTTTTTGCTAGCCGAAAAAGATTTAGAATTGCGCGGACCGGGCGAAATTTATGGCAAGGCACAAAGTGGGGAATTAAACCTAGAATTTGCCAGCCTTGGCGACTCGGTGATGCTGGCGCGAGTTCAAGGCGCGCTGGACTATTTATTGCGGCACCAAGATTTAACCAAAGAATTTATTGAAAAAGAAGCTCGCAATATCGAGAAATATCAGCGGTTGACTTTGTTAAATTAAGGCAAATAAAAAAGACCGTTCGATGAAACGCTCTTATTTATTTGGTACCCAGGAAAAGACTCGAACTTTCACGCCTTACGGCACTAGCTCCTAAGGCTAGCGTGTCTACCAATTCCACCACCTGGGCATAAACTATTAAATTACTTTCCTATTTTAGCGAAAGGAGAGTGAAATGTCAAGAGACTTTCGATTTTACCTATTTTTTGCGCAAATAAATAATCTTGGCGCCAGAATATAGCTTTTCGTCTATGATTTCTAAATTTTGTGCGCTGAAGGTTTCGATTTCTTTGGGCTGGGATAGAATTAAGATTCCGTCCTCGTTTAGCCTTTCGGACAGCCTTTCAATCGTTGGGAATTGTGGGTCATAATATGGCGGGTCCGCAAAAATAATGTCAAAAGTAGGGATTTCCGCGATTTCGCCGAGTTCAAATTGCGAAGTGGTGGAATTCAGCCAGCCGGAAACACTAGCGCGAATCAGTTTGCCTTCGCCAGCTGACTCATTTTTGTCTAAAATCTGTAGATTTTCGGCAAGGATTTTTTGAGCTAAGCGATCTTTTTCAATGAAAGTTGCGCTGCCCGCGCCGCGGCTCAAAGCCTCAAGACCGAGCGCACCGGTGCCGGCGAAGGCGTCTAAAACGTCAGCTTCGGGTAAAAAGCTCTGAATTTTATTGAAGATTGCATTGCGCGAGCGTTCGCTCATCGGGTGGGTTCGCCTAGAATTCGGCGCCGAGATTTTATGATTTTTAAATAACCCTGAGATTAATCGGATGTTCATTTTTTAAACTCCTCAATCCCTGCCAGCCAAGCTAACGCTACGACTTGTGAAATTTGAGGCAAGAGCTCGTCGGCAGTTTCTAGCGTCAAGCGGTTGGTCCAGCCACTTGAAGTGAACCGCTGATAATATCTGCAATCAGCAACGTAATTGATTTTCTCCTCTAGTAATTCCATAAAATGGCCATCTAAAACTCGCTCTAGATCATTTTTGTGGGGCTTTTTAGCTAGACTTCGCGGCGCAATTGGTGAAATTAGAACCGCAACGCCTAACTCATAAAGCATATGCGTAGTCATAACACCTTTTGGCCCGATATATTCCCAGTTGATTTTAGCGCCTTCCCGCCACGTGTCAGCTGGCAAAAACATTTTTTGGCTTAATTTGCTTCGTGCGCTGGGTGGCTTGCCCGTGAGCTCAATAATTTTATCCTCCATCGGGTATTGATGGGCCGGAGTCAAGGCGTCAGTGACGGCGTGGGCTAACCATGCGGCTTCGAAACTTGCCCGAACTTGGTCCTGGCGTTCTAGCGCCTGGGCGAGGTTATATATATGGTTCTCGACATATGTTTTCATTTGCGTCATATCCCCATGCGGGTCCACAAAGTGCCACGGCTCATCTTTGCCTGGAGATTTTATTTTGATTCCGTCAGGGCCATTTTTGCCCTCGAAATGCAATATTTGGTTAATTTTTGGAAATTCATCCAGTGATTTTTCCTTGTGTTTATCTTTCATAATTTCACGCAGGATTAAACGGGCTGCGCGGTCGATTTTTTGGTGCGTACCAATCAATTCGTCAGATTTTTCAAAGGGAGTTGCTCGAGAATACATATTAGCTAAATTTTATCATATTTTGGGTAAAATTTCTATATTTGCCAAAACATAATGCTTGTGATAAAATTAGTTTAATGAGTAAAATTGCGAAATATTTGAATGGATATATCTTGGGCGAAGTCTCGGCGCGCGAAAGTCGACTAAGGCAGTTTTCACAGGATAAAAGTATTCTTAGCGTTAAGCCAAATTTAGTGATGTTTCCGTGGATTACAGATGATATACGGAAAATTATGAGGTTTTCGTGGCAATTAGCGGAGAAAAAACACATTTTTAATATAACAGCCCGCGGTTATGGTGGCAGCACCGATGGGTCTTCGTTGGGCGATGGTGTCATTGTTGATGTTTCGCGTCATATGAACAAAATTTATGAACTTGATCTCAAACAGCGTTTAGTGCGCGTGGCTGCAGGAGCTAATTTTAGAGAATTGAATCTGGCTTTGGGGGCTCAAGCGCTCACAATCGCTCAATCTCCGGCTGGCGAAAAACTGACGGTTGGCGGTGCAATTGCACAAAATTTGCCGGCTGAAAAGTTTAATTACGGCGAATTGATTGACGCTGTTGTGAAGATGGAAGTCGTTTTAAGCAACGGCGAGGTAATCCAAACTGAGCGGATTTCTAAGCGTGAACTTAGTCAAAAGCAAGGTTTGCAGACTATGGAAGGCGAAATTTATCGCCAAATTGAAGGTTTGATTGAGGAGAATTTAGACCTAATCGAAACCAAGATCCAAGAAGACTCCAGCTATGGCTATTCTGGCATCACTAAGGTCCGAGGTAAGGACGGTTCGTTTGACCTTACGCCGCTGTTTTTTGGCTCACTCGGAACGCTTGGAATTATTACTGAGCTAGTTTTGAAGGCTGAATTTATCGTTGACGAAACTGATTTTATGGTGGCGTCTTTTGCAAATCGTGATGACGCGCGAGATTATATTGACTCAATTATTAAACTTAACCCTAATATTTTGGAGATGTATGATGGTAAATTGTTTGAGAGCGCCGTAGCTACGGGCAAAAAATACCGTTTCTATATTGATCGAGTGGCCAAAAAACTCAAAACCAAAATGATTTTGGTGGTTGGTATTTCAGATAAGTCACCTTGGAAAAGGGCTGGCACGGTCAAGAAAATGATTCGACTCGCTGGAAAATTTGAGGGTGCAACAATCTGGTCTCCAGATGAGAGTATCCAACAGGCTGCAGAAATTAATGCTATCCGCGACGTTCGTGAGGTTTTGCGCGCACGCGGTGGAATTAATAAAGAAGAGATTTCATCAGTCCAAGGTATCTATGTACCTCTTGAAAGGTTCGAGCAATTTTACTTAGGCCTACAGAAATTAGCGTTAAAGTATAATATCCCAGCTCCCCTTCAGGGCTCGGCACTAACTTCCGTCTTTGAGATTATGGCAGAATTTGATTTCATGAAAGTTAGCGAGCGCCAAAAAGCAATTCGATTTTTGGCTGAATTGGCAGAATTATTAGCTAAAGTCGATGGAGAATTTGCTTATGGCGCTGGCGAAGGCCGAATCTTTGGCGGCTTTATTAGAGCGCAGTTAGATAAAGATATTATCAAATTATATGATGATATTAAACAGATATTCGACCCGCATACAATTTTAAATGTTGGCGTAAAGTCTGACGTTGACATAAAAGAGCTTGCTAAAAACCTAAAAAATGGACGATAAAGATTTAGCGGCAGATAGCACAGCGATTAATTGCGAAGATGCGCCGAGCGCCGAAAGCGACACTCGTAATGTTATAGACGAGTTCAAAGGTAAAAGCGTCGCGGAGATAAAAGGTGAGCTTGATAAAAACCGGCTAAATTTCCACGTAGCGATCGAGAATTTTCAGCACGACTTTAATATCGGCACAATTGCTCGCAACGCCAACGCTTTTAACGCTACTGGTCTGCATATTATCGGCCGGCGCCATTGGAATCGTCGTGGCGCGATGAAAACCGAGGCTTATATGAATTTATTTCACCACGAAACAGTCGCGGATTTTGTGCAATGGGCGCACGAGAATAATCTTAAAATTATTGCGATAGATAACCAAGCCGGTGCTAAAAAATTATCTCAAGCCGAGCTACCGAAGAACTCGGTATTTATATTTGGTGGAGAGGGTCCGGGAGTTTCTGCTGAGATGGTAAAATCTGCTAGCGAAATGATCGAAATTGAACAATTCGGCTCGACAAGAAGCGTAAATGTTGGCGTGGCGAGCGGTATTATTATGTATGAGTTTGCTCGCCGCAACACACTAAGCCAAGAATAATCTCTGGAAGCTTAAGATTAGCTTTTGAAATATACTCGAAAATATGATAAAATATAAAAATATGAAGACACAAGTAAAGAATATTTCTGACGTAAAAGTTGAATTGACAATTTCACTCGGAAAAGAAGAATTAGCGACTGCCGAGCAGGTCGCTTTGACAAAATTAGCTCGCGATATTAAAGTTGGCGGATTCCGCAAAGGCAAAGCACCGCTTGAGATGGTGAAAAAAGAAATCGACCCAAATGCGCTAGCCGGCGAAACTGCTGAGAATGCGATGAGTAAAGCCGTGGCTGAAGCTTTTATGAGCGAAGGAATTCAGGCTCTTGATCGACCAGCAGTTGAAGTGAAAAAATATGTGCCGGGTGAAGAATTGGAATTTACAGCTGAGGCTGAGATTATCCCAAAAGTTGAACTTGGCGATTATAAAAAATTGAAAGCTAAAAAAGCAACAGTTAAAGTTTCGAAAAAAGAGATTGATGAAACTATCGAAAAAATTCGTGAAAATTTTGCGGAGAAGAAGGATGTTGATCGCGCTGCTAAAAATGGCGACGAAGTTGTGATTGATTTTGAGGGTAAAAAAGATGGAGTACCATTTGAAGGCGGAAAATCTGAGCATTTCCCACTAGAACTCGGATCAAATAGTTTCATTCCTGGCTTCGAAGAGGGGATTGTTGGCCATAAAACTGGCGACGAATTTGACCTTGACCTAGAATTCCCAGCAGATTACCACGCGGCCGATTTAGCGGGCGCAAAAGTTGTGTTTACAGTGAAGGTCGGCCATATCCACGAAAAATCTTTACCAGAAGTAAATGACGAATTCGTAACAAAACTTGGCGAGTTCAAAACCGTTGATGAATTTAAGAAACAAATTGAAGAGGATCTGAAATCTCAAAAAGAGTCTGAGGTAACAGAGAAGTTTAAAGATGACTTAGTGCGTGAATTGGCCGAAATCTCAAAAATTCCTGTGCCAGAGATTTTGATTGAAGACCAAAAACGCAGTATTGAAATGGATATGCAACAAAACTTGATGTATTCTGGCCTAACTTTGGAGCAATATTTGGAGCGACTTGGCAAAACTCGCGAAGAATGGCTGGAGGGCGACGTGAAAAAAGCTGCCGAAGACCGCGTAAAAGCAGGTTTGGCGCTAGCCGAAGTTTCTAAAGTTGAGAAAATCGATGCAACCGTAACCGAGCTTGACGAACGAATCAAACAGATGAAAGAGCAATACGCCAACAACAAAGAGGCTTTGAAGCAGCTTGAAAGCGACGAAGTCCGCCGTGACCTCGCTAACCGAATGTTGACAGAGAAGACTGTCGATTTATTGGTTGAGCTAAACAGTAAATAAGCAAATTATTTTACGGAAGCTAAAGAGATAACCGAACCGAAATAATACCTTGCATTTATCGGCAATATGTGCTATGATTAGTTAACCTTATAAAAAGGAGCTCATTACAAATTAGTGGGCTTCTTTTGCTCTTAGGAAAATCTTGAAGGGGTGATTAAGATGGAAGAGACACGCGAAAAGGTAGAGTTTATAATTGCCGATAATCACGAGATTGTCAGCGACCTAGTGCAAAGAGTTTACGAGATTCGATCCGGAATTGCAAGTGGGCTAGCCTCTGATTCCATTCTATCTATTGTCATTTTTTGCGGAGCAATTGTCTTTCCACTCCCGGATAATATTTTGATTTATCTTGGCAAAATTATCTTTCTTTACTGTGTAGGGAAAGGGATAATTTATATTTTTGTAGATATAGTCTACTTTATAAAAGCCTATGACGGTATTTGACTGTTCCCTGGTATCCTCCGTAATCGTGATGGTTCTCAGGAAGAAGTTTATTCCTCGAGTGATCAAACTGTGATTATCCATAGGAGCCAATTGGGAGGTGATTATTATCACGAACTTGTTTTTATAGAGATTGATAATAATGAGTTCGCTCTAATTATCTTTGATGTTGAATACGTCAAAGATAATCTCAAAATTGATTAGCACTCGCCTTGCGCGAGTGCTATTTTTATGCTAAAATTGATATATGAATAGAGAAAATTTACCAAAAAATTATTTAGTGCCAACGGTGATTGAGGAAACTAACCGCGGCGAACGTGCGTTTGATATTTACTCACGGCTTTTGAATGAGCGCGTGATTTTCCTCGGCGACGAAGTAAATTCGCAGACGGCTAATATCGTGGTGGCACAGTTTCTCCATTTGGCTTACCAAAATCCAGATGAGGACATCAAGCTTTATATTAATAGCCCCGGTGGTAGCGTTTATGACGGCCTGGCGATTTACGACACGATGAATTTTATTAAACCAGATGTACAGACGATTGGAATTGGTTTACAAGCCTCGATGGGCGCGTTTCTGCTGAGTTCTGGAGCTAAGGGCAAACGTGCGGTGCTAGCTAATTCGCGAGTGATGATTCACCAGCCAAGCAGCGGCACTCAAGGTAAAGTAACGGATCAAGAGATTTCGTTGAAAGAGGCGATTGATTTAAAGAAAAAATTGAATAAAATCTTAGCTGAAAATACTGGTCAAAAACTTGATAAAATTACCAAAGATGTGGAGCGAGATTTTTGGATGAGCGCCGAAGATGCTAAAAAATATGGTCTAATCGATAAAATCTTATAATTATTTAAGATAGATAAAATTCCGTACGTCATTTTTTGGCGTACGGTTTATTTTCGCTCTCAAATCTCTTGCAAAAACTTGCAAAATATGCTACAATGTTAGGTAAGAAGTAGTGTGTCTGCGGTTTTTATGATGCGGTAAGCTTTAGATAGGGAATTGAGCGATTGATTTCTTGCCAATCTGAGGCTCAAGCCATCACAATTGCTATCAAGATTTTGGCAACATCTGATAGCTCTTAAACTGCGAGGCAGGAATCCTTCGGGCCGGTTCATAAAAACACTAAATGCGAGGAGAAAAATGGCAGAAAAGCGCACAAACGCTGCTGGTCGCGTCTTTTTTACGAAAGAAGACGGCGTCTTAGAGACTCCAGATTTGATCGCTCACCAGAAGGAATCTTGGAAAGATTTTGTCGATACTGGTTTGAGTGAGATTTTCGGGGAGCTAAACCCAGTCGATGACTATACTGGTCAGAAATTGGCTTTACGATTCAAGAATTACGAGTTTCAGGATCCAAAAACCACTAAGGATTTTGCAAAAGAAAACAACTTGACTTTTGAGGCACCGCTTCATGTAAATGTTGAGCTAACCAATAAAGTAACTGGTGAAGTTAAAGAACAGGAAATTTACCTTGGTGATTATCCTTGGATGACTAACCAGGGAACATTTATTATCAATGGAACTGAGCGCGTGGTGGTCTCGCAGTTGATTCGTTCGGAAGGTGTTTATTTTACCGCTGACGTGATCAACGGTCGTCGCTATTATGGTGCGAAGGTTATCCCAGTGCGCGGTGCGTGGCTGGAATTTGAGACTGACTCAAAAGGCGTAATCAGTGTGAAAATTGACCGCCGCCGCAAGCTACCAGCTACGACTCTTTTGCGAGCTTTGGGCCGAATCGGTTCAGGCGATATTCGCGAAATCTTTAAAGAAGCTGAAACTGGTGATATTAATTGGACAGAGGCGACTCTCGAAAAAGATCCAGCTCGTGGACCAAATGAAGCTTTGATTGAAGTTTACCGCCGCTTGCGCCCAGGCGATTTAGCGACAGTTGAGAACGCCAAAGGCATGATTGAAAAAATGTTCTTTGATTTCAAACGATTTGATTATGGCCGTGTTGGTCGTTACAAACTTAACAAACGACTTGGTCTAGATACTCCAAATACTGGCGAAAACCGTGTTTTCCAAATGGAAGATTTGTGTTCGATTTTGAAAGAGATTATTCGTTTGAATAATACACAAGAAGCTCCAGATGATATCGATAGCCTAGAAAACCGCCGCGTGAAATTGGTTGGTGAACTTGTGGCGCGGCAATTCCGCGTGGGAATGCTCCGAATGCAACGAAATGCAATGGATCGCATGAGTATGGTTGAAATCGAAAGCGTCACTCCTGGTCAGCTGATTAATGCTCGACCAGTGGTAGCTGCTGTTCGCGAATTCTTTGCTAGCTCGCAGCTTGCCCAGGTGATGGATGAAACCAACCCACTTTCAGAGCTTTCGCACAAACGCCGACTAAGTTCAATGGGTCCTGGTGGTGTGAGCCGTGAGCGTGCCGGACTAGAAGTTCGCGACAGCCACCCAACCCACTATGGCCGAATTTGTTTGGTGGAAACACCAGAAGGTGCCAATGTGGGTCTTGTAACTAACCTTGCAACATTTGCTCGAATTAATGAGTATGGCTTTATCGAAGCTCCATACCTAAAAGTTGAAGACGGCAAAGTAACTAACGAAGTTGTCTATCTTGACGCTGCTGATGAGTCGAAAGAAATTGTCGCTGATGCTAGCTCAAAACTAAATGATGATAACTCATTCGCCGACGCCCAAGTTTCAGCCCGAAAATCTTTGGTGCCTAGTCAGGTAGAAGCTAGTGAAGTTACTCTAATGGATGCCGCTCACCGACAGGTGCTTGGTTCGGCCGCTAGTTTGATTCCATTCTTGGAGCGCGACCGTATCGACCGCGCCTTGACTGGTTCTTCTATGCAAAAACAGGCTGTGCCACTACTTTGGAACGAAGCTCCAACTGTTGGCACCGGTGTTGAAGCTGATATCGCTCGCAACTTAAGTCAAATTGTAATGGCTGAGGCCGACGGTGAAGTTATTAAGGCTGATGCTGAATCTGTTGAGGTTAAATACAAAGATGGCGTAAAAGCTTACGAACTAAAACACTTTGAAAAGACATCTGATGATCGCTGCTATAACCAAAAAGTTGTAGTTGTGAGCGGTCAAAAAGTCAAAAAAGGCGATATTCTAGTCGAAGGTGCTAGCGTAAAAGATGGCGAATTGGCTCTTGGGCGTGACCTACGAGTTGCATTTATGAGCTGGGGCGGATTCAACATGGACGACGCCGTTGTTATTTCGGATCGCTTAGTAAAAGACGACACACTTACAAATATCAATATCAAAGATTACATGGTAGAAGTTCGTGAAACTAAACTCGGTCCAGAACAAGTAACGCGCGATATTCCAAATGTTAGCGAACACAGTTTGCGCCACTTAGACGAAGAAGGAATCGTGCAAATTGGTTCAGAAGTTAAACCTGGCGACGTTCTGGTTGGTAAAATTACTCCAAAGGGTGAGCAGGAACTTTCAAGCGAAGAACGATTGTTGCGCGCAATCTTTGGCGAAAAAGCTAAAGACGTTCGTGACACTTCACAGCGTATGAATAACACTGGCGGTGGTAAAGTTATCGGTGTGAAAATCTTCTCACGCGAAAACGGCCACGAGCTACGTGCTGGCGTTTTGATGCAGATTCAGATTTTTGTTGCAGAAGCTCGCAAGATCATGGTTGGCGATAAAATGGCTGGACGCCACGGAAATAAAGGTGTTGTATCTAAAATTGTGCCCGCCGAAGACATGCCATTTATGGAAGACGGAACGCCAATTGATGTGATTCTTTCGCCACTTGGTGTGCCGAGTCGTATGAACCTTGGCCAGCTTTATGAAGTCCACCTTGGAATGGCAGCTAAAACTCAAGGTTATCGCGTCGCTACTCCGACTTATGATGGTGTGAACGACGAAATTTTGACCGAAGAGCTTGCTAAAGCTGGCGTCTCTAAGGATGGAAAAGTTCAATTGTTTGACGGTCAGACTGGCGAGCCATTTGAACAACGCACTACAGTTGGATTTATGCATATGATCAAGCTTCATCACATGGTGGCAGACAAGATTCACGCTCGTTCAACTGGTCCATACACTATGGTTACTCAGCAGCCGCTTGGTGGTAAAGCTCAAAATGGTGGTCAGCGATTTGGAGAGATGGAAGTTTGGGCGCTTGAAGCTTATGGCGCTGCTAATATGCTCCAAGAAATGCTAACAATCAAGTCTGACGACGTGGTTGGTCGCTCAAAAGCTTACGAAAGTATTATTAAGAATACTGAAATCATTGGTCCAAAATTGCCAGAGAGCTTTAACGTTTTGGTCAAAGAACTTCAAGGTCTTGGCCTTCGCGTAGATTTGCTAGATGAACACGCTCAGTTTGACGCTGATGAAGTTCTAGCTAAACGAAACCAAGAAGTAAAAGTGCAAGATGAAGATTTATTTGAGGCTGAAGAAATTGAAACCGTACGCGATGAAGCCGATGGCGAATTTGAAGAGGATATGAATATTCAAGACATCGATGAAATAGAAGAATTTAAGGAGGAGGCGTAAATGGCGCAGGTTGTAAAAACTGATCAGATTGCAGATTTTGACGCAGTTCGCCTAGCTGTAGCTAGTCCAGAAGATATTTTGGGCTGGTCTTATGGTGAAGTGATGAAACCAGAGACGATTAATTATCGTACTCAAAAACCAGAGCGCGAAGGTTTGTTCTGTGAAAAAATCTTTGGTCCGGTAAAAGATATTAATCCGCACGACAGCAAGCTAAAAGGCGTTCGCTCACGCGAGGCCGCTGTTGATAAAAAAGGCGAATTGGTCACAAAATCAATCGTTCGCCGCGAACGAATGGGTCACATCAAGTTGGCTGCACCAGTGGCGCATATTTGGTTTATGCGTGGTGTGCCTAGTGCGATGAGCTTATTGCTTGGCATGACCGTAAAAAACATCGAGCGCGTGGTTTACTTTGCGAGCTATGTTATTTTGAAAGTTGAAGATGAAAAGCGTGAACAATTCTTGAGCGATTTAGAGGCTCAAGACACAGCTGCACGTCAAGCGATTAAAATGCGCTACGAGCAAATGGCCGAAGGAGAAGGTGCTGATGTAAAAGCCTTAGCTGAAGCTCAAAGTAAAGAAATCGAAAATCTTAATGATGATTATCAGGCCAAAAAACACCAACTAGATAGTCTGGTGAGGGGTGCTTTGATTTCTGAAACTGATTTCCGCGCTTTGCCAGAAGAATACGAAGAGCTAGTTGAAGTTGGAATGGGTGGTCTAGCAATCAAACAATTGTTAGATGAGATTAACATTGAAGACCTAATCGTCTCTATCGGTGAAGAAATCGAAAAAGCTCGTGGTCAGCGTGAAAAGAAACTTCTTAAACGTCTAAAGGTGATTGAGGGTATGCACTCAGCTGGAATTAAACCAAGCAGCCTATGTTTGACGGTTCTACCAGTAATTCCTCCAGATTTACGCCCAATGGTTCAGTTGACGGGTGGACGTTTTGCGACCTCAGACCTTAACGATCTTTATCGCCGCGTAATTAACCGCAATAACCGCTTGAAAAAGCTGATTGAATTAAACGCACCGCAAGTTATTTGCCGCAACGAGATGCGAATGCTGCAAGAAGCCGTCGATTCATTAATCGATAACAACTCCTCTCGTGGTGGCCGAACTGCCAACACAACTGGAGGTCGCCGCAAATTGAAATCTCTAAGCGATATGCTTAAGGGCAAACAGGGACGATTCCGTCAAAACTTGCTTGGTAAGCGCGTAGACTACTCTGGCCGCTCAGTGATTGTGGTTGGTCCAACTTTGAAAGCTGACCAATGTGGTCTGCCAAAACAAATGGCGCTTGAATTATTCAAACCCTTTGTAATTTCTTGGTTAATCGCTAATGAACACGCTCACAATATCCGCAACGCGACTCGTTTAATCGAAGCTGGCGACGCGGTAGTTTGGGATGCTTTAGACGAAGTTATCGTTGGTAAATATGTTCTTTTGAACCGTGCGCCATCACTTCACCGCCTAAGTATTCAGGCTTTCCAGCCAAAATTGGTTGATGGTAAAGCGATTCAGCTTCATCCACTTGTAGCTAACGGATTTAACGCCGACTACGACGGCGACCAGATGGCGGTTCACTTGCCACTTTCTGATGCCGCTCAAGCTGAAGCCCGCGATTTGATGAGCATTTCGCACAACTTGCTGAAACCTGCCGATGGCCAGCCAGTGTTGTCTGTCGACCAGGACATCGTTTATGGTAATTACTACCTAACTTATGACAAGCCTAGCGAATCTCAAAAAGAACGCCGTGCTTTTTCATCTGTTTACGAAGCTGAAATGGCTTATGATGCTGGTGAAATCGCTCTGCAGACTCCAATCCGCGTATATGTGAAGGGTGAAATCCGCAACACAACACTTGGTCGCGTATTCTTTAATGACCTCTTGCCAGAAGATTATCCGTACGACGAAAGCGTGCAAACCAAAAAGCAAATTAACCGCGTTTTGGCTAATGTCTTCAACCAGTACGGCGAAGATATGACCGTTAAAATCGCCGACAAAATCAAAGGTTTGAGTTTCCGATTTGTGACAAAATCTGGTCTTTCAATCGGTAAAGAAGACTACAAAGTCTTTGAAAGCGATAAAATTCCAGAAATCATCGCTGAAGGTGACGCTAAAACAACATTAATCCAAGACCAGTACGACCAAGGTCTTTTGACAGATCAAGAGCGATACAACTTGATTATCGACAGCTGGCACAAAGTTATTGACAGCGCCGCTGATGAAATCACTGCACGCGTAAAGAATGAAGGTGTCGATTCGCCGGTTGGTATGATGGCAATTTCTGGTTCTCGTGGTAGCGTTGGAAACATCTTGCTAGCCAGTGGTTTAACTGGTATTATGCAGGACGCGACTAACCGCGAAATCGAGCTTCCAATCCGCACAAATTATACCCACGGTATGAGCTCACTTGAAGCCTTTGTGGCAACTCGTGGTGCGCGCCAAGGTTTGATTTCGACCGCGCTTAAGACCGCTGACTCTGGTTATCTAACCCGCCGTTTGGTGGACGTGGCACAAGATGTCTTTAGCTCCGCTGATACTGAAGATGAACAAGACCCAGGATTCGCAATTTACCGCTCAGAAAGCGAAGAAACGATGATTGCCTTTGCCGACCGACTATTTGGTCGCTATACTGCAGAGGAAATTTCAAACCACATTGGTGCTGACCAATTGATTACTCGCGAAGTTGCTGATGCAATCGAAGCTGATGAATCAATCAAAGAAGTCAAAATCCAATCTGTACTTTCAACCTCAAACCTATCTGGAATTCCACAAAAGAGCTATGGTATCGATATGGCAACTGGCAAGCTAGTTTCGGCTGCTGAACCGGTTGGTGTGATCGCTGCTCAATCTGTTGGTGAGCCTGGTACGCAGTTGACGCTTAACACCTTCCACAGCTCTGGTGTGGCTGGATCTGGTGCGATTTCTCAAGGTCTTCCACGTGTGGAAGAGTTGCTTGAAGCTCGCGCACCGAAAGGTCAGGCTTACATCACTGAAACTGCTGGTGTGGTAGATATTTGGGAAGACGGCGACAAGCACGTAATCCAAGTTACTCCACAAAGTGGTAAAACTGAACGAATCGCGCTTGAAGGCCGAATACTTCAGATTAAAGGTGGCAGCGACGTAAAAACTGGCGATGTAATTGCTAGCCTTGATGGCGCAAAACCGCTAATCGCTCCGTTTGACGGTGTAGTTGAAGAAGCCGCTGATACTGTAGTAATCGTAGCAAATGCTACTAG
>RZZT01000010.1 GCA_010014525.1 Candidatus Saccharimonadota bacterium | reverse complement strand
CCACGCCAGGTGATTGAGGAGGCGATTCCTAAAATTGAAGATGAATTTGCTAAACGTTATGAGTATTTTGAAAAAAATAATATGTTACTAGAAGCTCAACGTTTGGCACAGCGCACAAAATATGATTTAGAATTGCTCAAAGAAACAGGGTTTGTTAAAGGTATTGAAAATTACACGCGCTATTTGACTAATCGCGCACCCGGCGAGCAGCCAGCGACTTTGCTCGACTATTTTCCTGATGATTTTTTGATGATGGTTGACGAATCGCATATGACTTTGCCGCAGGTGCGTGGTATGTTCAACGGTGACCGTGCGCGCAAGCAAGTTTTAGTGGACAATGGTTTTCGTCTGCCGTCTGCGCTGGACAACCGGCCGTTAACTTTTGATGAATTCTATGACCACATTGCAAAGGTGATTTATGTTTCAGCTACGCCGAGTGATTTTGAGCTTGACCACAGCCCAGAGCCGGCGCAACAGGTAATTCGCCCAACTGGTTTGCTCGATCCGGAAATTGAAGTTCGTCCAATTGATGGTCAGGTTGATAATTTGATGGAAGAGATTCGCCTCAGGATTGAAGCTCGGCAGCGAGTTTTGATTACAACTTTAACTAAGCGAATGGCTGAGGATTTGTCGCTCTATTTGCAGGAAGCAGGTATTAAGACATCATATATTCATAGTGATGTTGACACACTTGAGCGCGGCGATATCTTACGCGACCTAAGAAACGGCGTTTACGATGTCTTGGTAGGTATCAACTTATTGCGTGAAGGTCTTGACCTCCCAGAGGTGAGCCTAGTGGCTATTATGGACGCCGACAAGGAGGGCTTCTTGCGTAGCGAAAGTGCATTAGTGCAGACGATTGGTCGTGCGGCTCGCCACGAGCAGGGGAAAGTAATTATGTATGCTAATAAAATTACACGTTCGATGAAAGCCGCGATTGATGAAACCAACCGCCGCCGTCAAATCCAAGAAGCTTACAATAAAAAACACGGCATCACACCAAAATCTATTTCGAGCGAAGTTGGCGAAGGTTTACGAGCAATTATCCCTCAAAAAGAGGACAAATCGAAAAAACTTAATCTTAAGAAAATTCCGCGCGATGAGTGGGAAAGTTTGGCACGCGATTTAACTAGTCAGATGAATCTTGCCAGTGCCAACCTGCAATTTGAAGAAGCGGCCGAACTGCGTGATCAGATTGCTGAGATTCGCAAGAAGATGGTCAAATAGATAAGCCTATCCTCGGCAACCCTTTTATTTCATCCGTTTTTTATGATATAATATAACCATTAAGGCAATTGTCAAAATAATACAGGAAGTGAGGCAAAATGGCAAAATATATGGTAACAGGTTCGACGGGTAATTTTGGTGGCTTAGCTTTGTACTATTTAAGTAAAAAGGTAGCTAAAAGTGACATTATCGGCTTGGCTCGAAGCGAAGATAAAGCAAAAAAACTACGCGATCAAGGTTTTGACGTTAGGATTGGTGACTATACTAATTATGAATCATTAGTTAACGCTTTCAGGGGTGTTGATAGGTTGCTGTTTGTATCGTCAACGACGAGCGGTGAAATCAGTCGGCAGATTCAGCACGAAAACGTGGTTGATGCTGCCAAAGAAGCTGGCGTGAAGTTTATTGGCTATACTAGCCTGATTAAAGCTGATACGAGTCAGTCTCCACTGGCTACCGACCATGTTTTTACTGAGAATCTAATTAAAGAATCCGGTTTAAATTATGCGATTTTGCGCAACAGCTGGTATCTAGAAAACGAGAAAAATATCATTGACGCAGCGCTCAATATAGGTAAGTTTGTTTATTCAGCCGGTGAAGGCAAGGTTGCTTGGGCCCTGCGCCGGGAATATGCTGAAGCGGCCGCCAATGCGCTATCTAGTGATGAAGATTATGATCAAATTTTTGAGCTAGCTGGCGACAGTGCCACTTACGCTGATTTAGTCGCCGCTTTAGCCAACGCTAGTGATGGTAAGTTTGAAATTCTATCTCTCGAACCAGCCGACCACAAAAGGTTCTTGATTAATAACGACGTGCCCGAAGGTTTCGCCGACTATTTGGTTGAATTACACCAAGGCATGAAAAACAGCATGCTAGATTCAGATAGCAACGACTTAAAAGAGCTTCTAGGCCGTGATTTGATCCCACTTAGTGACGCCGTTGCTGAAATATTGTAATATAGGGCAGTGAATGAACTAAAAAAGCCCCGCTAATGCTGCGGGGCTTTTTTAACGATGATATCAGATGGACCGACATTTTACTTATTACTTAAGATTTAATCATCGATGCAAACAGAATCGCCAGATTCGAGAGCATATTGGATTGTGTAGCTGTTGTCGTTAGTGTCGCGAGTGACATTGGCACCCCTGCATTTGTATCCGATAAAGACAAATATAAAATTAGATTTTTCGTGCCCGTCAGCCCTCCTGTCATAGTGATGGTAGCCCGGATGACCCCAGCCTTCTATACCTTTTCCGGTCATTACTGAGGCGTTATTTACCGATATATTGTAGGTTTTACCGGTTGGATCTATCCACTCGCCCTTATCTTTATTCAGATACTTATTAGCGAGACTATCGCCAGAGGCTGTAACCCCAACCCTCCAAAGTATTTTCCCTCTGTTATTTGATTTGTAACTATTAATAGCCGACATTAATCTGGCTATATCATTCTTTCGTTGTGTATCTCTTTGACTTCTTTGCAAAGCGGGTAGAGCAACAAAAACCATCAAGAAAATCAACCCAGCGATTGCCAATACTAGCGTCACTTCAATGATTGTAAAACCTAACTTAAACTCTCTCGAGGCCTTCATATTTGTAGTAATCCTTGGTTTGATTAAATAATTCACCTTTCGATTATACCGTAAACATTATCAGTTTTTGCCCAAAAATCACCAATATGATATAATTATATTCATGAAAATATCAAAAGACGAAGTAAAACACTTAGCAGAGCTTTCGAATATATCTTTGAGCGATGAAGATATGGAAAGTTTGCGGCATGATTTAGCTAATATTCTAGGTTATATTGAGCAGCTATCCGAACTCGATACTACTGGAGTTGATCCAACCTATCAGGTTTCCGCTAACCAAAATACCTGGCGTGAAGACGAAATTGATAATTATGGTGTTGAGCGCGACCAACTTTTGGCGCTGGCAGGCGCGAATCAAGCAGAAAATCAGATAAAAGTACCGAAGGTTTTATAGAGGAATTATGATAAATATTTTTGAAATTAGAGATAGAGTTTTGGCAGGCGAAACCACAGCGAAAGCTGAGGTTGAAGAAGCGCTAGCTAAAGCTCAAAAAAACGAAGACTATAACGCTTTGGTGAGTTTAACTCCGGAATATGCTTTACAGCGAGCGGCCGAAATTGACGAAAAGTTAGCGCGCGGTGAAAATCCAGGTGAGTTAGCTGGCGTACCATTTGTGGTGAAAGACAATTTTTTGGCGTTTGGTGGTCCAAGCACGGCCTCGAGCAAAATGCTAGCCAATTTCAGTACGCCAATTCAAGCGACAGCTGTTAAAAAACTAGAAGACCAGGGCGCAATTTTTATTGGCAAATCAAACTTAGACGCCTTTGCGCACGGCGGTTCGACCGAAAACTCAGCTTTTGGCGTGACTAAAAACGCAGTTGACGAAACTCGTGTCGCTGGTGGCTCAAGCGGTGGCTCGGCGGTTATTACGGCGCTAGACGTTGTGCCGTTTGCTCTGGGCACTGATACTGGCGGCTCAATTCGTCAGCCAGCCAGTTTTAATGGCGTTTACGGTATTAAGCCGACTTACGGCACTGTCAGCCGATTTGGCGTGGTGGCGATGGCGAGTTCTACTGATACAATCGGCGCGTTCGCTAAGACTGCGGCTGAAACTGACCTTGTAATGCGAATTATGAGTGGTAAAGATACTCGTGATATGATGACGGTTGATGATTTTTACGAAACCAAGATTGGCGGCGAAATTCTTACTGGAAATAAAAAAATCGGCTTGATTAGTGAATTTATGGACGAAAATGTTGATGCCGAGGTTCGCGCGCGTACCCTAGAATACGCTGGAAAGCTCAAAAAAGCAGGCTATGAAATCGTTGACGTTAGCTTGCCGATGAGCAAATATTCGCTAGCTATCTACTACATCATAATTCCGGCGGAAGTCTCATCAAACTTAGCCCGTTATGATGGCGTGAGATATGGTTTGCGCTCGGGTGCCGCCAAAACTTTGGGCGAAGTTTATGGCAAAAGCCGCGACGAAGGCTTTGAGCCAGAAAACAAACGCCGAATTATGATTGGCTCATATGTGCTTTCAAGTGGATTTTATGATGCTTATTATTTGCAGGCGCAAAAAGCCCGCACACTTTTAGTGCAGGAATTTAACAAATTATTTGAAGAATGCGATTTCTTGCTTGGTCCAGTTACGCCAACGCCAGCCTTCAAAATTGGCGAAAATGCCAGCGATCCAATCAAAATGTATTTGGCGGACATCATGACTGTGCCAGCTTCAATCGCTGGATTGCCAGCGATTTCGGCGCCGGCTGGAGCAACCGAATCTGGCCTACCAATTGGTGTGCAATTAATCGGGCCGATGAAAAGCGATGCCGATATGATTGCTCTGGCTGCTTTAGTTGAGAAGATGGAGACGAAATAATGAACATTAATATCTTTTTGTTCGGCGCTGCGATTCTAATCGTAGCAGGTTTGCTGTTGCTGGTAATCAATTTAACTAAACCCCATGTACCTCAGCTGGACAAAGAAAAATATCAACGCAACTGGCTCAAGATTGAAAATTCTCTAATTAAAGATAATCCAGCTAGTTGGCAGTTAGCTTTAATTAATGGTGATAAATTGGTTGACACGGCCTTACGGGAATTGCAAATAAAAGGTCAAACTATGGGTGAGCGGCTCAAGGGCTCGCGCGATAAATTTTCGAGTCCAAATTCGCTTTGGCACGCGCATAAACTACGTAACGTGGTGGCGCACGAGCACGACGCTGAGATAAATTTTGACCAAACTCGTCGCGCATTGAACGGTTTTAAACAAGCTTTGAAGGATTTAGGAGCAATTTAATGAATGAAATTTTAGATAAATACGAGATGACGATTGGTATCGAGTGCCACGTGCAGCTCAAAACCAAGACTAAATTATTTAGTGGTAGCGATAATTACGCCCGCGAAAAGCAGCCAAATGAGGCGACTTCGCCAATCGACTTTGGTCTACCTGGAATGTTGCCGGTACTCAACAAGGAGGCTATTCGTTTGGCAGCGCGAGCGGCAAAAGCGCTAAATTCTGAAGTGGCACGAATTAGCCGGTTTGACCGCAAGCACTATTTTTATCCCGATTTACCAAAGGGCTACCAGATTTCACAGCTTTATCAGCCAATTATTCTGGAGGGTGAAATATCCATAGCCCTAGCTGACGGTGAAGAGGTGAAGGTGCGAATCGAGCACGCTCATCTCGAAGAAGACGCCGGAAAATTGACGCACCATAACAACTACTCGCTGGTTGATTTAAACCGAGCTGGTACGCCGTTAATTGAGATTGTATCGATGCCGGATATCCACTCGGCTGAAGCAGCGCGCGCCTACGCCGAGGAGTTGCACCGTCGGATGGTTTATGCTGGTGTAACGGACGGTGATTTATATCATGGAAATATGCGTTTTGACGTCAATATTTCAGCTCGTAAAAAGGGTGCAGAAAAACTTGGCACACGCACAGAAGTAAAAAACCTTAACTCGTTTAGAAGTGTTGAGCGAGCGGCGAGCTATGAATTTGAACGCCAAGTGAAATTATTGGAAAAGGGTGAAAAAATCAAACAGGAAACTCGCGGTTGGCTGGATGATGAGCAGAAAACTGTTTCACAGCGCAGCAAAGAAGAGGCGCAAGACTATCGCTACATGCCAGATCCAGACATTCCGCCGGTTGTTCTGACTGATGAAGACATTGCCGGTCTTCAAGCTGATTTTCCAAAAATGCCGAGCGAGTTCCGGGCCGAGTGGGCAGGTTTAAACTTGGACTCATCCGTTGTTAATGCAATTTTGAACGAGCAAATTCTAGCTAATTTACTAGACAAAGTCTATACGAAGGCACAAAATAATAAACTGACCAAGCGAATCTTTAACTGGTTTGCGTCAGCCACGGCCGAAGAAATTGGCTCAATTAAAATTACCTCTGGTGAGCTAAAAAGCGATAGCCTAATTGAACTCTCTCAGATGGTCGAAGAAAACAAACTGAGCTCAACCGGCGGAAAAGATATTTTTGTGGCGCTATTTACTAGTGAATTTGCGGGAAAATCGCCAATCGAAATTGCTGAATCGAAAAACTTATTGCAGGTTTCGGATGCGGGTATGATTGCTGCAATCGTTGACGAAGTCTTAGCTGACCCGAGCGCCGCTAAGGCCATCGCTGATATTAAAGCCGGAAACGATAAAGCCATAGGCTTCTTAGTCGGTCAGATCATGAAGAAATCTCAAGGTAGAGCCAACCCGGCTTTAGCACAGAAGTTGATTCGCGAGCGATTATAAGTTAAACCAGCTTTACAATCACCTATAAAAATGTTATAATTGTAATATTATAGTTCTTTTAAGGGGTGATCTTTATGTCAATCAAGCCAACATGGCGGGCTAATTCATTTGTCGATATATCGGTGGACTTTCTGAAGGCAAATGACGTAGGTATCGTGTTTCTAGATTTAGACAATACGATGCTGAAAGTAAATGCAAAGCTTATGGATGAAGAGGCTAGCGCTTGGGTTTTAAATTTAGTTGAAAATGATATCCGAGTTCGGTTTCTGTCTAATAATCTTAATTCCAGAGTAATGAAAATTGCGGCACAACTAGGCGACATAGAGGCTCACTCATTGTCCATGAAACCGTTCGCTGGTCATATTGTGAAAGGGGTTCTAGCCACCGAAAAAATGCATTTAGAGAAGGCTATAATCGTCGGTGATGGAATTATGACCGATACTTTGGCTGCGAATCTGCTAGGTACTAGGTCAGTTCTAGTAAACCCAGTCGATGATAGCTACCTGATTGGCTGGTTTAACGCTTATAGGCGATGGTTTATCCGCTGGGTCTATAAGGATGTGGGCATGATAGGATAAAATATGCGTTCTGAGCTATCAGAGCGCATTTTGCTATTGACATTTTATAATAATTATGCTAATATAAGATAGAGTTGACAAATTCAAAATAAAAACATAAAATAAAAATAGAATAGAAAGGAGAGCAATGAGCTCAGCTGCAGAAATTTTAGTTATAATTCTGGCCGTGGCTTTAGCAATTTTCATAATCTTAGCAGTCGCACTGGTGATTTTGTTGATAAAAGTCACAAATCGTATCAACGAAGCGACGAAAAATATCAGAAATTCAACTTCATCTATAGAAGAAATAACGCAGAATATTGCAAAAATCACTTCACCAATATTTATTGGGAAAGCGATTCTCTCGGTATTCAATAAAGGTAAAAATAAAGGAGGCAAATAATGTCAAATAAAATGGGAAAAGGACTAATTTTAGGCACAATCGCTGGTGTGATTGGTGGACTACTTTTTGCCCCTAAGAGCGGAAAAGAAACTCGTACAGAGTTGAAAGATAAGCTTGATAAAGCTACTGCCGATATGGAAGGCAAAACTACTGAAGCCTTAGAAGTGGCTGAAGAGAAATTTGAAGAAGTGAAAGATAAGGCAGCCGAAGTTACTGAAGAATTTAAAACTTCAGCTGATGAATTCCAAAAACGGGCGTTAAATGCTGCCGCTGCCGCCAAAAAAGGCTTCAATAAAAAAGTTTAAGCTGTTAGTTTGAAAAGTGTTTGAAAATCGCCCCTGTCATGGGGCGATTTTATTACTTAACCAAAATAAATGAATTTTTGCCCTTTTTAATCAAGCTTTTAGCTTGGACCGGCTGGTCTTCGGCTATTTTCTGGGTGTTTACAGACACTGCATTACTCGTGATTAAGCGGCGAGCCTCGCCTCTACTTTTCGCGAGTTTTGTTTCTATCAGCGCATCACTAATACTTTTTCTGTTGCTAAATTCAATCGTTGGAATCTCGTTAGATAAGATTTCAATCTCGCTGTCGTTTGAGCCAGCGATGTCTGCATTGCCGAATAAGACTTCGGTTGCTTTTACGACATTTTTAGCTATGTCTTCGCCGTGGACTAGCTTTGTGACCTCGAGTGCCAAAATTTTTTGCGCCAAACGAGCACTTAAATTTGCTTGGTGGTCGGATTCAATTTGCTCAATTTGCTCGCGCCCCAATAAGGTGAAGAGCTTTAAATAGTCAATTGCACTTTGGTCGTCGCTATTTAGCCAAAATTGGTAGAATTTGTATGGGCTGGTCTTGGCCGGGTCGAGCCAAACTGCGCCACCCTCAGATTTGCCAAATTTACGGCCAGTTGATTTATTTATCACTAGTGGGCAAGTCATTGCGTATACTTCAGCACTCTCTTTTTTGCGGATTAACTCAACGCCAGAGAGTAAATTTCCCCATTGGTCGGAGCCACCGATTTGTAAGTTCACCCCGTGGTTTTTGTGTAAGTGCCAAAAGTCATAGCCTTGCAACAACGTGTATGAAAACTCGGCAAAGCTCAAGCCACCACCAGCTTTGATACGAGCTTTGAAAAAATCGCGGCCAGTAAGTTCAGCCATGTTGAATTTTTTGCCAATATCGCGCAAGAATGGTAAAAGCTGCAAATCTTTTAGCCAGTCATAATTATCAACTAGCGTAAAATCTTGCCCTGAAAATAGACTGGAAACTTGGGTAGAGAGGGCTTTTTTATTGTGCTCGATTTCGTCGAGCGGTTTGAGCTCGCGCTCCTCAGTATCTCGCATATCGCCGATTACACCTGTCCCGCCACCGACCAATAATATAACTTTGTGCCCGCGCTCTAAAAATTGTCGGCCCATCATGTAGAAGGCGAGATGGCCGACGTGTAAACTATCGGCGGAAGGGTCGGCGCCCAAATAAAGCGTGAAGTCCTTCTCGTCGATAATGTTTTGGTCGGTGAATGTCGCTTGGTTCCAAAAACCGCGCCACTTGAGTTCTTCGGATAATTTCACTTTTTGAGCTCCTTTTAAATTTTACTAAGTCAATTTTACCACTTTTGAGCGGGTTTTTCAATCAGAACATTTGAGGGATTCGGCCTATCCGTTAGGTATAATTAAATTGAAATCGCGTAAAAAATCGTGTATAATTATAAGCAACATGGAGAAGAAGGCAAAAACAGTTAAGAAGTCGGCTCGAACGAGGCAAAAGGCTCTACGCTCGACACGCAAGAAACCTGAGAAGAATAATTTGGGGCTATATGCTAATTTGGTGCACCGCAAAAAAACTAAAAAAGATGCTGATTCGCGTAAGAAAGCTGAATATCTGGCAACTTTGCCGAAGAATCCCTTATTAAGATTTTTATATCGATTACATCCTAAGCGATTTTTTAAATACTGGTTCTCAAAAGAGGGTGGAATTATGGCTCTCAAAATTCTTGGTGGCTTGATTGTTACGGGCTTGATCGTTATCCTCGGTTTATTCTCTTATTTTCGGAAGGATTTGGCTCAGTTACGGCCGGAGGAGCTTTCTAGACGCGTCCAAACAACTGTTAATAAATATTATGACCGTAACGGCGAGCTTCTCTGGGAGGACAAAGGCGAAGGTGATTATAGGCTCGTTGTAGATAGTAACGATATTAGTGAGCATATGAAGCAGGCGACTGTTGCCATTGAGGACAGGGATTTTTATAAGCATAAAGGGATTGACTTATGGGCGTTGATGCGCGCTGTTATTAATAACCTTCGTGGTGGCGCGACCCAAGGTGGTTCAACTCTGACTCAACAGCTGATTAAGCAAGTTTACTTTGCTGACGAATCTGCGGAGCGCGGGGTTAAAGGTATCCCCCGCAAAATCAAAGAGATGATTCTGGCAGTTGAGGTTGAGCGAATGTATGCAAAAGACCAAATTATCGCACTATATCTAAATGAATCGCCGTATGGCGGCCGGCGTAACGGCGTAGAAAGTGGCGCTAAGACATATTTTGGCAAAAATACAAGAGATTTGACTTTGCCTGAGGCTGCATTACTAGCTGGAATTCCGAACAATCCATGGGTTTATAATCCGTATAATGTTGATTACAATGACCGATTGATTCAGCGTCAGCACAAAGTGCTAGACGATATGGTGGCTTGTGACTTTATTTCGCAAAAAGAGGCTGATGAGGCTAAAAAATTTCCGATTTTAGATTCGGTAAAACCTGAGCAGGAACAATATAAAGATATGAAGGCACCGCATTTTGTGCAAGAAGTGAAGCGGCAGCTAGAATCAGAATTTGGCGTGCGCGTGATTCGTGCCGGTGGTTTGACTATCAAGACTACGCTAGATTTACGCGCTCAGACGGCAGCCGAAGAAGCGGTCGCTGCGGGCGGCGAGACTCTATACTTGACCGGTGCTGATAATATTGCTCTAACCTCTGTTGATGTTGAAACTGGTCAAGTGATTGCTCAGATTGGATCGGTTGACTACAATAAAGACATTTATGGTCAAACGAACGCTGCCGTATCTCAATTAGACCCAGGCTCTAGTATTAAGCCCATTGTTGATTATGCCGCCCTGTTTAAGCGCCAGCAGAGTCCGGTCTACACGCCGGCCACAATTCTGCGCGATGAAAATATCGACAGCTTGTACTGCGGTGGTAATACCGGCCAATGTCAGCTACGCAATGCAACTGGTAGGTTCTACGGCGACATAACTATTCGCCAAAGCCTCGGCAACTCATTCAACATCGCCGCAGTAAAGGCGCTACATATTGCTGGTGTTGATGAGGGGATTGACACAGCTCACGCATTGGGCGACCTATCGTATTGTGCAAATAATAAGGATGCTGGTCTTTCGGCCGCGATTGGTGGTGGTTGTAGCGTGCGCCAAGATGAACATACTAATGCCTATGCTTCTTTGGCCCGTGGCGGAATCTATAAGCCAGTTAGCTATGTTATTGAAGTAAAGAATTCCTCAAATGAAAAGATAAAAGAGTGGAAGGACTCCTCGACCAAGGCCGTTGACTCGCAGGTGGCATATATGCTAACTGATATCTTAGCAGATAAAGCCGCTCGCCAGATGAACTTTGGCGCACAAAGCTTTAGTTTCGGCTTTACGGTCCCAAATGTTTGGACAGCCTCAAAGACTGGCACAACTGACGATAGCCGTGGCAATGCGAAAGACTCGTGGATGATGAGCTATTCGCCAGTAGTCGCTGCTGGAGCTTGGAGCGGAAATCATGATGGTTCGGCGCTTGGGTCTTCAAGTAATACCACTGTTCGGCGCGTAATTAACGATTTTATGGCCGCAGTACACGCAAATGTCTACGGTCCAGATGGCAAATGGAAAGTCGGCGACCAAGTAGCACGACCTCAAGGAATTCAAAATTGTACGGTTTCTGGTAAAAATGATATCTGCCCATCTTGGTGGAACCAAAATAACAGCAGTAGTAAAACTCAAGAAGTTGAATTTGACGAAATTTCTAAAAAGAAAGCTACATCTTGCACCCCAGAATCAACTCGAGTAAAACTACAGGTGATACGATCAACTGATCCGATTACTAAAAAGGAAATCTTGATTGCTCCAGATGGCTATAACGCCAGCGAAGATGATGACGTTCACAAATGTGATGATGCTAAACCGAGTGTTTCCCCACCTCAGTATATACCAATCGGAGACTCAGGTATATATCGAATAGAGGCTAGTTTCTCTAAGGGCCGATTTGACCTACAAGAGGCTACTATATTAGTCGATGGACAACAAGTTCTGAGCGGTAGCGCTGCTAGTGGTCGACTATCAGTTGAGTTTATGTTTACTAAAGCAGGTCAGAGAGTAACTGTTAGGGTTAAAGATTCTGGCGGATATGTCGCCGAAAGATCTGAGCCTGGACCGGATATATCTAAGGCACCCTCTGGCGGCAGCGATGACGACGACGATTAGATTGGACTACCTTAACTAGCTACAATCAAAAACCGCCAGATGATAGTCTGGTGGTTTCGTTATATTCTGTTATTCATTGCGTCAATTATGTTTTGGATAAATTCGCCAATTCCACCCGGAATATTAACAAATAAATTTAATATCATAATTGAAACTATTACTAAGGCCGTAGCTCCAATAACGCTACCGAAGCCAAAAAATATACCACGGAAGAAGTTAACTCTGTAAATCTCCCAGCGATTCGGGCATAAATCATAAAAGGTTTCTCTCAGTATTTCCTGCTGGGCGGCTTTAGCTTGGTTATCGGCAACTTTCTCGACAACTTGCTTGACGCTGGCTGGCTTTTTTGATTTCATTTTACTCATTAATACTATTATAATTGATTATGCCCTATGTTGCAAATTCAATGTATCGAGTAGAGGGCGCTCTTTTGCAATTATTGCCCATGAATGATAAAATTAAAGGTAGAAATTAACGGAGGCGATTTTGGAGACTAATATAGATATGATCAGAAATAACTTGAGCGAGCCGGCGGTGAATAATGTTTTGCAATGGCTAGACAACCCAAAATATAGTATATATCGCGAAGAGCTAGCGGAATTGATTAGGGCTGAAAATTGGCAAGAGCTAGAGGACTCATTTTTTAAGAAATTAGAATTTGGCACAGCTGGTCGGCGCGGCAAAGTTGGAGTCGGTAGCAACCGCCTGAACTTAATCACGGTTAGTGAAAGTGCGCAGGCTCTGGCCGAATACTTGAACCAGACCATCCAAAGCCCTTCGGTAGCAATTGCTTGTGACACTCGTCTATCCTCAAAAGATTTCACCGAATGCGCCGCCGCGACTTTGGTCAAGAACGGCGTAAAGGTATTTATGTTCAGTAATTATCGCTCAACGCCAGAGCTATCCTTTGCAGTTAGATATTTGAAGGCTTCAGCTGGAATCATGATTACGGCTAGCCACAATCCGCCAGAAGACAATGGAATTAAGGTATATTGGTCTGATGGCGCTCAGATTTCAGCTCCGCACGACACAAACTTAATGGAGATTGCCGCTAAAATTGACATCTTCAAAATAGGTGATTTTGCTACACTTGTTGAGTCCGGCAGAATTGAGATTGTCGGCCGAGGGATTGATCAAAAATATATTGAAGCGAATGTTAAATTGTCGCTGTCTAATGCGCGTGACTTAAAAATTGCTTATTCGCCCCTGCACGGTTCTGGTATGACAAATTTGCTCGCAACTCTTGAAGAGGCTGGTTTTAAAGATATCACTCTAGTTGAAGAGCAGGCGATTATTGATGGAAGTTTTCCATTTGTCCCAGAGCATAAACCGAATCCAGAAAACCCAAAATCAAACACTTTAGTTCATAAAAAACTACTTGAGCTGAACGGAGATATAGCAATCACGACTGATCCGGATGCGGACCGTATTTGCGTATCTTCGCTAGAAAAAACAGGTGAAGTAAGGGCTTTTAACGGCAACGAGAGCGCAATTTTGGCGGCAGATTTTATTTTAAGTAAATTAGCCGAGCGCGGCGAACTAAAAAGTGGTGATTTTATCGCAAAAAGTATGGTCACAACCGACGCTTTGAATGCGCTAGCTAATAAATACGGCGTGAATATTTATGATGATATGCTGGTCGGTTTTAAGTATATTGGTCGGAAAATTTTAGAAAAGCAGCAGATTGGTGAGCGATTTTTGATGGGCGCAGAAGAAAGTTTTGGTCAGCTGATTGGTGATCAGGTACGAGATAAAGACGCGGCAACCGCTGGTTTGATTTTGGCGGAGCTAGCCGCAGAGTTGAAGCTCAAAAACCAGACTCTTGGCGAAAAATTAGATGAAATTTATGCCGAAATCGGTTATTTTGCTGAAGAGACTTTCTCTTTTGAATTTCCTGGCGCTGAGGGGTTTGCAATAATGCAGCGAGTTCTTTCGAAATTGCGGAATAGAGAGTTGGATTTAAGCGGGCTTGATATTTCGGCGCTGCTCGATTATCAGACTTTTCAAAAGATAGATTATTTGACAGGTGACGTTTCCATGATCAAATGCACTGATAGAGGAAATGTAATAGCTTTAGAATTTAACAATCAACATAACCAAAGATTTACCATTCGTCCGAGCGGCACAGAGCCAAAATTAAAGATTTACGGCCAATGGAAATCGGACTCGTCTATGGATGAAGCGAAAAATGAAATCACCGTTAAATTGAATATTCTAAAAGAAAGGATTTTAAGCTAATGGACCGATTGACTGATTATTTTACTCCCGAAAACTATGAACTTTCTCTAGATATATCAAAAGCGGAGTGCAAGGTTTTTAGCGGCGAAGTTGAAATTTTGGGCGAAGCTTTGCATGGCGACTTCATCAAGCTGCACAGTAAAGACTTAGCTATAGACGATGTCTCTACGTTATATAACGGCGAGACGATAGATTTAAATCATAAACTTATACCAGAAAATGACGAACTTCAAATAGACTTTGTTAATGCAAAAACTAATGAAAAGGTTGCGGTTGCCGGCACTATAAAAATCAAAATTACATTTAGTGGCGAGATAACAGATGCGATGCACGGTATGTATCCATGTTATTATTCTGAGGGTGATGTGCGTAAACAGTTGATTGCAACTCAATTTGAAAGCCATCACGCGCGTGAGGTTTTCCCGTGTGTAGATGAGCCAGAAGCTAAGGCAACTTTTGATTTAACTCTGAAGTATGTTAATGGCCAAAAAATCTTAGCAAATACTAATCCGACCTCAGAAGTGATTGGCGCAACCACCACCACAACTTTTGCTCGTACGCCTAAAATGTCAACTTATTTGTTGGCTTTTGTGGTGGGCGATTTGCAGAAGAAGACTTCTCAAACTAAAAATGGCGTTGAGGTTTCAGCTTGGTCGACTAAAGTGCATAGCCTGGATATGCTTGATTTTCCGCTTGAGGTAGCGATTAAATCACTTGAATTTTATGAAGATTATTTCGGTGTTAAATTCCCGCTTGAAAAATGCGACCACATTGCTCTGCCAGATTTTTCGAGTGGCGCAATGGAAAATTGGGGCCTAATTACTTATCGTGAAACGGCGATGTTGGCGAACGCCAAAAGTTCGCTGAGTTCAAAGCGTCAAATAGCGCTCGTTATTGCTCACGAAACTGCCCACCAGTGGTTCGGCAATCTAGTGACAATGAGATGGTGGGACGATTTGTGGCTAAATGAGTCATTTGCTACGATGATGGAATATCTAGCAGTAGACAGTTTTTACCCAGACTGGAACATTTGGGAAGAATTTGCTGTTAATGAGGCGATTCTCTCGTTGCGCCGAGATGCGATTGATGGCGTGCAATCGGTGCATATTCCAGTTCATCACCCAGATGAAATTGGTACAATTTTTGACGGAGCGATTGTTTATGCTAAGGGCGCTAGATTGATGAATATGTTGCGCAATTACGTTGGCGAAGAAGCTTTTAAATCCGGTTTGGCAAATTATTTTGAGAAATTTGCTTACCAGAATACAGTTGGCGATGATTTATGGCGGGCGCTCAGTGCGGCTTCTGGAAAAGATGTGGCTAGCTTTATGGAATCGTGGTTAAAGCAGCCTGGATATCCGGTGGTTGAGGCGGATTATGACAATGGAAAATTAAAATTGAGCCAATCACAATTTTTTATCGGTGAAGGCAA
>RZZT01000049.1 GCA_010014525.1 Candidatus Saccharimonadota bacterium | reverse complement strand
TACAAAAATCACGCCGGTAAAATTGGCGTGATTTTTGTATTGAAGTTGGCTTTATTTAGCAAAAGGTCGAGCCATTTCCAATTCTGGATTTGCCTCAGCGATTCGCATTAGCTCGTTGTATTTAGCAACGCGGTCGGTACGTGAAAGTGAACCGGTTTTGATTTGTCCACAACCTAGGCCAACTGCTAAATGTGCAATTGTTACGTCTTCGGTTTCGCCTGAGCGGTGGCTCATTACGGTGTTATAGCCGTTTTCTTGGGCTAGTTTAACTGCCGAAATTGTCTCGCTCAAAGATCCGATTTGGTTTGGTTTGATCAAAATCGCGTTGCCGACGCCTAGTTCGATTGATTTTTGTAACAATTTAACATTTGTTACCATCAAATCATCGCCAACCAATTGGATTTTGTCGCCTAATTTTTCGGTCAAAAGCTTCCAGCCGTCCCAATCGTCTTCAGCCAAACCGTCTTCAATCGAGACAAATGGATATTTAGCGGTCAAATCTTCATAAAATGCCACCATTTCTTCGCTCGAAAGTACTTTGTCGTTGGCTTTTAGATCATATTTGCCGTCTTTATAAAATTCGCTAGCCGCTGGGTCACTGGCAAAAGCGATATCTTCGCCCAATTTATAGCCAGCTGCCTCAATCGCCTCAGAAATCAATTGTAGAGGTTCTTCGTTGCCGTTCTGAACTTTTGGTGCGTAGCCGCCCTCATCGCCAACAGTGGTTGGGTATTTTTTGTCTTTCAAGACTTTGGCCAAGGCGTGAAAAGTCTCAGCACCCATTTGTACGGCCTCAAAAATACTTTTGGCGCCAACCGGCATAATCATATATTCCTGAATGTCGGTTGCCCAGCCAGCGTGCGCGCCACCATTCATAACGTTCATCATTGGCAGTGGTAGGTTTGGTTTTGAATCGGTCATTTCGGCTACATATTGCCAAAGTTCGATACCTTTTTCACTAGCTACGGCTTTTGCTACAGCTAGAGAAACTGCCAAGACTGCATTAGCGCCCAAGTTTGATTTATTTTCGCTGCCGTCTAGATCCAGCATAATTTGGTCAATTGCCGATTGATCTTCGGCATCCTTGCCTAGTAAGGCCTCCTTAATTGCGCCGTTTACGTTGGCTACGGCCTTCATCACAGCTTTTCCGCCATAAAATGCACCGCCATCGCGTAGCTCTAGCGCCTCGCCAGCACCAGTTGAAGCTCCACTCGGCACTGCTGCTCGGCCGATTATGCCACTCTCCAAAATTACATCTGCTTCAACGGTTGGATTTCCGCGGGAGTCTAATATTTGTCTTGCTTTAATGTCTTTTATAGTATATTTCATACATCTATTTTAGCACAACTACTAATTAGATTAAATATTGACAAAATATCATTTTATTTCATCACTAGGGCTATTGACTGGCGCGGTTTTATTTTTGCTTGAAGAGTAAAATTGTGTTAATATTGATATATGAATAAAGGAAAACTAATTATTTCTCGCCACAGCGAGAGCGAATGGAATTTAACTGGTCAATGGACCGGTTTTACAGATGTAAATTTAACACCAAAGGGGCATGCTGATGCTCAAGTAATTGGGCGAATGCTAAGCGGGTATCACTTTGACGGAGTGTACACTTCGCTACTCAAGCGCGCTCAACAAACAATGTTTTCGATTTTGGGTGAAAACAACTCTTCAAACGCACCGGCGATTACTCTCACTGATAAAATTAACGAGCGCGATTATGGTGATATGACTGGCAAAAATAAATGGGAAGTCAAAGATGAAATCGGCGAGGAAGCCTTTAACGGAATCCGCCGCGGTTGGGATTATCCTGTGCCGGGTGGCGAAACTTTGAAGGACGTTTCGGCGCGTGTTATCCCGTATTTTGAATCTGAAATGCTGCCAAAACTAAAGGTTGGCGAAAATATCTTAATGGCGGCTCACGGAAATTCAATTCGTGCATTGGTGAAATATCTTGATAAAGTCGCTGACGAAGACGTAGCTCAGGTTGAAATGGGATTTGGCCAAGTTCTGGTTTATGACTTTGATGAAGACGGCGAAATCGTGAACCGCGAAGTTTTGCAAGCAGAAGTTGAGCCAACTCACGCCTAAAGGGGAAATATGAGCAGACCCTACCGCCTACTAATGATTCGGCACGGCCAGAGCGAATCAAATATTGTGCAAAGTGCCCAAAAGGTCAATAGCCAGTTCGAGTACGAAGAGCTAATTAATTCGCGCGTCGATTGGAAGCAGCGTTTGAGCGACAAAGGGCGTTCGCAAGCCGAGATTGCGCGGGCAAATTTGAGCCGAATTTATCCAAATGGATTGGATTATTTTAACTCATTTTACGTTTCGCCGTTTATTCGAGCACGCGAAACCGCCTCGATTTTGAGCGCGCATAATTTTAACATCCGTTGGAATATTGAAGATAGATTAAGCGAGCGAATTTGGGGAATTTACGGTACGGTTTCTCGCCAAGAACAGCGCAGTCATTTTCCGCTAACTTCGCGTCTTGCTAATGATGATCCGTGGTATATTCGTTATGATGGCGGTGAAAGTTTGTTTGATGTTTATAACCGGTTCAAAAACTTTGAAGGTAAACTTTGGCGCGAAAATTCCAGCCAAAATGTGCTGCTTGTAGCGCATAAGCAGCTGATTCAGGCGGCTTGCTATGAGTTAGAAAAAATGTCTCCTGAAGAATGGGATGATATTTGGAATAACGAAGTCTACAATTTTACTAATCTTGGAGCTGTTGAATATTCGCGCGTAAATCCGCACGATGGAAACGATGTTCGTGATCGATTTGCTTGGCGTAGAGTGTTCAATCTGGCTGATATAGATAATTCGCCGCTAGATGGGGAATGGATAGAATTTACCGCTGGAAAAACATTTAGTTCGCAGGATTTGCAGAACCAGATTGATGAATATCCACCACTGATTTAGCTTTGAGGGTTTGTGATTAGGTCTAAGTTGGTCTTTGTGCTTGACTCATGGGGGGGGTGTGATAAACTATACCCATGAACAAGCATAAACACAATATATTAAATAAAATAACCAATAAACCACTCTCTACTCCAGAACTAAACCATCAT
>RZZT01000009.1 GCA_010014525.1 Candidatus Saccharimonadota bacterium | reverse complement strand
AGTTTTATTTTAAATAAAAAAGTTACTTTCAAATCTGGTAATAGAACAAAAAGCGAACTAATACGCGAGATGATTTTGTTTACCATTGTGACATTATTTGGACTTTGGGTAATCCAATCTGGTGTGATTTATTTTGTAAGCGGCTTATTACGCAGCTTTAGTCTAAACGATAGTATTGTGCTCTTCCTTGCTAAGATTATCGCCACTGGTTTTAGTTTAGTTTGGAATTTTGTGCTTTATAAAAAGGTTGTTTTTACTTCTTAGAAATCACTAAATGTCGCTCGCGATCTACACCTTCAGAATGCGTTTCAATATCTGAATAATCTTGCGCGACTTTGTGCACAATTCGCCGATCGGCCGCATTTAGATTCACAATAAAATCTTCGCCAGTTTCGCGAACTTTACTAATCCAGCCCTCAGCCTTGCCGGCAATTCTATCCGCACGCTGTTTTTTGTAATCCGCCACGTCAACGTTTACTCTAGTAAGCTCGGCTTCTTTTTGCATCAACGCGGTCATCACTAGATGCTGTAAAGAACGCAGATTGTCCGCATTGCGGCCAATTAAGAGTGAATTTAGTTCGCTCGAAGGCACAGAAAGCTCAATCACGTCTCCGTCTGAACTTGATCTAACCTCAAGGTTTACGCCAAAAAAGCTCAACGTATCTTCTAAAAACTTCTGCGCAAATATTATCGATTCTTCTCTGTTTAAACTCATTTCTTGCCTCTTCGCTTATCTTCTTTGGCAGTAATTCTAGTAATTTTAGTACCACTCTTGCCCTTAGATGAGACTGGTTTTTTGATAATTTTTGCTTCTTTTGCATTTTTTAAGTGCTTAGACTCATTAGTAACTTCTGATTCTTCTTTTTCATTCTTATCTAGTATATATTTTTGCTGAATAACCTGTAGTAGGTTGTTAATAAAGAAATAAAAATTGATTGCACCATAAATATTAATCATTGTCATAAAAATCATCAATGGCATTATAAAGTTCATCTGGCGCGAGACAATTTGACTGATTTCGGCTTGATCAGGTTCTTTGCCCTCACTGGCCTCTTGCATCACATCACGCAGACCGCGAGATTTTTCTTGCTTAGGCTGCTGTTGTTTGGTGGTATACCACATAAGCAACGCCGAAGCAATTGCTATCAACATAAGCACCACCGAAGAAATATCTTGCACTGGTATAGCTTTTGAAGTTAAATCAACTATTCCGAATAGATGCGGCTTAAAGTCATCTGGATTCTGAATAATCTCGCTCACGCGCGACAAATTGCCAACTATACTATAGGTAAAATTACTAATTTCGTGACTTTTATTAACCGTAACATTGATCACGCTGTTTAGAGTTAGCAGAATCGGCAATTGGATAAATAACACTAGTAGAGACCTAAACGGTTTAACGTCATGTTTTTTATATAGCTCCATCATCTGGACGGATTCTAGCTGTTTATTACCTTTGGCGTTGCGCTTAATTTTGTCCAATTCGGGCTGCATTTTACGCATGGCTTTAGTCTGACTCAGTTGAGCCCTAGTCATTGGCCATAAGATAATTTTTACTAGTATAGTAAAAATAATAATTGCGATTCCAAAATCACCAACAAAGTTGTATATAGTTAGAAGCAGATTGAAAATCGGCTGGGTAATTACAGTATCAAATAAACTCATAGATAAATTATATCAAAATTAACTACTTATTACAATAAAAGTCAGCTTGTTTGAAGCTATCGACTAGTAGACTTTTCAATTCTTTGTGCGGCATGTCCTTGACTTCTTTGCTAAAAATAATGATTGCTACGTCATAGATTCCGTCGATTCGTGGCAGTTCTTTCCGCACGATTTCATAAATCCGGCGGCGGATTCGATTTCTACCGACTGCGCTTTTTAAGACTTTCTTAGAGACCACTACCGAAAATCGAGATTCTACCCTTTTAGGATTTGTTGTATATTTTACAACCATTTTTTGAGTTCGGATTGATTTTCCGTTAGCATAAACAAATCGCAAACTGCCATGTCCGTGAAATCGATTTTTATAAGCTAACATTGTTCTCTTCTCTTTTACACATAAATTACTAACCCTAATTATACCACATATCTGATTCAGTCCCAAAAATGAGGGCATTGTGGCAAATTAAAAACCCTTCGATAATTGAAGGATTTTTAGTCTAGACTGTTAGTTTCTTGCGACCCTTGATTCGGCGGCGCTTTAGAACTTTGATTCCAGCTTTGCTCGACATTTTATTGCGGAAGCCATGGGTTCGCGCGCGGTGTCGTTTGTGTGGTTGATGTGTTCTCTTTGGCATATCTTCCCTATTTTATTATTTATTGGACTTTTCTGCAAGTTTTAGCGTTTTACTTTTTACGAGTTTTAGGCTAAAAACATTGAAAATGTCCTCGATTCATTTTATAGTATACCACAGTTTTCCCCAAGATGCAACAGTTTTTCCACATGACAAACACTAGTAATTGTTCCTTGTGGAAAACTTGAACTAGTGTTGTCATTTTTGATCATATTTTATTTTGATGTCCAGCCCCTACTTGTGGAAAACTCAAAAGTAAAGTAGAATAATTATATGGATATGTTGTGGAAAAGTGTTTTAGGAGAGTTAGAACTAGAGGAGTCAATTTCTGCGGCAAACTTTAAGACTTGGCTAGCAGAGACCGAACTTGTATCTTTAGACAACGAAAAAGCCGTGATTGGTGTAAAAAATGCTTTCCACGTTAATCAGCTTAAGAAAAAATACTATGACATTATAAAAGATACTTTGGTGAAAAATGGTGCTCAACCCGAAACAATAAATTTTCAGGTTCAAATGGTCAATAAACCAGCTAAAGTTAGTCGCGAAATTACCTCTAATGAGCTGAAGGTAGAACGAGCAAAATCGAAAAATAATAAAACCGATCGTTTGAACGAATTATTAAATGTCAAAACACCAAAAGTTGGTGATAATCTCAACCCAAGATACACTTTTGAAAACTTTGTAGTGGGTTCTAGCAACGATTTAGCTTATGCAGCCGCTAAAACTGCCGCTGACTTACCGGGCCAAAAATATAACCCGCTATATTTTTATGGCGGCGTGGGATTGGGTAAGACTCACTTGATGCAAGCAATTGGTAATGAGATCAAAGCCCAGCACCCTGAGTTGAGCGTATTGTATATTACGATTGAGACTTTCTATAAAGATTATCTCGAGAGCGTGCGCTTCAAAAAACAAGGTTATGCCGATAAATATCGCGCAGTTGATGTCTTGATTGTTGATGATATGCAGTTTATCGCTGGCAAAGAAAAATCACAAGAGGAGTTTTTTCATACTTTTAATGAGTTGCACCAATCCAATAAGCAGATTATTATCTCGTCTGATCGACCGCCAAAGAGTATTCCCACCTTAACCGACCGATTAAGAAGCCGATTCGAATGGGGCATGGCGATCGATATTCAGATGCCGGATTTTGAGACGCGCCAAGCGATTATCGAAACTAAGGCCGAACTTAGTGGATTCAAGCTAGATTCAGCTACGACTAACTTTTTAGCTACGAATATCCGAACTAATATTCGCGAGCTCGAAGGAACATTGAATCAATTATTGGCAATTTCTGAGATACGCGGTATCCAACCAAGTGTCGAAATGGCCGAAGGCATGATTTCGGAATCAATCCGCTCTAATCGACCACAGCATTTGACTTACAAAAAGATTATTGATAAAACTAGCCGATTTTTCCAGATTCCTAAAGAGGAGATCCTAGGCCGATCAAGATCTAAAGATATAAATCGAGCCCGCCAGATTTCATGTTTTTTAATGAAATACGAGCTAAAAATGAGCTTTCCAAAAATTGGTCAAGTGTTTTCGCGCGATCACACTACAATTATGAACGGTGTCACAAACGTCGAAAAAGGTCTAAAACTAGACAACGCCATGCGTGAACAGGTCGACGCAATTACCGAGTTAATATACGAATAGAGGGCAATCCACAGAACACTCTTAAATATCGACGGAGTGTTTTTTTGTTTTAAAGTGTTATATTTGACTTATTTATATTTCTATGTCATAGAAAGCGAACGGTGTTATTTGACATATAGCCTTCTATATTGTAAAAATTCTATAAACAAAAGATTAAGGAGCGCCGCCGCCCACTTGCACTATATATAAAATATTTCATAACCTGTATTGACAAAATACCTCAAAAATACCATAATTCTGTTAAAATCCTGTGGAAAAGTCTAGATAAAGTGTTCAAAGCTCGTTGAAAAGACTTGTTGATAATTTTTCGTTTTTCAACAAGTAGAGCTCAAATTCAATAAAACACACCAAAACCTGCTTAAAACTAGATTTTATACACATCGTTTTTACCCACTTTATCCCTTGTAATTTCCACATAAAAAATATATAATTATAAGAGGTAATTATGAAGTTTTACACACTTTCCACAACGCCTATTATTAAAGCCATTACTTTTAAGAAAAAGAAAGAAAAATATTATGGAGCTAACTGTAAAACAAGAAAATTTAGCTAAGGCACTCAATATTGTGGGTAAAGTTGCAAGTAGCCGTACTAGCTTGCCAATTTTGAATAATATTTTATTTAGAACAAATGGCTCGAGACTTTTAATTGCTGCAACTAATTTAGAAATTGCAGTTTCTGAGAATGTAGGTGCTAAAATCACATCCCCTGGCGCGATTACAATCCCAGCTCGAATTGTAAGTGAATTTATTTCAAGCCTACCTAAAGGAAATGTATCTTTAAAAGTGGAAGGAAATCACCTTAAGATTGAATCTGGTAATTATAGCTCAACAATAAATGGTGTGGCGGCCGACGATTTTCCGGAGTTGCCAACAGTTGAGGAAAAGGATTCGATTCAATATCTTATTAATGCTAGCGAATTTCGCGAAGCTGTAGCTCAAACTATAATTACTACTAGTAATGATACAACTCGGCCGATTCTGACTGGTGTTTTTTGGCATTCATTTGAAGGTTCGCTATATCTGGCGGCGACTGATGGCTACAGATTAAGCGAGAAAAAACTAATGGGAACTAGAAGCGAAGTTGCAGCGATTATACCGGCCACTTCTCTGCAGGAAGTTATGCGTTCACTAAATGATGATATTTCTGAAGTTGAAATTATGTTCGATGACATTCAGGTGAAGTTTAAAGTCGGCGATATCGAGATTGTTAGTCGCTTAATTGATGGCAAATTTATTGATTATCGACAGTTAATTCCAAAATCAACCGATACTAATATCGCGGTGGCTAAGGCTGAATTTGTGCGAATTGTGAAGATTTCGGCTTTATTCGCCCGCGATTCTGGCGGAAGTATTACTTTGAAAGCTGATGAGGACGCTAAAAAACTTACAATTCATTCGATTGCGAGCGAATTGGGCGAAAATACTTCTGAAGCGGAGGCTGAAATCACTGGTGGCGGCGAAGTTACTTTGAACTCACGCTATATCCTTGAATCTTTAAATGTGATTTCTAGTGATAAAATCAACTTTGGATTTTCTGGAAAATTGGCGCCAACGGTTATTCGTTCAGCTACAGATGATAGCTATACTCATATCGTGATGCCGCTAAAGAGTTAAGCCGAGCCCCGACCGATGATTATTAAGCGCCTTAGAGTACAGAATTTTCGCGCTCACAGCGATTTTACGGCCGAAATAGGCTCTGGGTCAACTTTGATACTTGGGCCAAACGGCAGTGGTAAGACTTCGCTTCTAGAGGCTATTTATGTGTTACTCCAAGGCACAAGTTTCCGCTCTAGCGATAAAGATATTCTTAAAAATGATGGCGAGGATGCGTGGTTTCGAGCTGATTTAATTGATCAAAAAGATGATGCTAGAACGATAAAATACAATTCCCTGCTTACAAATGGTAAAAAACAGTTTGAAATTAGTGGCAAAAAATCGTATCGGTTACCGATTAACGCTAGGTTTCCGGTTGTGTTGTTCGAACCGGGTGATCTTTCGCTTCTAAGCGGCTCTCCTGCTCGTAGGCGGCAGTTTATGGACCGATTCCTGTCCCAATCCGATTTTGGTTATCGGCAGGCGTTTGCGCGTTACAATAAGGCTTTGAAGCAAAGAAATATCCTGCTTAAACAAGATAATTTTCTACCAGATGAGATTTTTCCGTGGAATCTAATGTTGGCCGAATATGGCGAGGTGATTTTATCGAAACGTTTGGAATTTGTGGATCGTTTGAATAAAGAAATTGGCCTTGTGTATGGAGACATTTCAGGAGTAGAAGACCAAATTGAGATTATTTATAATGGTGATGTTTTATGTAAAGAAAAAATTATGCAATTATTGTCGGCTAATCAAGCTAAAGATAGGATTTTGGGAGCGACTAGTTTTGGACCGCATCGCCACGATTTGAGGTTTATTTTTAACGGGTTTGAGGCTAACAGCGTGGCTAGCCGGGGCGAAAATCGGAGCATTGTTTTGGCACTAAAATTCCTTGAGACTGATATCTTAGCCGAATTATCCGGCCGTCAGCCAATAGTCCTACTAGATGATGTTTTTAGCGAGCTAGATGCCAGCCGCCAGCAGCTTTTAACCAACCATTTCAGCCAGTATCAAACGATTATTACTTCAGTAAATGAGATTGATGTGGATGGATTTAAAATTGAATTAGAAAGCTAATTTTTGAATTTTATGTAGTATTTTGAGATATCGATATTCTCTGATTCTTTGAGGCTTTTTAGGTAGTTCATTGCTCCATCTCTTTTACTAGCTATACTATTTTTGTCGTCTATAGATGATGTTAAAATCGTAATAGTTACAATTGGCTGGTCGGCAGACATTTCGGCCCTAATTGTGTAGTCGAGGGTCTCCTTAGGTAGGGCTGTAAATATAGGGTCTATCTTGTATTCTCTGTCCTGATTGGCGATTAAATCCTTATGCTCTTGAGTGGAAACGCTGTTTGCATCGAATTCTTTTATAGAAATCTTGATTTTTTTATTTTCTATCTTCTGTGAGCCGTTGACTGTCTCTATGAAAACTATATCTATATCGGTTGATTCTTCTGAGGTCTTTCTATTGAGGGTAGATAATTTTATGGACCTTTCTGATATATTAACTTCGTGAAATATGTTTTTATCGTAATTAATCTGCACTGTCGAAGGATTTATCTCTATATTGAAATCTAGAGTTACGCTAGGGCCGACATCGGACATTATTTTATCTGACGGGGATATACTAAATTGGAAGTAGAGAGATTTATATAAAAACCAAGTGATTATAGATAATGTTAATATGACGGCTATTATTAATCCAATTTTTTTATAGTTTTTGTTCATTTAGATAATCCTTTCTTAGACTATTATTTTGGGGATACGTAGCCAGTTGCAGTTGAGGAATAGCCGTTTCCTGTATTTTTAGATACCGAAGACGAATCGTAGTAGCTGTAACTAGCACCCCCCTCATTACCACCTATACTGGAGCCGTCTATATTTACGATAATATTTACATGCTCGGTACCGTATATTGCCAGATCTCCTGGTTGAGGCTTATAAGATCCGTTATTGGCGTGATATTCGAACGAACTGCTGGTTTCACCGATATTCTGTATTTCGTATACCGCAGCTATTCTGCCTTCATTTTCGCTACTTAGTTGTAGCCCAGCTTCTTTATAGACCCAGCTTGCGAACCAGGCACACCATTGGTCCTTCGCCCCACCAGTATATTTAGTAAAATCCGAACCTGGGTTCATTGCGCCGGTTTTGTATAGATTGTATTCTCTTTCAGCGATCGTAACTATCTTCTCCCTAATAGTGCCAGACAGGGTTGAGGAACAGCCACTAGATGACGCGCCAGCACTGCCAGCTAACGCCGCATAATATACGAAAGCACCGTAATCTTCATTGGCTGGGTATTCTATACTACCATAATCTCTCTTAATTTGGCCCCAGTTAGTTGGATTGGTTCCAGGGTCTCGTTTATC
The DNA here is from genome assembly GCA_010014525.1 of Candidatus Saccharimonadota bacterium. Classification (GTDB taxonomy): domain Bacteria; phylum Patescibacteriota; class Saccharimonadia; order Saccharimonadales; family Saccharimonadaceae; genus Nanogingivalis. The sequence continues at coordinate 8,061 of RZZT01000009.1, read as the reverse complement.
GTCTAATTTATTTACTACATAGGGCGAGCCATTGCCGTTTTTAGCTTCTTCGTCCGAGAATCCTAGATTTTTAGCCTGCTGAATATATACCTCCGCCATACCGTTGTATGCGAAAAACGCGTATTTTATATTTTCAGGGTCGCTTAAATCCCTTCCGCCTGCTTTTCCTATCATAAAATCAGCAGCGGCATTAGCAGCTTCCTGAAATTCTTGATCTGTATAATCGCCTATCTTGTAATTGCTCGGAGTGATTTGAAAAGGTCCATAGCCATTGGCTGGGCCATATTTGCGCAAATTACTTTCTCTTCTATGCATCGCAGCCAGCATCTGCCATGGCAATGACTTTCCTGAGACGGCTTGTTCGTAGAATGGCTGGTTTGCTACTATTTGCGCCATTTCGGCAGAATTATAAACTTCCCTACCGGCATAGTCAAGATTCTCCCCTGTAATTGCGCTAGTAGTACAAAAAACTCCAGTACTCTCAGGGTTATAGAAAAAAATGTCATTTTTTGAGAAGAACTCGGCATCGTACTTTCCACTGATTGCTAAAGTATTCGCCGGATGCGAGAATATTACAATTAAGCTAGCAAATATAACATATAGTATTCTTTTGAATAAGTTCATTCTAATAATCCTCATATTTTCCGTGAATTGTGTTACAATCAAATTCTCCAAATTTTAGGAGTTCCTTATCTAGGCAAACTATATATATATGACTATCTGTATGCTTTGAATCTTCGACTCTAGACCACAGAGTAATCAAGCCCCAGCTTTGTTTGAGCTCAGGGATGTCTATAATCATTTTTTCTTTGAAATGATTGTCTTCCAATTGACTCCTAAAAAATGTATCTTGCCTAATTTCGCCACTGTATGATTCTTTTTCTGGCTTGAGGTTAGTCGCGATAGGAAATAAGGCTGACTTAGCCTGCTGCTTCACTAATGGATCGGAGTCTGGCGAGAGCTCGTTAAAATTTTTAATGTCAATATAACCTTTTTCTAGAATTTTAACTTCATCTTGCGTGACATTGAAATCATCTGTTCGCGGCACAGATATTTGGGAATCGTCTTGTAAATCAGAGTCTTCTGTCCTAAAATTATTAAATATAGCGATGCCTACACCCACGAGGGTGAGCGAGATTACAGCTATGAATACCGCGACTTGCTTCTTGTTTGTGTTCATTTCTATATACCCCCGCTTATACTAGTGAAATCTAGGACGTTTCTAGGATTGATGAAGTTTTCATTAGGTGAGTGAGGTGGAGATGTTGAAACGTTGAAGTGTAGATGCACTCCAGTACTATCGCCCGTAGTCCCCATAGTGCCTATTTTTTGGCCTTTTTCAACTTTATCGCCGACCCTAACTAGTGGTGTGTCTCTCATATGAGCGTAGCCTGCGTACTTATCGCCGTGTTTGATAAACACCACGTTGCCGTAGCTTGCGTGGAACTCGCTCATAACTACTTCTCCGCCATCGACGGCAAGTAAGTCAAGGTTGTCACTGATTAAGTCTATTCCGTTATGGAAACTCCCCCAGCGTTCTCCCATTTCTGACGTAACTTGGATGTTACCCGTTAGAGGCATTGCCCAATCGCCAGTTACTGTGGTATTACCCGATAAGCTTTGTCCGCTCTCTCCCGAACCAGTATTTTGTGGTGATTCGTCTGGTTCAGCGTCTAACGAGTCTTCAGCTGCAACTAAATTCATGAATGCCGAGTAGTAGTTAGCATTTTTTTGCTCGTCGCTTCCGCTGGGGTTATACAGGCAGAATGAACCATTATTCCAGCCCTCTGCCGGTGCACCTAGGCCAAAGAACCCACCGTCACTAACGTCTGATCCTATGGGTGTCTCACGATCTGAACAATATTTTTTGTATTTTTCCAAATTTGTGTCTGATATAATGGCGTCTTCGAGACTGGCACTGTCGCTAGAGAGGTCTTCACTGATCTGCCCTTCGTTTATGAGGAAGTCAAAAATTTCATCAGGATCAGAGTTCAAAGTATCCACATCAACCCCGCGCATAATTACACAGTCTGGTCCAGCTGCAATTCCATATTCGTCATAAAAGTCGTCAGGGCAAGAACTCAGCCCGGATCTAAATTTAGCATCATCAACGGCGCTAGCTCCAGGTAGAATGGACGCAAATGAGCGAGATGTGATATTCCCCATCGCTCCTAAGGTTGATAATAAACCTCCTGAAGATGCTAACGGTAAAGCTGCAAATACTATTGAACCGAGGAAAGTATTTTTAGAAGTTGGGTCAAAAGGGCTCAAATTTAAGCGATCCTCTTCGGCTTGCATAGCTAAAACTCGTTGTGTTTCTTGATGGTAAGCTATTGCACCATCCTTAGTAAGCAACGAACCTCCCCCAGTTTGCGCATTTTGGCTCATCATTTCGCCAGCTCCGACTGATAATGCGTTTCCTAGGTCTTGGCCGGCGATATCATCTGGGATTACTTTGTTCTTGAGTATATCTATACCCACTTTCATAGCTCCTGACACAACTAGACCTATACCAACCGTGAATGCGATATTTTTAATAAGCCCAACCCCAGTTAGATTTTCGCCCACTCCCTTAAATGTGTCCCAAATATCATAGGCTGTCGAGTTAATCACACGGCAATTTCCTTTGATAAAATCACCCACAGCTCCACCAGGATTTAAAATACCCAGTGCGTCTGCTGTAAAATTAGAGATTAGTGCCGCAGCCCCCATTCCAACTACAAACTTAGAAGCTGAGCTATCCAAACCTGGCGATACATCATTATATGCGTACCAACTATATATCTGTGAGTCCAAAGCTGACTTTTCTGCACCTTCCACATTTACCTCTTTAAACTCGGAAGGCGTTTCTGCAACAGAAGTGGCTATGTTATCACTTTTTGTATCAATTATATTTCCGTCAGAATCTTTTTCTTCATAATTATAAACAGAAGGCGCGCCCCCATCCTCGTCGACCGCCATAGTTAAAGATGTTTCCCCGGATAACGCTTCGCCAACATACTTCATTTCTTCTTGAACGCCATCACCGGCCATCATTTTGTGTACTAATGAGAAGAAGGATAAAGCAAAAGTCATAGTCGCGGCCGCTCGAGTCATTTTCACTCCAGTAGAGATTGCTCCAGCGAAAGCATTCATCCCGCAGTACACTTCTATTGGAGTATTAACGCCGGCCAAAGCCTTCTTTGCTTTTTTAACGACACTACTATCTGCTACGCCTGAGACGGCTCCGCCTAATTTGGTATTTTTGAAGTTATCAAATTGAGCGTTCATTTTATTTTTTACGACATCGGCGAAGTTATCAATTTTATCACCCGTCGTCTGGGCCCAGTCTTTGAAGGGGTTTTTGTTAAATCCGATTTTATTCAATAAATTAGTGAATCTTGCATCAGCAAAGTTCATCAGCCGAGTTTTGAAAGATAGATCCATTTTTGACCGAGCCGAAGTATCTGTATTTAATATTTTGCTCATTTCTTGCGGAGTGGATATAGTTTTGCCGTCTATTTCGAAACTAGTGACGACATTACGACCACTGAATGCTGCTTTTCCGTCGGTGTTAACTTTTACGCCGTTATCTGTCAGTTTTTGGATAGTTTTATCTGAAGCGGTTTTAAACTTACATTTTACGCTTAAAGAAGATTTACAGATACCTGATGAATAATTACTGGTCAGCTTACTACCTACTGTTTTCTGGGTTCCAACGGTCATCATTGGATTTCGCATATTAGCAAAGCCATCGGTAAAAGTTTTGACAAAATGAACAGGGCTAAGCATCATCATTATACTTGATAATAATGACACAATTATCGTTCCACCTCCTAGTGCACCAATCAACGCTCCTGTTGGCCCTTTACCTTTAAGCTTGCCAGTCAAATTTTTAGCATTTTCGGCTTTCGCCCGACTCGCATGCGTTCCGCCTTGACCAGTGTTATTATCCCAAGATGAGTTATTAGCCGCGTCGTTTTCAGTTTTGGACAAGTTATCCTCATTCAATTCGTTTGACTGTTTGGCAGATTTATTTTCGGCGTTATTAAGAGAAGCTGGATTATATCCGTCATCGCCACGAACCGCGCTAGCATTGTTCCACTGACTAGTATCGTTGTTTAGTGAGTTTTGATTATCGTCGCTTAGATTACTATAATCTTTCTCACCCTGACTACGTTTCTGATCCTCTTGCTCCATACCTACTACTTATTTTACCATATTTGCTATACCTAATCAAAACATCTGATTTGGATCAGCGTAATTATTTGTCATAAAATCATCATTTTTGCGCTGCTGGCGTTGGGTTGGGTTAGTTGTAATTAATGCTTGCTCATCTTCGCTGGCGATAATCTGGACATGTACGTGATTTTGCCCCGCAAAGAACAATCCCTGCCCGACTGGAAAATTCGCCAAGCGTTTACGCTCTTCCTCGGTTAATTTAAAAACGTCACTTAGAACATCGACTGCACTTGAGGATTGTTTTAAGAGTAATTGCATTGAACTGTTGGCCACAATTGCGCGGCCCATTTTGCTACCCATAAAGTCTTCGACGTCCTGCGTAACAGTGGTGAGTCCAAGGTAATATTTGCGGGCACGTTTCGCCAAGCTAAACAAGAAATTAGCTGAGTCATCGTAGCGCATTAGTTGCCAAGCCTCATCTACGATCAGCATACGTTTACGCTGGTCAGTTCGGACCACATTCCAAATATGGCTTAGCACGATGTACATCGCCACTGGTCGGAGTTCATCTTCGAGGTCACGAATATTGAAAACTACCATTTGGTTGTTGATATCAACATTGCTCTGCTGAGAGAAAATTCCAGCGAATGTTCCGGTAGTATATTTGCGCAAGCGTTGTGCAAGTTGCGGTCCAGTCCCGCCCATATGGACGAGTGTATCGTAAAGGTTAATAATCGTTGGCGGCGTAGAGTTATGCGTCAAAGGATCGCTAGTAATTCCAGCTCGAGCGTAAGTATCGATTAGGGCTTGGTCTAAATCGGCTTCTTCACTCGGCGAAAGTCCAACTGATGAAGTTCCACCTAGCATCAGGCGGAAAAGACCATGAAGCGTTACTAGGTTCGCGCGCAAAGCATCATCTGCTTCGTCGCTATCAACCACGCGTGGCAAATCAAACGGATTGATTCGAGTGTCACTGTTTAAACTTAGCCTAATATAACTGCCGCCCACCGCTTCGCTTAATTTTTCATATTCATTTTCTGGGTCGATTATAATAATATCTGAACCCATCATCATTGTGCGCAGAGCTTCGAGCTTGACAGTGAACGATTTACCAGCACCGGATTTTGCGAATACCACCATATTGGCGTTTTCTAAGGTGAAACGGTCAAAAATAACCAAGCCATTGTTGTGCATATTAATGCCATAAAGCACGCCGCTTTCTTGGGTTAAATCAGCCGAGGTAAAAGGAAAACTAGTCGAAATAGCGCCAGTATTCATATTGCGGCGAATCTGCAACTGATCAGCTAATTGCGGAACAGTTGAATTTAACCCTTGCTCTTGTTGGCTTGAAGCGACTTTTGAGAAAATCATTTGCTGGCCAAACATAGTTTCAATTTTATTGCGGACCTGGCTAAGCTCATCTAAGCTATCGGCATAGAGTGTTACATAAAGCCCAAATCGGAAGAACCTTTCGGCACCAACCTGTAATTGATCGCGTAGTTCCTCGGCATCTTGAATCGCTGCTTCAAGTGCTGGATCGCGTGTAAGACCTTTCTCCATATTAATTGACATGCTCGCCTCAAGCTGAGTTACTTTTTTACGTAAGTTATCCATAATCACTTGGGTATCAACTGGATAAATAAACATAGAAATATCCAAAACTTCGTCAATATTAATGAATGGCGAGAGCCAGCCAGTGTAAACTTGGCGTGGATAACCATAAACGTACAAAGTTTGACCATATTTTGTGCCAAGGCGGAAATGGCTAGAATGAATCTCAAGTGAACTTGGTGCAATAAGATCGCGCAAAGTTGTTATGCCGGTTATAAACGCTTGCTCAACTTCAGCTTGTTCTCTTGCCCGCTGCTCAGCAGCAATATCAACTGCGTCTTTACTCTTCCTGGCCATCTAATTCATCCCTTTCAAATCACTATTATCACCTTTACGCACAAAAGTATTGGTTACATTTTCGAAATCGCCAAGTGGCTCGCGCACGGCAGTATCAGGGTTGTAAGTGTTATAAAATAATTGCCCAAGTTCCTTAGTATTCAGTTGAACGCTCCTAATACCCATCTGAAAAAGCCCGCCAGTTACAGAATTAACTCGATTTCTAATTTCATCTCTCGCCTTGTCCCAAGTTAATTTATCAATTTTGGTAATCTGCGTCGAAGGTTTTGAAAATACTCGGCCAAAAAATCCTTTAGTCTGATCTTTTATTGTGTTTAAATCGCCAGCTGGAGAATACGGAATTACTACAAAAAATGATTTATCCATAATGTTAGCTTCTTGGCTTAGGCGATCAATAAAATCAATATAGCTATCCATTAAAACGCTGAGTAGCATATTATCCTGATTTCGGCGGATGTTATCAAGTTTAAATAAATACGGCTGAATATCAACCCTCTGCGAGCGAACTAAAATTTGGATGTCGAAATTCAAAGAATTCAAAAAATTCTGATATGAATATTCTATACCTTCACGCTCGCGACTACTCATTAAATCGTAATTAATTGATTTACACGCAATTACTGCCCGAAAACTACCATCTTTCATAACAGCCATTCCCTCGCGTAGCTCAGCGATCTCTAATGTGTTCTGAGTAGAACTAGGATTCGCCGGAGCGTTATTTTGTGCTGATTCCTGTGCATTTTGTGGCTGCCCAGCAGAAGCAGATTGGTTTTGATTATTTAAGTTGTTTTCCATAATATTATCTCAACGGAATAAATACCCCATCGTCTAGCTCCCCTTCTCGTGCCTTATTCTTCGCTTCCTCTTTTTTATGGATCTTGTTGGCTTGTCTAGCAAGCGTCTCGACTGACAAGTCCTTACCTTCGGATACTAATCTTATTATATCATTATTCGGCGTATCTTCGATAGGTTTTGGCGGCGGAGTTTGGACTGGCGGTGGTAGCGGAGTTTCTAATATTGTCGGCTGGACTGTTTGGCCCGGTTGTGGAGGCTGATTAATTATTTGCTCAGACAAGGGTCTGAGCACCGATTGCCTGATCGAATCAGGATAAGGATTGAATTTGATAGCTTGAGCTAAATCATCTAACATCTGGTCATCTGTGCTTTCAGGCTGACTAGTTGAAGGCACGGTTTGAAATTGGCTATTATCCGTTGACCGTGGATTAAACGTTGCCGCCGCCCTCATCGCTTGATCATAATAATCCTGCGCAGAATATGCGACTGTTTGAATTTCCTCAGCTGTTTTATTTGTAAATTCTGAAAGATCTCGCGCAGTATTCATATTTGAAATAATCTGTTGCTTACGCCGCTTGTCATTTAGGGCAATCATACTATTAATATTGTTGGAAACTCGGTTATCTTCAAACATATCCTCAGTCGAAGAAGCTTCATTCATGAAATCGTCGTGGATTGAATAATTTTGTGAAATTGAGTTTTTGATCACCCAACCGCCGGTATCAACCACATCGGAAAGATAGCTAAGCCTCCGTACGGCCTCATCGGTACTGAGATTTTTAGTGCGAATGGGCTCAGCTACTCTAGGCGCAATAATTTCTATCAAATGTTCGACACCATCAGTCTGCCACACCCGTTTGCGCGGTTTGGTATAAAACGATAAAACCGCCGCTAAATAAACCTCCATCGGCTGTTCTTTTCTGAGTGGCAAAGCTAGTGCTCCGAAAAAGACGATAATCGGCAAAGGTATAATTACTAGTAGTGGAAATAGCTGATATAAACCAAATGCGCCCGCTCCAGCAAGCGCCACTATCCCAAGGTAAATAAGCTGTCGAAAACCAAACGGACCTAAAAGTTTATCGTCCGCCTCAACATCTTGAGGAACTTTATAACTACCCATCTATTTGCCCACTTCTTCCATTTTATGATTAATTATAGCATATTTTGAGTTAGGCGAAAAGGCTATATGTAGACTAG
>RZZT01000008.1 GCA_010014525.1 Candidatus Saccharimonadota bacterium | reverse complement strand
TGCCAATTTCGCACACCTTTATCAAGTGCATCTTGCGGAATGCCTAAACTTTCAAGCGTAGTGTGATACCCGATTGATGATTCTGGTCCTTTGTTCATTTTTTTGATCCTTGTTTTTAAATTTTTGTTTTGTTTATACTTTATATATTAGCATAAATGGTTTGATTTGTCAATAGTTAGAAGGCCTTGAAGCCAAGCGTATGACCGAGCGCTCTACCTATTTGAGATGAAGTTTGAGATATTGTGCTAGATCTTTTGGCAGATTTACGCATAGTGTTTGACTCTTCCAGATTTTGAGCTGATTCTGCCAAATTTGGCCTAAAAGTAAATCCCTCTTGGTCGTCATATGAGGCAAATGAAGCATTATAATCTTCGAGATATACATCTTCACGATGACCTTCTGCTTGTGCCTCAAAATACTCTAGAGGTGATGATTCACGATCATTTTCTTCAAATCGATTAAACGCATCAAGCACTTCTTGCCTGCTTTTAACCTCTTTTTGCTCGTGAGCTTGCTCGATCTCAACTTTCTGTTCCTTCGAAAGCTCTGATTGTGCTTCTAGCGCGTCTAAATCAAATGGCTCAAGTTGCTCAAAACTATTCTCATTTTTTATATTTTCTTGATTGAAATTTTCCATTTTTGCCTTTTTGTGTTTGTTTTTGCATTTTAATATTAAAAATAACTTATATTTTCATTATAGCATAAGTTATTTAAAATGTCAAGATACTTGGGCCTGGGAAAAAGCGCGTTGCAGAGTGTGTAATCTGGACGCGCTTTTATCTGTACTATGCGGAATGTATCTATTGTTTGTTCAACGAAATTTTTAGCTCTCCACCGTCAATTTTAACTATCGTTTCAAATTCTGGCGAAGTTAATGCCGTTTTCGCAAATTCTTCTGCTAAAACTTCTTTGGCAATCTCAGCCTCAAACTTGTCAATTGCTCGGAGTAAGCTTTCGCTAGAAGTCTCTAGGCCCAATTTAATCCTGTCATCAATATTCAGACCAGCTTGTTTGCGTGAGTTTTGAATATGGCGAATAATCTCGCGGCTTGAGCCTTCGGCTTTGAGCTCGTCTGTTAGATTGAAATCGAGCGCAGTTTCTTCGCTACCGAATTCAACCGCCTTAACATTTAGTTCTTCCATCAAAATTGGCGCAAAATCAAATATTTCGCCGTTTTTGGCCACCATAACTTTGGCGAGTGGCTGGCGAATCTTCACACCGTTTTTAGCACGGAGCGCCAATGACTCATTCACTTGCTGGCGAACTTCTGCCATATCAGCCAAGATATCCTCATCAATTTCACCCGCCTCTGGCCAATCAAAAAGATGAACACTCTTACCACCAACCATCTTTGACCACAATTCTTCGCTCAAAAACGGCACAAATGGTGCTAGAATTAGGGCTAAATAGCTCAAAACATAGTGCAAAGTCTTGTAAGCCTGAAGTTTATCTTCCCCGTTGTCACTCTTCCAAAAACGGCGGCGCGAACGACGAACGAACCAGTTTGAGGCGTCATCAAGTATCGGCAAAACACCTTCAAGTGCGCGCGGAATATCGTATTTATTCATATTCTCGGTAATGTCATTCCGCAATTCGTGCACACGGCTAATAATCCATTTATCAAGCGGATTTTCGAGTTCCGAGCTCGGGTCTTTGAGCTCACCCGTAAATTCCCAACCATCAACTTCGGCGTACATTGTGAAAAAGTCATACATGTTCCAAATCATTGAAAGCTTACGCGCAACATCGTTGACGTCCTTGTCATGCAGCGTAAAATCTTCGCCGCTTAATAGGGGTGAATTGAGCAGTAAGAAACGCAAACTGTCGGCCGAGTATTGATCCATCAGCTCATTTGGGTCAGTGAAATTACCGAGGCTTTTACTCATTTTACGGCCATCATTTCCAGCTACAACTCCTGTGGTAATCACGTTTTTGAAGGCATTTTGCCCGAACAATGCGGTATTTACAGCGTGCACATAATAGAACCACGCACGCACTTGCCCAATATATTCCACAATGAAATCACCTGGGAAATTGGCCTCGAACTTCTCTTTATTTTCAAATGGATAATGAAACTGTGCAAACGGCATTGAACCACTTTCAAACCAGCCATCAAGAACTTTATCAATCCGAGTATATTTTTCGCCATCAATCTCAAAAGTGATGCTATCGACCCATGGTCGATGATAGTCTTCGAGCTCAACGCCCGAAAGTTCTTTCAATTCCTCGTACGAACCAACAACTCTTATTTTGCCGCTTTCCGATTTCCAAACCGGCATTGCCGTTGCCCAGAAGCGGTCCCTCGATAGATTCCAATCTGGCGCAGCTTCGATATTTTTAGCAAATCGGCCGTGCTTTAAGTGGCTCGGGAACCAATTAATATTCTCATTTTCTTCTAGCATCATCTGTTTTTGACCATCAATGTCAAAGAACCAGCTCGGGACTGTTCGATACATGATTCGTTGCTTACTGCGTGGGTTAAACGGATATTCGTGGCGAATGTACTCAATTTTCCACACGACACCAGATTTTTTCAGACCTTTAGCAATGTCTTTGTTGGCACTCCAAACTTCCAAATCTTCTTCATCGCGCCACGGCATAATCTCACGGAATTTGGCCGCGATGTCGTCATAAAAAATACCGTCATTATCCAAAATATGTAATACGCCGATATTTTCCCTCTGCGCTAGAGCAAAGTCATCTTCACCATAGCTTGGTGCCGTATGAACTATGCCAGTACCAGATTCACTCGAAACATAATCTGCACCCCAAATCTTGAAATTATTGTGCCCAACAGTATCCTGCTTGCCAAACGAGCTGAAATAGGATTTACGATCCAAGTTATTCTCAAAATAATGGCCAAACAGCGGCTCGTAATCTACGCCAATTAAATCATGACCATCAACCAAACATCGCAATTCGTACTCAAGTGGATTCTTCTTTTCATCAACCAAAACCTTTTCGATTAATTCTTTTGCCAGAATTAAGTTTGAGGATTCGCCATTTTCATCTTTTGCGGAAACTTTGGCATATGTCATTTCTGGATTTATCGCCAGCGCGGTGTTAGCGGCGAGCGTCCAAGGAGTCGTGGTCCAGGCGAGTACAAAAGTTTCGTCCTTAGTGCCATCTGGGTCAACAAAATCTTTGAGTTTAAACTTCACATAAACGCTTGGGTCGGTGACAGTCCGATAGGCGTCATTATCCATCGTGACCTCATTTTTCGAAACTGGTGTGGCGAATTTCGTGTCGAACATCAAGACCTTTTCGCCTTCGTAAATTTTACCCTTCTCGTAAAGCGTTTTAAAGGCCCACCAGACTGACTCCATGAACTCCTTGTCCATAGTTTTGTAAGCGTTTTTAAATTCCACCCAGCGGCCAATTCGGTCAATTGTGTCTTCCCATAATCCTGCCGTCGATACCATACTTTTACGAGCGGTAATGATATAATCTTCGAGTGATATTTTAGTGCCAATTTCGCGCCTGTCGGTAATACCTAGCTTCTTCTCAACAAAATTTTCTGCCGGTAAACCGTGACAGTCCCAACCCCAACGGCGTTCAACTCGATTGCCGAGCATAGTTTGGTAGCGAGGGATGGCGTCTTTAACAATTGAGCTTAACAGAGTTCCATGATGCGGCACACCCGTGATAAACGGTGGCCCATCGTAAAATACAAAAGACTTATCGGCCGAGCGCTGCTCAACAGATTGTTCAAACGTTTTCTCTTTTTTCCATTTTGCTAGCACCTCGGCTTCGTATTGCTTAGCGCGTTTTCTTGAATTTGCTTTAAATTTCATAATTTTCCTCCAAAATAAAAACTTCCTTTAGACATCAGAATTCGTTTACACGAACGGTACCATCTGATTTCCAAAAGAAGTATTTCTTTCAGCGCTTAATTTTAGCTTTTTCGGAGCTGCTCCGCCTGATTCTACTAGGATAAAACCGTTCTTTCAGGTAGCGTTCGTGGGTGATAACCACTATCTCTTTCGAGATGCCTTCTACGTTTAATTATACCAAAAGTGCAGAAATTAGCAATAGCTAGCTAATTTTAAGCGTAATAGCTGACCTCATTGATAGTCGGTAGCGGTCGGCCGCGCCACGTGTGCAATACAGCTCCATCGTCAGAAATAGCGATAATCGTTGGGTATTCAACAATATCATATGCCTGCAAAAATCCCTCGTGAGTACGAGATTCTGGGTCCATAACCTCTAGTTGTTTGCCGGTCTGTCGCTCAAAATCACGCAGATAGTCTATAACTTCGCGCGCATGATCACTATAATCTTTGTAAATTACTACGACTCTCATTGTTTGTTCTTCTCCTCTTCTTTTTTGCTCTGGGCTAAGATTTCTTCAAAATCGTCAATTGTTTCAAATTCATGAAAGACACTTGCAAAACGAATGTAAGCCACTTTATTGATATCAAATAATGCGGATAAAACTTCTTCACCGATTTGGTGCGAAGAAACTTTCGTTTCCTTTCGCAAAAGATTGTCCTCTACACGGTTGATGATTTCTTCAATCTTCATATCGCTCACAAACTTGCCAACCGATTTGATAATCGAGTTCTGAAGCTTCGAACGGTCAAAGTACTCCTTGCCACCGTGGCTTTTCAAAACTATAATCTGAGGCTTCTCGATACGTTCATAAGTAGTGAATCTCGTCCCATCTGGTGCCAATCTGCGCCTACGGATAGACTGCCCGTCCGATGAAGTTCGGCTTTCTAAAACTTTAGTTTCGTCTATCGTATACTCTTCCATCTATTCCTGATTCTTTTTGTTGCGTTTGCGCCTTCTTAGAAAGGCCGGAACATCATTCTCGCTGTCGTCATCCGCAGTCGCCCAAATATTTGACGGTTCCTCTTCGCTATTAAAATCGCTAGCATTGGGTTCATCTTTGTCTAGCTCCATATCGATAGCCTCTGACACATCTGAAACATTGCCTGAATCTTTTGCGTCAAAGTCGAAAGTCTGCTCGACCACATTATCTAAAGTTTCTGTTGGTTGAGTATCTCCGTAGAGCCCGTCGAATCCAGTTGCAATCACAGTAATAATCAGCTCATCTTCAAGATCTGGTTTCAGAGTTGCGCCAAAGATGATATTTGCATCTGGGGAAACCGCACTAGTAATAATTTCAGCGGCCTCTTGGATCTCACTCATACTCATATCATAACCTCCACAAACGTTGAAAAGTACGCCGCGAGCACCGTCAATCGAAACTTCGATTAGAGGTGATTCGATTGCTTGTTGGGCGGCCTGAGCAGCGCGATCTTCGCCGCTAGCGCGACCAATCCCCATCAATGCCGAACCAGCGTTACTCATGACAGCTTTCACGTCAGCAAAGTCGAGGTTAATTAAACCGTGTTCGGTAATAAGCTCCGAGATCCCCTGTACACCTTGGCGCAAAACGTCATCAGCAATTTTAAAAGTTTCGAGTAGCGGAGTTCGGCGATCAATCGTCTGCAGTAGTCGATCATTTGGAATTGTAATCAAAGTGTCAACCGCGCGCGAAAGTTGGCCAATTGCCCAGTCGGCATTAGCTTTGCGCTTAGCCCCCTCAAAACTGAACGGACGTGTTGCCACACCGACCACCAGAATACCCAGTTCACGAGCAATATCTGCCACCACATGACCAGCACCAGAGCCGGTACCGCCGCCAGCGCCGATCGTAACAAACACCATATCGGCGCCCTCTAGAGCATCTTTTATCTCTTCCCGAGACTCATTGGCGGCAACTTCACCGACTGCTGGGTCGGCACCCGCACCGAGACCGTTCGTGGTTGCGTGACCTAGATGGATTTTAACATCGGCTTTTGAATTATGGAGCGCTTGGGCGTCGGTATTCATAGCGATAAATTGGACACCGCCAAGACCGGCATCTTTCATACGGTTAACAGCGCTTCCTCCAGCACCACCAACACCTACAACTTTTATGCTAGCGAATGTCTGAATTTCATTTGGTATTACTTCTGGCATCTTTTCTCCTCTTTACTATTCCAATTATAACAATTTATTTCTTTTTTCCAAACAATTTTTCAAAAAACCCCTCACCTCTGCTGGAGTTTCCCCGCCCAGAGCTAATGTGATTTATGTCTATCATCATCAATCCTATCGCAGCCGACAGCTCAGGCTTGGCGATCTCTCCAGCAGCGCTATTGATTCCGCTTAGGTCCGCCACTTGCGACGCCAGCTCAAGATGGTTCTTAGCAAATTCATTAATCTTTCTTAAATTCGCACCGCCGCCAGTTAAGACAACGCCGCTAGGCAGCTTTTTGTCTTTACCGGCTTTCTTAAGTTCTGTTTTAATTGCACCAAAAATCTCTTCCAATCGTGCTTCAATAATTTCATCGATGTCCTCTACTGCAAAACTGTAGTGCTCTTTTTCACGCTTCACCATCACATTACGCTGCTCGCTCCTAGGAATTGCCGTTCCATGCTGTACTTTGATGATTTCCGCCACTTCTGGAACAGTTTTGAGGCCAATTGCTAAGTCATTAGTGATATTCGAGCCGCCGACAGGAATCACCCGCACAAATTGCAGATCACCGTCTTCAAAAATAGCTACGCTAGTGGTTGAAGCACCAAAATCAATCACTGCAACACCACTTTCGGTCTGAGATTCACTCAACACGGCTTTGGCTGAAGCTACCACACTAGGCACAGTTTGATCAGGTGTGACCTTCGCCATTTCAGCAGTTTTGTGTAGATTATTTAGATACGGAGTCAACGCAGAAATTACATTTGCATCAACCTCAAGCCTAGATCCGGTCATGCCAAGCGGATCACGGATGCTATCTTGCCCGTCTAGCCTATAAGAATGCGGTACGAAATCTAGAATTTCTCTGTTGGCTGGAATTTTGCCGAGAGTCGCCACATCTTCGAGCCGCAAGATATCAGCCTCGTTGATTTCATGATCGACTGCGCCAATTGCAATCATTCCGTTAGTTTTAGTACTTAAAATATGCGAGCCATTTATGCTGATTGTAGCTCTATTTACCTGGAAACCGCTAACTCGCTCAGCTTCACCCAAAGCCTGGTCAATCGCTTTAGCTGGCCCTGATAGATTAGAAATAACACCTTTGCGCATACCTGAATTTTTAGCTTCGCCTACGCCAACAACCGTTGGCTGCATCTCGTCATTCAAGCTAGCTACTACGCATTTAATGGAATCTGTCCCGATATCGATTCCTACCACATATTGAGAATTCTCGTTCATAGATTTATTATACCGCTAATGCCAAAAAATCGCAAGTTTTCTGTTTGTAAAACAAAAAACACCCCTTAAGGTGTAATTCGTTGGCTATAATATCATTGGTGCTGGGAGAAAGATTCGAACTTTCGAAGGCATCTGCCGGCAGATTTACAGTCTGCTGTGTTTGACCGCTTCACTATCCCAGCGCGTAATCTAATTATGGAGCCACCTTTCGGATTCGAACCGAAGGCCTGCTGTTTACAAAACAGCTGCTCTAACCAGCTGAGCTAAGGTGGCAAAACCTAGATTACTTAAATAATTATACACGAAGGTTTTAGATTTTTCAAGCATAAAATTAAAGTAAAATAAAACTTAAGCCTCTTATGTATTTACGAGGCTTAGACTATCTATAACTACTGTTGTTATTCTAAAGTCAAAACTTCCACACCGTCGTCAGTTACTAAAACCGTGTGCTCAAAATGGGCGCTCAAGCTACCATCTTTCATATAGACGCTCCACTCGTCGCCATCTTGATCGAAATTTACATCACCTTTACCTAATGAAGTCATTGGCTCGATACAGAAAGTGTCGCCAGCCTGCACCGCGGTGCCGTGGCCTTTTTTGCCGAAATTTGCCACTTCTGGTGGCATATGCATCTTTTCGCCGATTCCGTGACCAACTAGTTGATAGATATTACCTAATTTTGATTTTTTGAGCGATTTTTCAACCGCCGCGCCAATATCGCCAGTTTTAGCGCCAGGTTTTACGGTGGCTATCCCGGCCGCTAAAGCCTTCTGCGTATCGTTTAGCAGATGCTTCACTGCACTACTAGGGTTCCCACCTACGCAAGACGTTACACAAGCGTCTACCATCATCCCTTTATAGATAATTACCATATCGAATGCTACCACGTCACCCTCTTCAAACGGTTCGCCATTTGGTACGCCGTGAACCACGCAATCATTCTTAGAAATACAAACTACGCCCGGAAAATTAACATCTGGCGTCAAATATGCCGATTCTGCGCCATACTCAGCAAGCTTCTGGCGGGCAAATTCATCCGCCTCTAGACCAGTTACTCCTGAGCGAGCAAATTCGGTTAATTCACGCAAGATTCGGGCTAAAATTTTACCGCCTTCGCGCATTGCTTCAATCTGTGCGAGGGTTTTGTCACCCGTAATTAAGCCAGACCGCACGCCGTAATCTCCTCCATTACGCGGTCATGAACTTGGCCAACAGTACCAGTTCCATCGATATGTGCAATCGCCACACCTTGCTCGTTTAAGAAATTCAAAACCGGATACATTTCTTGGCGATAAATCTTAAGTCGTTCATCAATTACCTCTGGTTGGTCATCAAGCCGACCGCGAATCTCTAAGCGACGCAAGACTTCGCTTCGCGGGACCTCCAGTACAATAACAAGATCAATTTTACGATTGCCGTGATTTGCACTATGTTCAACCAACCACTTAGCCTGCTCTAATTGCCGCGGAAAGCCATCTAAAATCACCTTCTGCACACGGTCATCGGCGCGATCAAGCGCTTCGCCCATAACTTTATTCACAATTTCTGGGTTAACTAATTTACCCGTAGACATTTCCGCCAAAAGTTCAGGATCTCGGCTGTCACGCAATAATTGCCCTGCACCCAACCAGCGCCAATCATTACGTGCCGCTAGCAAATTACCCTGAACACTTTTTCCAGCTCCGGCTGGACCAAAAAATATAACCATTTAATTTACCTTTTGTTTTAATTTATTCACTGCCAACATTGTAGCACAGAATAGGCATAGTTGTAAATTTTAGGTTTAATTATTAACGCAGTAAGCACCTCCACCCTCAAGAACTATTGAATAGGCGGCATTATTGCTGCCAGTATTTGCTACCGTATTATTATTGTTGCTGCATTTAGCTTGCCGAGTAACATATATTACCGACATAGTAACCCCTCCCAATTCATATGTCCTACTTGTAGGCATCGTAGGCAAACTACCAATATTTACCGCTCTAAAAAAGTAATCATTACCGTCTGGATCTTTGAACTCTTCGCCCTTTGCCCGCAAGTATGTTCCTACAAAATTAGTACTCCCATACCCTGGGGGAACTAGTCCCTTATTATTCGCTTGGTACTGTTTTACGGCCGCCAACACCCTGTTCAGATCATTCTTCCTCTGCGTATCCCTCTGACTGCGCTGTAGTGCTGGTAGTGCAATAAACACCATTAAGAAGATAAGTCCTGCGATGGCTAGGACAAGAACGACTTCAATGATAGTAAAGCCTTTGGCATGTGAGTCTCTATTATTCTTTCTTTTGTAGCTTGGTAGTGCTTGAGGTAGTGATATTGAGTGTTTAGTTAGTAAATAGCGGGGGGGGTTAGGTGTTTATTTATTTTTTTAAGCTTGAGCGTATTAATATGTTGATTTTACTAAGAAAGAGGATTTAAGTCAAGCAGAAAAAATAAGCCCCGCAATAGTGCAAGACTTACCTACGCTGATAAAAGATAGATTTACCGCAATTTAGCTTTTACAATTTGTGAAAGCGCTGTTCCGTCAACTCTCGCGCCAAGTTTACCCTTAATTTCGCCAATAATTCGCCCCATATTCTTCACATCTTTGCCGATTTCGGCAACTTTTTCGTCTACTAATTTCACTAAATCTGCTTCCAAAATCATTTCTGGCAAATAATTTTGCAAGACTTCGGCTTCTTTTAGCTCATTTTCGGCGCGAGCTTCGTCTAGCAAACTGGCAGCTTCTTTGCGCTTTTTAACTTCTCGTACCAAAATTTTTTCGATTTCAGCATTATCTAAGCCCTCCTCGCGCTTGCCAGATTTAACCTCTTCGTCTAAAATTGCAGCTTTTAGGCCACGCAAGATATTAGTCGTAAATGCATCGCGCGCCAACATTGCGGTTTTCAAGTCAGCGGTAATTTTATTTTTTAGATCCATATTTCTCCTTTTTAGTCAAACAAAAACAGCTGACCGAGGCCAGCTGAATCTGATATTTAGCGAATACCTAATCGCATTTTGTTCAGCTTTTCAGCTTTGCGTTCGTTACGAATGATTGCTTTTTTACGGCGCTCAGTCTTACTGATCGGCTTTTGAAAGCGCATAGAAGACTTAGCCTCGCTCAAAACTCCACTCTGCAAAACCTTACGATTGAAGCGACGAATGATGTTTTCGTTAGCTTCCTTCTGGTCTTTTCGTGTTACTTGTATACTCATATACTTCCATTATATCACTTTTGGGACGCAAGATCAAGCCTCAGTTTTTATCAAATCCCTATAAATTTGTGCCAATTTCTTTCCCACTCGTGCTAAGCTTCGTTCCTCGGCGGTTTTGTAACCCTCTTCAATAGTGGGCGGCAACTCATTCTGCGTTATTTTTTTAATAATCACTTCAAATTCTTGATTAGATTTGCCTTTATAGCAATTTTTGCCATCTTCTAACCACGAATCATACACTCCGATATCACGCACGACCACCTGACAGCGAGCCGCCAAAGCCTCTAGTACCACGATGCCCTCAGTCTCTTCATTTGACGGAAAGAAAAATATATCGGCCGCCTGATAAGCACCTTGTATAATTCGACCATCAATATAGCCCGGCAAAATTACGTTTTCAGGCTTTCGACTGATAGCCTCACGAATATTTTTAGTTACAGCGGCCGGCGGCGTATGGCCAAACCAAATAAATTTATATTCTGGAAATTGCCGCGCAACCTCTATAAAATCTGGCAGCCCTTTGCGCTCAAAATAATGACCAACTGAAACGATAACTTTATCATTTGGGTCTAGTTTGAAAAACTTACGAAAATCGCCAATTTTAGCTTCATCACGCGCAAATAGTTGCAGATCAATACCGTTCGACACGTCAACAATCGGCCGGCCAAGATTGTATGTCTCTAAAAGATGTTTCGAATATGGTGTCGGTGTCAAGATTACATCACCGGTTTTATAGCAAATTTTGAGCCAAATTTTAAACAGTGGCGCTAGCAAATTAGAAAATAAAAATGAATTACGAAAATCCTCTTCTGTTGAGTGGCCGTGGTAAACCACTTTTTTGCATTTTCGGCGAGCTTTTTTGGCCATTAAATACGAGTTCAGGCTGATGGTATTTAAGTGTACAATATCAAAGTTATCCTTCTCATCAAAAGTATAATCAACTCCTACCAGTTTAAGTGCTTCTTCTTGGTGCTTCATCGCTCGACCAACGCCAGATTTAGCAAATACCTTTTCATCTTTTCGATATAGTAAAATTTTCATCAAACTCCTTACTTAGATTATTATAAATCACTCTCTCGGATATGTAAAATCATACCTTCTACGGTTCTGCGACCGCGCCATTCATTTAGACCTATGCGAAACATCACATCTACGATTTCACCCGGTTCAAATATAAACTCATTCGGTGCATTAAATTTGATCATTTTAATTTCGTTTTCGCCATCTGTAAATGTATATTTTATGTGCTGTTTTTTATCACCCATGTCTTGGCGATGCTTGACAGTTAGATTTTTTAGAGCAAAAATCGGTTCCTCGTTCCCCGGTCCAAATGGTTCGAGCTGTTGAATTTTGCTATATAGCTCAAAGGTTAGTGGCGATAAATCATTAAGCGACATATCTGGCACTGGCAAAAGCTTAGCTAGCTGGTTTTTGAGGTTCAAAGATTTGTAAAAATTATTCACCAGCTTGCGAAAATCATCGACTTTCTTAGTCGGCAAAGTCACACCCGCCGCCGCATCGTGGCCGCCACCTTTCGTAATCACTTCCTCAGCCGAATAAACTGCCTGACTGGCCGAAAAATCGCCGAAACTACGTGCGCTGCCTTTTGCTATTTCCCCCTCAATACTTATCACAAATACTGGCTTTTTGAATTTATCAACCAGACCAGAAGCTATAATTCCAATCACGCCTTCATTAAAACTTGTGTCCGCAATTACCAAAACTGGGTCATTTTTATAATTTTCCGCCAATTTTATGGCTTTCTTGAGTGATTTTCGTTGTAAATCTCGACGCTTTTTATTTAGCGCCGATAATTGGTTGGATTTCTCTAGAGCTAATAAACCATCGCGCTCAAATACTAAATCTAGTGCTTTTTCGGCAGTTTCTAGCCGACCGGCAGAGTTAATCATCGGGCCTAAAACAAAACCTAATGTTGAAGTAGAAATATTCTCAGTGCTTGTAGCTGCTAACATTGCTTTGATGCCAGGACGGCGAGTTTTTCTGAGAACTTCCAATCCCCAATAGACGTTCTGGCGATTTTCGCCTGTCATTGGCACGATATCACACACCGTGCCGAGCGCCACCAAGTCAAGTAACCATTTTTCGCGCCCATTCTCTAGACCCGGTAGATGCGCGCCTAAAGCTTGCACTAACTTAAAAGCCACCCCGACGCCAGCAAAAATATTAGCTTCGGGATATCGATTCTCTGGGCGCTGCGGATTGACGACCGCTATTGCTCTCGGCTGGCTTTCGGCAATATTATGGTGGTCCGTGACGACTACGTCCAGCCCTAGGCTATTCGCAAGCTCAATTTCTTTATGATTCAGGCTTCCACAATCAACCGTGACAATTAAATCGGTCCCGCGTTGGTGGATAATTTCCACCGCCCTCTCGCTTATGCCATAGCCATCGATAAATCTATTGGGCAAAAAGAAATCAACATTTTCAAAACCAAATTTCTCAAAAGCGTCCAATAAAAGCGCGCTCGAGGTCACTCCGTCAACGTCATAATCCCCATAAATTGTGATTTTTTCTTGACCTTTATGAGCCCTAAGCAGTCTTTTGACGGCCTTGTCCATATCTGGTAGCAAAAAAGGATCGTGTTGGTTATCGTATTTGGGATTTAAAAAATCAGGTAAATTAGCGCGGTCAATATTGCGCTTACCTAAAATAATTTCAAAAATTTCATCAGTCAATTCAGCCTCCATAAAAAGTGATCTACTGGCGAGCACTAGGTCGCTTCGTAGACGAATTGTCTGCAATCCGGCGTGAACCACGCGCTACAGTCTGCTGATCTCGTAATTTTATCACAATCGTTTGCAGCTCTTTAAAAATCAAAAAATTAGTGTTTGCCGAATAGACAAACGTGTTCTTTTTCTTCTCAACGTTCAAAAAGCCGGCTTTGTGCAGCTTATGAAGTTCACGCTGGATATTCCCTGGGTCTTCTTTGACCAACTTAGCCAAGCCCCGTACGTGCATCTTAATAGCCGGATAGGTTACAAAGAAAACAACTATCTTACGTCGAACCCTCGATGTGATAAAAATGTCCAGATCAATCATTATACTTATTCTTTCATTTCCTATTCTACTTGATTTTTTACTTTTTTACAACAACCATTATTGCCAGTTTAGAATAATATCGTTGATTTTCTTAACCGATTCTTCATGGCTGGGGATATTGTTATCGTCGTAATAGTGACTAGTATCTAAATAATTGGCCTTTACATCAAGCACGTGAAGTTCATCAGCGGTAATATGCAAGCGGTCAATTGTTGCCACGCTGGCGACAGGTGAAATGACAATTAATTTTTTGTAACGAACTGGCTTCAGAAAGTCAATCGCAACATCAATCGAGGATTTTTCGCTCAAGCCATCACTCACTAAAATAATATTGCGATCTCTTAACAAATCGAGTTCGATTGTTCCGCCTTCGCCGAGCAAACGGTTAATTTTTTGAAAGCTTTCGCGCTTTAGCTGCTCAAAATAGCCAAAAAACTCATTTTGATAGCCCTCAAATTCGCCCTGAGTCATAAACGAATTGCGCACAAAATTGCCATTCTGCGAAACACCACCGATCATTAGGCTTTCGCCCGGGATTTCAATATCTTCGCTAACAATCATCACTAAAACACTATGCAGGCGCGCAGCTACTGGCTCGCCGACCAAAATTCCGCCATCATTTAAAGCGACCACAGCGCAATCTTCAAAGCGATATTTCTCGAATAATTCACTGGCCAATTTCTCGCCAGCCTCCGCCCTACTTTCAAAATACATACTCTTATTCTATAATAAAAAGTAAATATGCGCTACTATGAAATTGCACCCACCAAGATTATCCGCTCAGGCAGTGATTTTTTCACCTATCATTCGGATAATGATTTAGCTGTGGGGCAGATTGTTGAAATCCCAGTTGGCAAAAAACAAACGGCTGGGGTTGTGTGGTGCGAAGTTAAAAAACCTAAGTTTGAGACGCGGGGGATTGACGGTATTATAGTAGGGCAACCGGTTTCCGCACATTTGTTGAATCTAACTAACTGGATCAGCCAATATTATGGCGCGCCACTAGCTCAAGTTTTAAGCGGAATTTTGCCTAGTGGATTGCAAAAAACTAGGCGAAAACTGGCCGAAAAATTGCACGAGCCTCCCGTTAAGTATGACCGAACAAATTTTTTATTCACACAAGACCAGCAAGCAGCAATAAAAACATTAGACAGGCTAAAATCTGGAACGGTTATTCTACACGGCAGGACTGGTTCAGGTAAAACTGCCGTTTATATCGACCAAGCAAAAAAAGTTATCGATAGCGGAAAGTCGGTTATTTTACTCGTGCCAGAAATTGCATTGACTTCACAGTTGGTTAAAAATTTTGAACAAACCTTTGACAATATTAAGTTGATCCATTCGCGGATGGCTGAATCCGAACGGCATAAAGTTTGGCTCAAAACATTAAACGATGAAACTCCACAGGTAATTATTGGCGCACGCTCTGCTCTATTTTCACCAGTACGAAACTTGGGGCTGATAATTATCGACGAAGCGCACGAGCCGAGCTTCAAGCAAGAACAAACTCCAAAATACTCAGCCCTACGCGCCAGTAGCTTTTTGGCTCACAGCCTCAAAATCAAAACTATATTTGGCTCAGCCACGCCGCTAGTAGAAGATTATTTTCTAGCTGAAAGAGCCGTTCAAAACAGCCAAGTTCCAATCATCGAGATGAATCAACTCGCAAAATCCAGCGCTAAGCCGCCAAAAATCGAGCTTGTAGACTTAACTAAAAAACATAACTTATCTAAACATAGGTTTTTCTCAAACCAATTATTGAAACAGATTTCAGCAAGTTTAGATCAAAATAAACAAGTTTTAATCTATCACAATCGCCGTGGCAGCGCTAGCATCACAACTTGCCACGAGTGTGGCTGGATGGCGCTATGCTCACGTTGTTTCTTACCAATGACGCTCCACGTAGATAAACACAAATTAGTTTGTCATGTATGTGGGCGAGAAGAAAAAATTCCGACAGCCTGTCCAGTTTGTGGCGAAGCCGAAATTATTCACAAAGGTATCGGCACAAAGATGATTGAAGACGAAATTCGTAAGCTCTTCCCCAGCAAAAAAATTGCGCGGTTCGACGCCGACAGCGAGAAAGGTCAAACTGTCGAAAAACTTTATAACGAAATTGTCAGTGGCGAAATTGACATTATTATCGGTACGCAGGTTATCGCCAAAGGCTTAGATATGCCGAAATTACAAACCGTAGCCGTAGTTCAGGCTGATGCCGGGCTGGCATTGCCAGATTTCACCTCTAGTGAACGGAATTTCCAGCTCCTAGCTCAGGTAATCGGTCGAGTCGGCAGGCACGCTAGCGACACCAATGTCATCGTCCAGACATATCAGCTAGATAGCCCGTCGATTCAATTTGGCATCAAACAAGATTATAATGGCTTTTATCAACATGAAATAGCCATTCGCAAAAAAACCAATTTCCCACCTTTTGTTTATATACTCAAACTAACTTGTGTTTATAAAACTGAACGTTCTGCCATCAAAAACGCCCGTACCGAAGCTGCCATAATTCGCGTTAAATTCGGTCAAAATATCCAAATTTTAGG
>RZZT01000001.1 GCA_010014525.1 Candidatus Saccharimonadota bacterium | reverse complement strand
GTTT
This sequence comes from Candidatus Saccharimonadota bacterium, assembly GCA_010014525.1. Classification (GTDB taxonomy): domain Bacteria; phylum Patescibacteriota; class Saccharimonadia; order Saccharimonadales; family Saccharimonadaceae; genus Nanogingivalis. The sequence continues at coordinate 63,621 of RZZT01000001.1, read as the reverse complement.
GGTGGAGCGAGTTAAGACCGAAGCCTTGGTTCGCCCCATAACTGGGTCTCGTATGAGGCTACCAGAGAAAACCGCCAAATATTTGGCAACTTTCTCTGGTGGAGATACAGGGACTCGAACCCTGGACCCCCTGCTTGCAAAGCAGGTGCTCTAGCCAACTGAGCTATATCCCCATTTCTATTAAAGAACACTACCAATTTTACATCAAAATAGTTCATAAATCAAGACTATTTACAAAAAATATCTTAATTATTTACGCAGTATACACCTCCGCCTTCTAATTTTATACGAACCGCCACCCGATTACTCCCATTTCTAAGACTAGCCCAGTTATTCGCGACAGTAAGTTTCAAATCTTCCCCGTCACATTCCACTCCGCGAGCCAACCAAAAATCGTTAACCGAGTTATCTGGCAATGTCTCGCCAGGGTTCACTCTAGTGCTAGTATAAATAACATAAACTGTCCCTTCTGGATTACTGAAATAACCGTCTTGACGCAAATAATTCCTACCAAAGTTAGTATCATTTATATCGGAGTAACTATTTATGGGAGCAGAGTGATCGATTTCGTCGGGCAATCTGCCTAGGTTATTCGATTGATAAGACTGGATAGCCGCAAGTAGCCTATCTGTATCACGCTTTCGCTGTGTATCTCTCTGGCTCCGCTGCAGTGCCGGCAGCGCAATAAACACCATCAAAAAAATAAGACCTGCAATCGCGAGTACTAGCACAACCTCGATAATGGTAAAACCATCTTTATAGTTCCTAAAACGCTTAACTTTATTCATTATACTATAATACATTATTACCCACTAAAAGGAAATCATAATTTCAAAAAAAGAGAAGGTCTAAGCCTAAAATTAGCCCGGCCTCTTTCTCTCGCACGACCGGCTAATTATTTTTATTAGTTGATACTTGCATTAACTAGTTTCGTCAAGATACAACAAAAAATTCCCGTAAAATACGGGAATTTTCTATTTAACAATTTAGTTGTGCAATTTATCTCAGTCTGTGAATAAATTTAAGTCTTGTCCCGAAGGACCGAATCTGCTAATTAAATTTATTATAACTTAGCAGAAAGACCGACCTAGCTTCAGATAGTGATTTCTCGACTATCTGGCGTAATCTCCTCTAGAAAGGAGGTAATCCATCCGCACCTTCCGGTACGGATACCTTGTTACGACTTAACCCCAATCATCCCTCCCACCTTAGGCCGACGAATCGGACTTCGGGTGTTAGTGACTTTCATGGTTTGACGGGCGGTGTGTACAAGACCCGGGAACGTATTCACCGCAGCATGATGATCTGCGATTACTAGCGATTCCGACTTCATGGAGGCGAGTTTCAGCCTCCAATCCGAACTGGGACTAGCTTTGATGCGATTTGCTTCACCTCGCGGCTTCGCGGCGCATTGTACTAGCCATTGTATCACGTTTCTAGCCCAGGACGTAAGGGAAATACTGACCTGACGTCATCCCCTCCTTCCTCCCCGTTACCGGGGCAGTTTGAATAGAAAAATACAACTATTCACAAGGGTTGCGCTCGTTGAAGGACTTAACCTAACATCTCACGACACGAGCTGACGACGGCCATGCATCACCTGTCACTTGGTTCCAAAAGGCACACTCTACTTTCGTAGTGCTCCCAAGGATGTCAAGTCCTGGTAAGGTTTATCGGTTATCATCGAATTAAAGAACATGATCCACCGCTTGTGCGGGTCCCCGTCAATTCCTTTATGTTTTAATCTTGCGATCGTACTCCACAGGCGGGATACTTAACGCGTTAGCTTCGCTACTCAGGGGGTCGATACCCCAAACAGCTAGTATCCATAGTTTACGGCGTGGACTACCCGGGTATCTAATCCGGTTCGCTCCCCACGCTTTCGTGCCTCAGTGTCAGAAACAGCCCAGTAACCTGCCTACGCCATTGGTGTTCCTTCTTATATCTACGGATTTCACTCCTACACAAGAAATTCCAGTTACCTCTGCTGTTCTCGAGTTTAACAGTTTGAATAACGGTCTGAATGGTTGAGCCACCAGATTTCACTATTCACTTATTAAACCACCTACGCAACTCTTTACGCCCAGTCACTCCGGATAACGCTCGGATCCTACGTATGACCGCGGCTGCTGGCACGTAGTTAGCCGATCCTTATTCATAAGCTACTGTCATATTCATCACTTATAAAAGCAGTTTACGACCCGAAGGCCTTCATCCTGCACGCGGCGTTGCTCCATCAGGGTTGCCCCCATTGTGGAAGATTCCTCACTGCTGCCTCCCGTAGGAGTCTGGACCGTGTCTCAGTTCCAGTCTGACTGATCATCCTCTCAAACCAGTTACAGATCGTAGACTTGGTAGGCCATTACCCTACCAACTATCTAATCTGACGCAGGCTCTTCCCAAAGCGTCCGAAGACTTTAATCCGAAGACCATATGCGGTATTAGCACACCTTTCGGTGCGTTATCCCTCACTTTGGGGCAGATTCCCACGCGTTACTCAGCCGTCCGCCGCTCGCCGACATCTTACACAAATCCCTCGAATTATCCTCTTTTCAACTAGAGGTTTCAAGAAATCAGTGTAAAACTCGCTGCCGCTCGACTTGCATGTGTTAGGCACGCCGCCAGCGTTAATCCTGAGCCAGGATCAAACTCTCCATAAAAAAACTATCAAAATTGATAATCTATTTTTAAATAGACTGACGATAAATTTGCACAACTAAATTGTTAACGTTCGTTTTAGTTCAACTCCACATCGGTTATTTCTATCTCCTCGGTGCGAACTAATACCAAGTATACTAGCTCGCTTTATAAAAGTCAACACTTTTTTCGACTTTTTTGGAGATTTTTATTAAAACAGTCTTTTTAGGGCCTACAAGCCCACAATAAAGGCCAAATACCCGATGAATAAGCCTAGACTAGAGCCGACAGCTGCCTCAAGTGGAGTATGCCCTTTTACAACTCTGAGCTTTGGAATTTTTAGCTTCTGCTGATCTATAATTTTATTTATAGCAATTGACTGCTGACCCGTAGAATAACGAACCTTCATCGAATCGTATATAACTATCATCGCAAATGTTAATGCGATCCCAAAAACTGGCGAAGCCAACCCTTCCTTCAGCATGATTAATGTAGTAACCGCAACAACAACTGCGCTATGGGAACTCGGCATCCCGCCGCTCTCCGTAATGATAGTCTTGAAGCTGGCCGCCTTATTATTGTGCAATTGCAATATATATTTAGCTCCTTGAGCAACAAACCAAGCTACCACAAATACTATTATATAGGGCGACATAAACATCGTTTTACTCTTCCTCTTCTTCCTTATTATCTTCCATTAAGCCAACACTAGCAACTGAATCGCCTGCACTCATTTTCATAATCCGAACACCTTGAGTCGTACGTCCAAGCGTAGGAATGTCTTTGAGTGACACACGGATTGTCTGCCCACCATTTGAAATCATTAGCGCGTCACAAACGTTATCGGGTAATGTCTTAACAGATACAATTGGGCCGGTTTTAGCCGTTACGACAGCCGCTTTAACGCCAATTCCTCCTCGATTTTTGACTTCAAAATTAGCAATTTCGGTTTTCTTACCATAACCATTAGCTGCAATTACTAGTAGTTTTTGTTTATCATCGCCAACAACATCCATACCCACTACATTATCATCTGGCCGCAATCGTACACCACGCACACCTCGAGCCGCTCGACCCATTGCGCGAACATGGTTCTCATTAAAGCGTACCGCTTGGCCAGCCGAAGTCGAGATAATGATGTCCTGCGAGCCATTAGTTTCTTGAATCCAACGCAGTTCATCGCCCTCATCAAGATTAATAGCGTTCAGACCATTAGTCCTGATATTCGCAAAATCTTTCAAGGCTGTTTTCTTGACTGTCCCCTTAATAGTTGCCATGAACAGATAGTTATCAGCTTCAGATGATTGTGCCAGCTTAATAATCGAAGTTATTTTCTCTTCTGGTTGTAGCTGAAGTAGGTTTACTGCCGCCACACCTTTGGCTTGTAGGCTAGCCGCTGGGACTTCATAAGCCTTCAAACGGAAAACCCGCCCCCTGTTTGTAAAGAACAGTAGCCAATCGTGTGTGCTGGTTGGGATTAGGCGGTCAATCACATCTTTTTCCTTAGTTACCATACCCCGCTTACCTTTTCCGCCCCTGTTTTGGCGTCGATATTCACTTAGAAGCGTACGTTTAATATAATTTTCTGTAGTCAACAAAATCACCGATTCTTCTTCCGGAATCAATTCTTCATCGCTGAATCTGCCAAGCTCATGATTAATCATCCTAGATTTACGGTCGTCGCCGTATTTTTCTTTCATTTCTAGAAGTTCAGTTTTGACAATCTTCAAGATTTCATTTTCATCCGCTAGAATCGCCTCGAGCTGCTCAATTAGCTCACGAAGCTGCCTCAGTTCCTCTTCAATCTTATCGCGTTCAAGACCCTGCAAGCGGCGAAGTTGCATCGCCAAAATTGCCGCAGCCTGAATCTCACTCAAGCCGAATCGCTCGATCAAGCGCCTATCGGCATCATCATAACTTTCGCGGATAGTTTTAATAACTTCGTCGATATTATCTAGAGCAATCTTGTAACCTTCTAAAATGTGAGCTCGAGCTTTAGCCTTTTTCAATTCAAATTCAGTTCGACGGCGCACCACAATTCGACGGTGTTTAATAAATTCCGCCAAAATATCCCTAAGGCCGAGTACTCGCGGCTGAATGCCGTCTACCAATGCTAACATATTATAATGGAAGCTTGATTGTAAAGGCGTTAGTTTGTACAGCTGGTTAAGAACCTTCTTCGGGTAGGCGTCTTTCTTAAGATCAATAACTATCCGCACTTCACCGCGCGCAGACTCGTCTCGCAAATCTGAAATTGCAGTGATTTTCTTGTCCTTTACTAGATCGGCAATTTTTTCAATTAGATTTGCCTTGTTCACTGCATATGGAATCTCGGATACAATAATCTGATGGCGACCACGTTTAGTTTCCGTAATTTCTGCCACTGCGCGCATAGTTACACTACCGCGGCCGGTTTGATAGGCTTGGCGCATTGGAGCGCCGCCGTAGACCACAGCTCCTGTTGGGAAATCTGGCCCTTTTATATGCTTTAGCAGGTCATCGAGTGTTGATTCTGGATCATCGATTAGGGCAATCGTCGCATCAACCACTTCACCGAGGTTGTGTGTCGGGATGCTCGTAGCCATACCAACAGCAATACCGATTTGCCCGTTCAAGAGTAAATTAGGAACTTTAGCCGGTAAGACAGACGGCTCCTGTTCTGAGCCATCGTAGTTGTCACGAAAATCAACCGTATCTTTATCTAAATCAGCGAGTAGGACATCGCCAATCCGGCCTAAGCGCGCCTCGGTATAACGCATCGCCGCCGCTGGATCGCCGTCCATTGACCCAAAGTTACCTTGACCATCAACTAGTTGATAGCGCATCACCCAATCTTGCGCCAAACGCACCATTGAATCATAAATTGCAGTATCGCCGTGCGGGTGATATTTACCCATCACGTCACCAACGATACGCGCGGATTTCTGGAATTTACTGCCTGGGCGAATCCCCTTTTCACCCATCGAATACAGAATTCGGCGATGAACTGGCTTCATTCCATCGCGAACATCTGGTAGGGCACGGTCGATAATAACACTCATCGAATAACGGAAGAAGCTATCTTCCATAACATTCTCTACCGTTCTATGTTCAACAACTCTAGAGTGCGTTTGTGCAGGCGCAATGATTTCGCCTTCTTGTGGTGTATTGTTTTCTTCTTTCATGATTATACGTCCAAATCCTCAATATTAGCAGTTTTTGCTTTTGCTTGTATAAAATTCTTGCGCAAAGATACTTCAGACCCCATCAACTTAGTAAAAATAGCGTCCGCTACTTCAGCATCTTCTAGTTTTAGCTGCACCAAAACACGGTGTTCTGGGTTCATTGTGGTATCCCAGAGCTGGGTCGCGTCCATTTCACCCAGACCTTTGTAGCGCTGAATATCAGTTAGACCGGCTTGGCGAATCGGTGAATCCTCGAGATTGATGTTCGTGCCTCTAGCTCGGCGTTCTTCAATCATTTCAGATATCAACTGATCTCTCTCTTCGTCACTATAGGCGTATGTCTTCTTATTGCCGGCACCTTTTAGTAGATATAGTGGTGGTTTAGCTAGGTAAATATGGCCTTTTTCTACGACTTCGCGCATATAACGAAAGAAGAATGTCATCAAAAGTGTTGCGATGTGGCTTCCGTCAACATCGGCATCGGTCATAATAATAATTCTATGATAACGCAGTCCGCTCACATCAAACTGATCACCGATTCCGACGCCTATACCTTTGATGAGGCTAACAATTTCATTATTATTCAGCATTCTGTCTAGTCGTGCACGCTCAACGTTTAGCACCTTGCCCCTCAATGGCAAAATAGCTTGGGTTCTACTATCGCGGCCAGACTTAGCTGAACCGCCCGCAGAATCTCCCTCTACGATATAGAGTTCGCACTCCTCTGGATTCTTGCTAGAACAGTCGGCAAGCTTGCCTGGCAGGTTCAAACCGTCAAGTACACCCTTTCGGATAACATTTTCGCGAGCAGCTCGAGCTGCTTTACGAGCTCTCGCCGCGAGTAAAGCTTTGTTTACGATCTTTTTAGCAATCGCTGGAGTCTCTTCTAGATAGTAGGCAAAATATTCATTCATCACTTGTTCTACATAACGGCGAACTTCTGGGTTTCCGAGCTTGTTCTTTGTCTGGCCCTCAAACTGCGGATCTGGTAGCTTAACTAAGATAATTGCAGTCAAACCCTCTCGAATATCGTCTCCAGTTAGATTATCTTCTTTTTCCTTTAGCAAGTTGTTTTTGCGCGCGTACTCATTCATAGTTCGAGTAAGCGCTGACCTAAAGCCGACGATATGAGTTCCGCCATCTGGATTTAGTACATTGTTAGCAAATGCTTGCACATTCTCTGTGTACGTATCGTTATATTGAATAGCAATTTCAACTATCGAATCTTCAATTTGTTTCTCCACATAAAAGGGGGCTGTACTAATAACTTCTTTACCGATGTTTAGATTTTTAACATAGCTTTGAATACCACCCTCAAAATAGAAGGCTTTTTTCTCTCCAGTTCGCTCATCATCAACCTGAACGTAAACGCCTTTTGTCAGATACGCTTGGTGACGCAAATAATTAACTACCCACTTATAGTCAAACTCTACAGTTTCTTTAAAAATTGTTGGGTCCGGATAAAAAGTGATAGCCGTTCCGTCTGGGCGATCAGTCTTGCCCATCTTTTTTAAATCCGTGGTTGGGGCGCCGCGCTCGAATTCAATCCTATACAGTCGGCCTTTTTGTGATACCTCGGCAATCATTTTAGTCGAAAGCGCGTTTACGACACTCGAGCCAACACCGTGCAGACCACTCGAAACCTTATAGCCTCCGCCACCAAATTTACCACCGGCATGCAGCACAGTTAGCACAGTCTCAAGAGTGCTCTTTCCAGTTTTTGGATGCTTATCAACCGGGATTCCGCGCCCATCATCTGTTATAGTTATTCCACCATCAGCCAGTATCCTAACACAAACTTTAGTGGCGTAACCCGCGATAGCTTCATCGATCGAGTTATCGGCAATTTCCTTAATTAGGTGGTGCACACCATTGTAGCCGGTGGACCCAATGTACATCCCTGGGCGCTTGCGTACAGGTTCAAGCCCTTCTAGAACTTGAATCTGTGAACCATCATAGGTATTTTCTTTTTGTTTAGACATTTTCCCTCACATTCAGACATTTTCTGATATATTGTATAGTCCTTATTATACACTAAACTAGTAATTTTCTCAAATTATGCTTAAAATTTCATGATTTTTATGCTAAAATATAGACATTAACGTTATTTATAAAGGTGGGAAATGTTCTATAAAATCGTCTCTGGTCTAATAATGAGCCCTTCACTAGGCGAGGAATTCATAGCTTACGAGAAAACCTTACGCAAACGCTACAAGCTACAAAAAATAGCTGTTCTTTTAGTGACCGTAATAGTTCTTATGAACATACTAACAATCCCCTTCTCTAGAAATACTAATACTTCGCAAAATTCGCTATTATCATCACAGATGAGTTCGCTAGACGACATTAACCTGCTGTCAGCCACTAACGCCGAAAGTGGAATGCTTAAACCCTCTCAAGAAATTATATTTAGGCTATCGGCGACCAACTATGGTGCTGAAGTCCGCACCTTAGCGCCTAGCAATGATATTAGCGACATTCTAGAATATGCCAACATAACAAATACTAGCGGCGGTACAATCCGAGGAGATGCGATAGTCTGGCCAGAAGTCACCCTGCTACCAGGGGAAACTTACGAAACCTTCTTTGGAGCAACCATGCTAAACCGCGCACCAACCTTAGGCCGTAGTTCTACAGATAAAAATAGCTACGACTGCCAGATCAGCAATATTTTCGGTAATAGAATAGATTTGAGCATAGAATGCCCAAATATAAAAAATGTAGATATTATCACAACGTCTTTTCCTAACATTGATGTATTTTCAACAACAATAGTACTTACTTCATTACTGTTTGCAGTGTCCCTGTCTGCGTACCGAACAAATATATTACTCAAGCAATTATCATTTATTAGAAAAAATCGGGAGGACTTGTAATATGCCACAAAATAGCATTCAAACACTTGACCGCAAGGCCGCAAAACGAGCCAAAATAGCGATAGAAAAAAGTCTCACAAGTCTAGGCTCCTTCGATAAAAGGTTCGGCAGCGTAGTAAACAATAATACCTTAGCGAGAGGGATCTTTAGCCTGATTGATTTGCTACTAGATCCGACAGCAATTATTACAGCTGCGGTTGGTGCCGTCTTGGTCTATATAGCTTCAATAAGTCTTAATGTGCTTCTGTCAGCCGGCATCAACACTGCGGTTCCACTGCTGGTCTTTGCAGTGGCTTGGGCATCTACACTACTATTTAGGGGCCTGCGCTACCTCTTATTTAAACGATAGGCGGTAGCTCTTAGCCCGATCTTCTAACACCGCGATTATATCAGGGCGCACATCACGGTATTCTAGTTTACCGAATTTTAAAGATAACTTCTTCTGAGTTATCACGGCTATTAACATCGAATCTACCCGAGTTATCGTTAGACTTTGGTGTCAGTGGAGTTTGAGCCCGGAAAGGTTCAGACCTCGCGGGCGAAGCACTTTTAGTCTGCCTGTTTATTACTTCTGGAGTTGAGGTTTTTGTGGCTGTAGTCGCCCGCGCCTCTTGTTCGCGTAGTTCTTCCCTTTTCCTCAACCAGCCATCAAGAAAACTATCATCTACAGACTGCGGAGGTGATTTTATTACGTTATTCTGGGGTGACTGCACATTAGCAGGACCTTGCGACCCACCTAGGGCTGGGTTTTGACCAATAAACGACGGCCGATCGATAGACTGATTGCCCGCCCCAGAGGATTTAGGCGTTTGCGGCTGTATAGATCGAGACTGGGGGGCTGTATTTTCTAAGGGCCGGCTATTAAGCGCGGATATTTGTTCATTAATTGTCGACGCAGGTTGACCCCCCTGTTCGCTAGACACTCCAGAAGCGGGAGGAGAAGCTGAAAGAGCCGTTTTCACTCGCAAGCGCTCTTTGAGTTCCGCCTCTACGATCGCCTTCGGGCGACCATATTTAGATGAAGAATATCTCTTCAGCGCGTCTCTAAGCTGCTGGTTCGAGCGCCCTATCGGGGGGAGCAAAGCCATCGTAAACGGCGCCGAGGGTATGCCGCCAACTAGAATAGTGGCTACTGCATTATAATTCGGTAGTTTGGTTAGATCTTCTGCCGTAAAAGTTGGAGTAAATGCTCGCTGTAGATTCTCAGCGTCATCTATACCAATACGCCCTACAATCTTGGTTGGCACGTTTCCAGTAATAGCGCTCTTGATAGTATCCGTTAGCTGCGTCATAAACTGATTCGCTAAAATCAGATTAAGGCGATATTTCCTAGCCTCGCTGAGAATAGATTCAAAACTGTTGGTAGCAAAGTTCTGGAACTCGTCAACGTATAAACAAAAATCCTTACGCTCGCTTTCCGGAGTGTCTGCCCGGCTCATAGCCGCGGCTTGAAATTTCATCACAAACACCATGCCTAAGAGCTTGGCAGCCTGCTCGCCCATCAAACCTTTAGATAGGTTAACTATCAGAATCTTTTGCCCATCCATAACTTCACGAATATTAAAACCGCTAGTTTTCTGTCCTAAGATATTATTGATTAAGCCGCTCTCAAACGGCGCCCATTTCGAGACAACCCAGCTTACGACTTCTCCAGCATCGTTAGATCGCTGTGAGGCTGGCCATTCTTTAGTCCAAAAATCTATCGCGCGCTGATTTTTTAGATATTTAATCTTGGACTTGGCGAACTCAGCGTCAACCAAAACCTTGGGAATATCCATAAAAGTACCACCATCGGGGTCACTCATCAAAAGTATAGCTGCATTACGCACGATATTTTCCATGCGCGGACCAACAATACCAGTGTTCCCCGGATCATACAGGGACTTGAGCATCGAGTTAGTTTCAGAAATAACGAAATCCATTTCTTCGGGCGTTGTGGCCTCAAACATGTTAAAACCGATTGGATTTTTAATATCGCTAGGATTAAAATAAATGACATCGTCGATCCTCTCTTTGGGTATCATACCAATCAGCTCTTCAGCCGAATCGCCGTGCGGATCAATAAATGCGAAGCCCCGACCGTCCATAATATCCTGATAAGCTAAATTCTCAAGTAGCTTAGACTTACCCATACCAGTTTGGCCAATGATATACACATGCCGACGCCTGTCATTCTCTCCCAGCCTAATCTGTTTTTTTACACCGCGGAACTCATTTACGCCAAGCAATAACCCCTCGTCCATCAACTCTGTGGGACCATCAACTTGTTTTATCCTCTGTCGCTGGACTTTTTCGGTAGGAATAGATGTCCGGCTGGGTAAATGAAACATAGTCGAAAGCTCCACACTATTCAAAATATTACTTTTAAAATTCTGCGGGAAAAACCTAAAAATATACGATGTCACCAAATCGTCAATATTATTAGTCATATTAAATTTAAAACCGTTATACGTGGGGGAATCAAACATCGAAAAAGCGGCTATAACGCTCTGCAATAGAGCCTGACTTCTAGAAGAGGTGCTAGAGGATATTGCAACGCGGACCAAGGTTTCGTATCCGGGGTACCTAATTTTGCGCTCAATAGCCTCAATCTCAGACTCTTCTAGGGATGTTAGATTTTTAAATTCGGGTTTATCTTTTGGTCTTTCTTGGGGCGGCTTCCATAAAGCCTCCATAATGTCTAAGGCCACCGTGCCGTCAGTCTTTTTATTTTTACGCATAGCATCAACTTTTTGAATAGACTTTTGTGTCCAATCTTCACTAGCTGGGCGAAACATAAATTGAACCGCCATACCATCACCACGGGAGGCGCGCGATAGCGCATCTAAGAGAGCCCGCGAAGCATCACGTTTACTGTCTTCATAAGTCGAAATTGGGTAAATATAATCTTTCTTTAAAGTGAATTCTCCACCAATCACGCCGTGGCTACCACCTTGTTGACTGAAAATATTCTTCATCTCGATCTCTTCAAGACGCGCCGCTGGATAAGCTGCTTCTATCGCTTGCTTTACGGTCTCCGTAATTACTGCCGGCACAACTGCGTAGTAATGAATCAGGCCATCGCTAGCTACAATTTCAAATGAAATATGCCTTTGCCCGTATAATTTAGTCTTAAAACCTTTTGTGGCAGTACTGTATATAATATTGTACATAGTTTGGGCCTGAGATAAAGCTTCGTCTACCACGTCTCGCTCATCCCTAGAACCGCCTTCAATATCATCGCTCGGCGGGGGCAAATGGATTTTCATCGGTACCATCTTTAGGCCACGTTCATAATTTTTGGTTTCGCGAATGGTATTTTTATACTGATCTATAAACAAAAAAGATACCACAGGAATCAAAACCACGAGTACGAATAATGCTGCCCAAACACTCATTATTTGCCCCCACCCAGAATTCGACCATAGCGCTTTTTCATATAGTCCATCTGTATATCTCTGAAATATTTCTGCTTCAAATATGGATCGTGGGTTTCTTTAACCATTTTTTTTAGCTTGTCCAACCATTCTTTTTCCATTAAATCACCATCTTGGGCTACCTGCGGCGCAGCGATTACATTCACGCCATCGGCCGGAGTATTAGACTGGCTATTTACTATCGGCGAAGTCGCCAGCGGCGCCACCGCTTCTGCCTCATTCCTCAATTGTTCGCTTGCAAATACAGCTTCATTAAATGACTTTTCGGCGTCTAAGGACCTTGCACCACTTATCTGATCAGGATTATGGAGAGTTTCAAAACCAGTCTCAACAGTTTTTTGAGACTCAATCTTAACTTCAGGTAACCTATTTTCAAGCTGGGGTTCCATAGTAAAATTATACCACAGACGTTAGCGTTTTGAAATGTAAATACACGCAATTATCTCAAAAACTATGACTAAAATAAATTCAAAAAAACCAACCCTCCCAATAGACTGCTGGGCAATCAGGATAATTGGGGCAAAAGCTAAAACCGTAGCATAGTAGTAGCTACGTTTAAAATCTATAAACCTCAATGGTCTCTTCAAAAAACCAGCCGAAATTCTGCCTATAATATGCAGAAAAAAAGAAAAGAGCCCGAGAAAAATTAGGTACAGCAGCACGAAGAACGCCAATATACCCATCGGGCCGATATTTGAAGGTGATGTCAAATTAAGTAATAAGCCTAAGCCAATCACGGAGACAGTCATTAACGAGAAAATAATTTTTTTAAGCATATCTATAATATATCATATATTAGATTCAGCCCAAAGGACAAACAAATCGAAAATTCCATACGACGCGATAATATAACTATTAGTCGTGGTCCGAAGTCTGCCCTTTTAGGCTAGTTTGACCGCTCCCTTTGTAAGGGGGCATATGTCCTTGAGGGGTTCCATCAAATACTATTTATGCGAGTAAATAGTATGAGTACTTATCCTCGCGCTCTACGCTTTAATACTGGCGGAGCTTTTTGGTAATTCAAAAAAACGAATAAGTTAGGAATCGAAAGACATTCTCATAAACCTTATAAGATTTTAAATCACCATTCAGGCTCCGCGAATAACGGACAAAGTCAAGCTTCAATAATTCTCATTAATTGTAAAAGGTGCTATTTTATTTATGTAATGTGCTAGTACTTTTTTGTGTTTGCTTTTATTTTTGTTTTTTGTAAAAGCTACTTACATACTATCATAAACATAATACTTTGTCAATACCCTAGCCCCACTTGCCTGTTTTCCATACTGCATAAGCCGCGAGAGTTTCCACAAACACAAAGAAATATTGTTTAAAAAAGTTGTTCAAAAAACAACATAAAAGGCTTGACATTAGCATAATAACACGCTATTATAGGGGTAGCTTGTGAACAAAAAACTTATTCATAAGCCCAAACCCCAAAAACAAAAATTATATATTACCTGCATAGAATAAACCGCAGATGTTCTACGTAGAAAACTAATATAACTCCACAATTCTGTAAAAAATGAGCGTTCCTCGCAGTCGCTCATTTTTTATTTTGTTGTATTTTTCACATTTACTACGCAATAAAATAAGGCCTAGTTGTGCAACTAGGCCTTATAATAATCTCAAATTTGGTGGAGCTGCCGAGAACTGCCCTCGGGTCCAAAAGGTAACTTATTATCCATCTACAAGCTTAGTGTATCCTTAAATTACTCAAGGTCTATAAAAAGGATAAACAAAAAAAGACCCGAGTCCTAATTAAAAGTTTAATTTATCCACGGAATTAGAAACCGCGGACAAACGATCAACGGTAAAATATAACACCAGTTAAACTTACGTTGCCTAGTTTAATCTGATGATCGCTGAATAATTAAGCAGCGATTGGCGCAAAAGCTGGAGTAAACATACCCTTTACTTTTGCTACAAAATTTTCTTTTGCATTTAAAATATACTGTACGAAGTAATCGACTTGCCAGATAATATGTTAAAATCCTTTTGTCTAAAGCTAAATCAGCCCCATCCAGATGATTAGATTATAGCATATTTTATTGATTTATGATAGCTTTTATGCTTAAATTAGAATATTATGGTAAGTAAGGTTATATCCGCCGCCCCAATCGGTTATGACGCCGAGATTATCGAGGTCGAAGGCGACATGTCTAAAGGTCTACCGACTCTGCAAATTGTCGGAATGGGCAATAAAGCCATCGACGAAGCTAAAGATAGGGTTAGAAGCGCTATTAAAAACTCCTTGTTGGAATTCCCTAGCAGTAAAATCACAATTAACCTTGCGCCCGCAGAATTGCCCAAGGATGGTACGTATTTTGATGTCCCAATTGCTATCTCGATCTTGATTTTAAGCAAACAACTAAGTTCTTCCGATATAGAAAACGCTGCTTTTGTGGGTGAATTATCCCTAGATGGCAGCATAAAAGCCGTTCGAGGGATTCTTAACATCGTTGAAAAAATAAGAGATTCGGGAGTTTCGACTATTTTTATACCTACGGGTAACGCCGAACAAGCAGGCCTAATCAAGGGCGTTGAGCTTATACCAATAAAAAATCTGAAGCACCTATTCCTTCACTTGAAAAAGGAGCAGCTCACACCAGCTTATGAGCCTAATCTTGAGCCGCTAAGACGCCCTAAGGAGACCAGAAAACTCATAAACGATGTTGTAGGCCAAGATCAGGCCAAACGCGCCCTAGCGATAGCTATCGCAGGCAGGCATAACATATTATTAACAGGCCCACCTGGCACCGGCAAGACAATGCTAGCCAAAGCTGCCCTTTCGCTATTGCCAGATTTGACAGACGAGGAAATTATCGAGGTCTCTAAAGTACATGGGCTAGTCAATAATTCATCTACCACTGTTCATAACAGACCTTTTCGAGCTCCGCATCACACAGCCAGTAAAATCTCAATAGTCGGAGGCGGTCCCAAAGCCCTACCCGGAGAAGTTAGTTTATCACACTTGGGCGTCTTGTTTTTAGATGAAATACCCGAATACCCCCGAAATGTCCTGGAATCGCTACGGCAACCGCTAGAAGACAAAGAAATCACTATCAGTAGAGTCAACCGAACTAGTACCTACCCTGCCAATTTTATGCTAATAGCGACTATGAACCCTTGCCCATGTGGCTACCTAGGAGACGAAACGAAAGAGTGTACTTGCACTACAACGCAAATCCTCAACTATCAGCGCAAGCTTTCTGGGCCGTTATTAGACAGAATAGATATAGTCATCCCCGTTCAACGTATCAAGAATAAATCCTTACTAGATAACCATGATAAAAATTACAACATTCATGAAGAATTATCTTATAAGATAGAATCATCGTCAAAAATACAACAAAAAAGATACAATCGTAGTAATTTTTACAATAGTATGATTCAGTTAGCTACCGTCCAAGATGGCTTAAACCTCACAGACGAAGCTAAAAAATTATTAGACATGGCGGCCGGTAAACTGGATCTTTCAGCTAGAAGTTATCTCAAAGCTATCAGGGTTTCACAGACGATCGCCGACATGGAATTATCCGACAAAATCCTGCCCCAACACATAAGCGAGGCCCTACAGTATCGCTATAGAGATAAATCTCTATAAAACAACTTGATTTTTTAGGGATTTTTTGGTAAAATTGTCTCTGAGTAAATTGCATCTGAAATAGCAAGCTCGAAAGGAAGGAAATATTAGCACCAATTCAGCACGGATAAACCAAGCTATAAGAGCACGTGAGCTACGGGTTATCGGTCAAGATGGCGAACAGCTAGGCATTATGTCGGCTAAAGAGGCTCTGAAACTTGCCGAACAGGCTGGAGTCGACTTAGTCGAGATCTCGCCAAACGCCAATCCCCCAGTCGCAAAGATTATTGATTGGGGTAAATACCAGTACCAAAAAATGAAAGAACAGCAGAAGAATAAACGAAATTCAAAAGCTGTTGATCTAAAACAAATGCGTTTTGGCTTGAAAATCGGAGGTGGAGACCTAGAAATCAAGTTAAAGAAGATCAAGAAATTTCTTGAAGCTGGTCATAAAGTGAAGATCCAAATAGTATTTAAGGGCCGCGAGATGGCCCATAAAGAACTAGGATTTGACATGGCTAATAAAATCATTTCCCTCCTCGAAGAAGAAACTATAGTGGAGCAAAAGCCTCAGATGGCTGGCCGCAATCTGAGTTTAGTAGTAAGGAGTAAATAATAATGCCAAAGCTAAAGACCCATAAGGGCACGGCTAAGCGAATGAAAGTTACCAAAACCGGTAAAGTCACTCGTCGCCGAGCCTTTAAGAATCACATGCTTTCAAAGAAAAGCAAAAGTCGTAAACGACGAATCAATACCACTGCGACCGTAGACGGCGCAATGGCAAAAAATGTTAAACGAGCGTTAGGAGTAAAATAATATGCGAGTAAAGAGAGGTGTCACAGCACGCGCTAAGCACAAAAAAATCTTAAAAGCCGCTACGGGCATGCAACATTCGCGCACACGTTCATATCGCCTAGCAAAACAGGGCGTAATCCGTTCGCGACAATACGCATATCGCGACCGACGCAACCGCAAACGTGACCTACGCGGCTTATGGATCACTAGGATCAACGCTGCCGCTAGAGAATGCGGAACAACTTACGGAAAACTAATTGCCGGCCTTAAAGTTAAAAATATCGAGCTAGATCGCAAAATTCTTGCAGAGCTAGCCGCTAGAGAGCCACAGGCATTTGCAACAGTCGTTGAATCTGTAAAATAATACAAATCTTGTATTCAACTAAAAAATCCAGTTATAATATACTGGATTTTTTATTACATAAGTTTTAGGTAGCCCACCTGTAAGCCGGGTTCTGTTTAAAATGATCATCTATCTAGCCACATAGTTACCTATGCAGTCTAGCGGTTATCGAGCTTGGCGGGTAGCCAACTGGCGTTTAACGGCCAGAAACTCTCCTTGCAGCAGACAGGGTTTACCTCTCGCGTTATGTCACCATAAGCGACTGTGGGCTCTTACCCCACTCCTTTCACCCTTACCTTAGCCCTAAAGCCAAGGCGGTATCGTTTCTGTGGCACTTTCCCTAGAGTCTCCTCCGGTTGTCGTTAACAACTGTCATACCCTATGCTGCCCGGACTTTCCTCTAGCTAAAAGCTAGCGATCATTCGATGGGCTACAAACAATTATATCACAAAATTTTTATTTTACACATCTAGACTATCACTAGCTACGAATTCATCTAGAACACGGTTAACTTCACGGTCCGCTATCGTATTAAACTCTCTTCTGATGTGTTCCACCTTCAGATACTCAAAGTGTTTTATTAGGTCCTTAATTTTGGCGTATATCGGCCATAGCTCACGATTTTTTACCGTATACGTACCGTTGATCTGGTTCACGACCATTAGATTATCCATTTTCACTACCAAACGCGTAACGTTACGGGCTAGGGCAGCCTCTAGGCCTATTCTCAAGCTGTGATATTCAGCTTGAGAATTAGTTGTAATGCCTAGAAATTCTCCGCCTATAGTAATCTGCTCTTCGCCTTTAAAAATAGCATAGGCAGCAGACGATTTGCCAGGGTTTCCCCTAGAGCCCCCGTCCGTATAGAGCGTCCAGTCCGACAACGCCTCACCGGCAATATCATTACTAATAAAACTTTTGTCATAATTCTGAGATAACACGTTTAGGATAAAATCGGTTTCTTCGGACACGTTAGTCTGAGATACGTATTTTTCTAAGTCAACTGATTCTGCCGAATTGTATTTAATATTATATCTAGATAATTTTAAGTTATTAGTATCATCAAAGTCAACTTTATATAGTATAAATAACTGCGAATTTGACCTGCCTTTGTCTAATTTCTTATCAGTATACGAGACTATATCGTATAGTCTTACTCTCTCAGGCTCTGTGTCAAATAAATCCATGGCTAGCCTGACTGCAAATTGTTCTGGCTGCTCACCAGCAGACGATACACCTTGCGGTAATTCTAAAAGATCAGTTTTATTATTCCTTAAAAGAACAATTCTTTTACCCATCTCTATAATCGTTGTAATTTTTACTTTTTGTTTCATTATGTTGTTGTAATTTACACAATACTATTAAATAATTTCATAAAGCCCCAGTTCGAGACAGCCATGATATTTCCCCGCTAAAAGCAAGGTGGGTTTCCGCAAAATGTCGCCACGACGACAGATCATCATTAGGAGTCCCAATATCAATGATTATTCAGGAAAATCATTAGCCTTTCGTTCTAGGGCTACTTACATTATATCACTAAACTCTGAAAATTCCCATAAATATTTCGATTATTATGGTTTGAGCCGCCTGCATATATCCAGCGAATACCGTAGAAAACGTGCTAATTAGTAGAAATACAACTACTATGCCATAGGGCTCAATTTTCCGCATGACAGATTGAACAAATTCTGGGGCTATCGCATAGATGATTCTTGACCCATCCAGGGGTGGGATTGGCAACAGGTTAAATATCATAAAACCAAGATTCACTTGGACCATCAAGCTTAGAATTAATGCCAACAAACCACCATCTGCGCCGAGGCCCGTTAGGATACCAAAAGAAATAAAGGCCAGCACAAGATTTGATAGTGGCCCGGCTAGTGCCACTAGAGCGAGCCCGTAGTCACCATATTTTATTTTATTAGTGTTAATCGGTACCGGTTTTGCTCCCCCAAAAATTGGTCCGCCCGCCATATATAACAATACTGGCACCAGTAATGTCATAACCGGATCGATATGTTTTAATGGGTTGAGGCTCAGCCGGCCCTGTAGCTTAGCCGTATCATCGCCCAACCAATAGCTTGCCAGACCGTGCATTAGCTCATGTATCACCATAGAAAACACCACTACACTAAAAACTATGACTATACCTAATACCTGCATATTACGATTATAACACACTTGACTAATTAACTAAATTGGGCTATAATTGAAAAGATTGTAAATAATAAATAAAAGAGAGTAAATTATGGCAGTATGTGATTTGACCGGTAAGGGCAAGCAACACGGCAACAATGTGAGCTTCTCACTTCGCCGAACCAAGCGAACCTTCAAACCAAATATCCAAAAGAAGACAGTTATAGTTGATGGCAAAAAGGTTAGACTTAACTTGAGCACACAAGCTATACGAACGCTAAAGAAAAAAGGTATTTTGTAAAGCTATCTTATATAAAAAATACTACCTCTGCACGGGGTAGTATTTTTTATATAATCAGTGACGCCCTATCTTCTGTCCAACACAACCACAGTCGGTTTTTCCGGCATTGTATTGCCGGATTTAACTTTATATTTAGCGGTCCTCTCCACCTCTAGGCCGGACTCTTTTAGAAATAGGTCAAGATCGTCATGCTCGGCAGTATAATTTACATCCGAATCGGCATAATTGGTCGGGATAATCACATTGGCGTCAGATTTTCGAGCAGTCATAGCTGCAGCGGTCGCGCCTAGGCCGTCCCCACCCCCAACTGGCAAGATTAAAATATCTAAAACGCCCAAGCTCTCCAGTTGGTCGTCGGAGAGTTCTTTATCCACACCGCCCACGATACCAATTTTGACATCCTCGATATTAATGCTATAGATCACAGAGTCATCGCCTTCTTTGGTAGATGTCGAAAATCCATTTATGGAAAAACCCGATACTTCGTAGCTGCCTGGATAACTTATGCTCAGCTTAAAATTATCATCATCGGTTAAGAAGCGGCCTGAAGTGGCTAGCTCTATCCCATCCTTTATGATAGTATCTTTCAGACCATACTCAGATAACTTAGGGTTGACCACCAAACTAGAATTTCTAGTCGAAATAATTACTGTGTTAGCTCCTTTATATTCTATATCAAACATCTTATTCTCCTTGTTTATTGCTAAAAATATTATCAGTATCGACAATTATTCTATTTTCACTCTCTATAATGCTAGCTAGGAACTTGTCCTTCAGACTTGCCCTATAGTAAAGCTCTTCTGGGCTCATAATGGTGTAATTTAGCTCCCTAGCTTCGTCTTTCTCGATTTTCGCAGCCCATTTAGATAATCGGTGGCTATTGTTGTCTCCGACAATTAGCATATCAGTGACCGAGCTTGAGTTATCAACTAGCACACCTGAGATGATAAATAATTTAATATCATCTTTTACGGGTCTAATTCTACTATACCAATTATCGGAACTATTCACCACGGAGACAATGTCTTCTTTGATTTCTGTCCCAGAGAATATAGCCCTTAGCGGTAAATAATATTTGTGCCTCTGGTTAACCTCGTAGTATAGTTTGCGATCTTTTGTAGTACTTTTAACAACATTAGCGTTCTGCATGTTTGACAGTTCCCTACGAACAGAATTGACCTGCTCATCAATAATTCGCGTGATTTCGCGCACATAGAATTCTTTACCCGGATTATTAAAGAATAGGTTCAATAATTTAACCCTAGTTTTAGATCCAAATAGTGCGTCAATCATATCATTAGCCACGTCTATATTTTAGCACACTTTTTATAAAATATACATTTTTTGTTCAGGTTATGCTATTTTCTTAATTTCATTGTTCAAGTAGGTGTTAGCTTCGGCCAAATCAAGCCATCGTATATTTTTATTCCGTTTCATAAACGTAATCTGCCGCTTAGCTAGGCGCCAATCAATCGTAGACATTTTAGCAATTAGCTCGTCTTCCGACAACTCACCTTCAATAAATTTCTTTATGAGCGGGTATGCGTTTGCGGTCATCGCTTCAGATTCCCAGCCATATTTAGCGCCATTATGCAGAGCCTCTTCAACGATACCCGAGCTAATAAAGCTTTTATTTCTATCGGCTATCCTCTCACGAAGCACCTCCCTTGGTGTTGTAATTCCTACAACTATATTATTATATTCGTTGTAATTATTACTTTTTACATCTGTAGCGTTGTAATTATTAACTGATTTTTCGATAGCCCTGACGATGTAACGTTTATTTTTATAATTCTCTGGTAGCTCAATGTTGTGTTTATTACAATATTCATAGAGCTCCTCTAGATCCTTTTTTTGGAACATCTCTCTAGAGTAATTTTCAACCTCTCCGGCAAATTGATAATCATACAAAACAGCATCTATATATAATCCGGTTCCGCCAACCAGAAATGGTAGTGAACCACGGTTATGTATTTCATCTATTTTCTTGTAGGCATACTCCTTAAAATCAGCTGCAGTAAATCTCTCGCCCGGGTCCACCAAATCAAACCCCCAATGAACAACACCCGCCCTTTCTTGAATACTTGGCTTAGCAGAGGCTGTATCAATATCTCTATATATTGCTCGAGAATCGGCAGAAATAATTTCCCCACCATATTTCTTGGCTAGCTCAACGGCAAGCGACGTTTTCCCGCTCGCCGTTGGACCAGTTATAATAATGAGTGGTTTTTTAGAGTCGGCCATTTAGATATTAATCAAATATGTGTTTAAAGTGTCTAGACTAACTTTTTCTTCTACAAAATCATCGCCTTGGCGACTTCTAACGCTAACGGCTCTCTCGGTCTTATCTTTCGGACCGATGATTAGCTGTACTGGGATCTTCATTGTCGAAGCTTCGCGAATCTTCTTACCCAGAGATTCGTTGCGCGTATCACTAGTGAATCTAAGCTCGTTGAACTTAACGGGCGAACTTAGGATTGTATTTTTGAGGACTGATTCAACATCTTCAACATAATCGTCGACCGTATTATTAACTGTCAAGATTCGCACCTGTTCTGGAGCTGACCAAAAGTCAAACCAGCCAGCTTTGTGCTCAATATAAACGCTCATAAAACGTTCGACCGAACCAAGTAAGGCACAGTGAATCATGACTGGGGTTTCTGACTCGCCCTCAGCATTGGTGTAAACTAGCTCAAAGCGACCTGGTTGAACGAAATCTAATTGCACAGTCGCCACTTGGTGCTCGCGGCCGATAGCATCAGTAGCCATAAAATCAATTTTAGGTCCGTAAAAAGCGGCTTCACCATCTTGTTCGAAATAGTCCAAATTATTGGCAATAACAGCGCTCTTTAGCTGATTTTGAGCTGCAGCCCAGAGATTTTTATCTCCTAGATATCCATCCGAGTCATCCCTATAGCTCAAACGGACTCGCAGGTTCATGCCAATTTCTTCGTATAATTCGTGGGCGCAACTAAGCAAGTTTTGAATTTCTTGCTCAATTTGGTCTGGGCGGCAAAAAATGTGCGAGTCATCTTGAGTGAGGGAGCGTACGCGGCTAAGACCACCTAGCTCCCCTGTCTTTTCGTCACGATAATCGGTCGTAGTCTCGATATATCGAACTGGTAAATCTTTGTAGCTCTTAAGGCTTGACGCATAAATTTGGGTGTGATGCGGGCAATTCATTGGTTTTAGCGCAAATTCATCACTAGTTTCTTGGCTCTGAACCAGAAATAGTTCATCTCCAAATTTAGCCCAGTGGCCTGATTTCTCATACAAATCCTTCTTAGTAATATGCGGTGTCCAGACTTTTTCAAAACCATACCTTTGGCGAAGCTGATTAGAATAATTTGCCAGTACATCACGCAAAATAGTTCCCCTCGGAGTAAACAACGGCAGCCCAGCACCAACTAAAGGCGAAATCGTATACAAATCTAGTTCTTTGCCCAGTTTACGATGATCACGCAGTTTAGCCTGCTCTAGTTTTTCAAGATATTCATCTAGTTCTTCTTGAGTTTCAAATACCACACCATACAAGCGCTGCATTTGTGGATTCTTTTCGTTTCCGCGCCAATAAGCACCGGCCACACGCATCAGCTTAAATGAGCCAACTTCACTAGTGTTATTTAGATGCGGGCCGCGACAAAGGTCTCTATAATTGCCATTAGTATAAAAAGTTACAGTCTCGGCGCCTTCGCCAACCTCAAAATCACCCTCAGCAAGCAGTTTTGCGTTAGTTGTGCCAGCTCGCTTAAGGTCTTCTAGCAACTCAACCTTATACGGCTGACTAGTATTGTTCGCCCATTCGATAGCTTTGTCAATCGAGACTTCTTGGCGAATAAAATCTTGTTCCTCAGAGATAATCCGACGCATGGCTTTTTCAATTTTGCCAAAATTTAGTTCAGAAATTTTCTTTTCACCTAAATCAATATCATAATAGAAGCCGTCATCAATCGCCGGACCAACGCCAAATTTAGCATCGGGATAGATTCTCTGCACAGCTGCTGCCATAATATGCGCTAGGCTGTGCCGCATTTTAAATAGTTTGTCGTTTTGTGTGTCCATATTTCCTCCTTTTATTAAACAAAAAACGCGCCATAATCAAATTCGTATACAACAAATTGAATTATCACGCGTCTCGGACCAAAATTATCTAATTTCGGCGGTTCCACCGGACTTCGCTTCTAGCTTTTAAGCTGGGGCGCCCTCTTCTGTCTTGTTTACGCCCAAAACTATAAGCGAGGCTCATCGGGTAGTTAGGCCAAATCATCACCTACTAAGATTTTATAGTTTTTTGTGCGATATGTCAATAACTGATTGAATTTTGCTCGCATATTTGGTATAATCAAGCTACCTGGACGATTAGCTCAGTTGGCTAGAGCATCACATTGACGTTGTGAGGGTCAGAGGTTCGAGTCCTCTATCGTCCACCAGGCATTATAATACGAGAGATTTTAGTCTCTCGTATTTTATTTAGCTATCTAACCGAACAGCTGCATTGGCAACGGGTTCATAAATTATCAGTAGCCAACCCTAAATATGATAAAATATAATAAATAGGAGAATACATGAATTTTAATCAATATCAAGAATACGCTGAACAGTTCGACTTGTTCGCACAAGAAAAATATAAAGCTAGCGACCCCGCTTTTATGGCTAAGGTATTAGGGTTGGTCGGAGAGGCTGGCGAAACGGCCGAGAAATTTAAGAAAATTTTGCGCGATAAAGCTGGTGAAATCTCAGAAGAAGATAAGCTTGAAATATTGAAAGAGCTAGGCGATGTGCTGTGGTATATAGCCACGATAACCCGCTACCTGGGAGCAGACTTCCAAACAGTCGCCGATATGAATATAAAAAAGTTGTCTAAACGTTTAGAAGATAATAAATTGCATGGGTCTGGCGACAATAGGTAATATAAAATCTCATCTGAAAACAGATGAGATTTTATTTTTACACCAAAATATTAAGTTTTTGCACAGGCCAATTCTAGTTATTCGAATTCGTATATTCACCTGGTGATATATTAATTATATAATTCTATTTTGCTTTTCACGAGAAATATTATATAAATATTACGTCTTTTTGTCTTTATCTACAACTACGGTTTTTTCCGTAACATCGAACTTATCTAGATATTTCCCTAGCGCTAACCTCGTCTGTGCATAATATGCAGCAAAAGAACTATAACAGATTGAAGTAACAGGCATTAATATCCACTGAAAAACCATAAGCAGGTTTTTGCTCTTTTTATACCGAGCTGGGCGAGGCGGTAGCATTTTAAGACTCAAGAAAATAGTCACAAATAGACCTAAGGCAGCCACCTGCTGCACATAGCTGACAATGATTGGAAGTTGGTGAGCAACGATACTCCTTTGCGCCGAAGAGTTAACTATCATCGGTATCCAGCCACCGAAAGCAGCGATAATTGCTTGGAATGCAAGCGAAACGTGACCGCCCAACAGACGGATAAACTTCGTAATACCATCCAGCAGTGGCACATTTCGTTTATCGGTAAATACACGCTCGGCGACGTACGGCACATCGCTTGCGCCATAGGACCATCTACGGAGTTGGACGAATTGAGCCTTTAAAGTCTTCTCTACAGTGTCGCTCAAGACCGCATCTTGATAGATCGGAACCCCTATCGGCAGAACCGAGTAGTCTCCCCCAAAATAGAAATAGCTACGCCAGAATTGATGGCCGTCCTCAACAATTGTCCTGGTACTCCAAAAATCCATTTCAGCCAAAGCGTCCATAGGTTGAGAGTGAGAGGCAAAGTTCCTAAGGGTGTGCGGACGCATAGAGCTAACTATATTCCAAAATGAATTTCCAGTAGCAATAACTCGCATTGGGGCTGGCGCATCCCAAATGTTATTAAAAAACAGTGAGACTGGCTGGTAAGACAAATGTTTGCGGTTTTCATTGACGATATATTCGTAAGTAACGGCTGAAAAATATTTTTTGTGAGGTTTATTGTCGCTGTCTAGAGTCGTGACGATAAGCTTGCTATATTCAAAGCCTTGATCTATACAATACTGTTTTAGCTTTCTACCGGCGTAAGTAATGTTCCCACCCTTGCCAATAACTTCGTGCGGCAGATTTTCAGGGTGCTTAACAATCTGGAAATCTTTAAAAACGCCCTTAAATTCTTTTTGGAGCCTTTGAGCAGTTTTCTGGATGGCTTCTCCACCCCTCTCCTCGTACGCTAAAAATATTATTAGATGGTTGGTGTCATAAGTAACGTCAGCAAGAGATTGGATGGTCGGCCTGATTATCTCATATGATTCGTTATACGCGGCGATAATAACTGCATTATAAATTTCGTCTGGACGCGGAAAAAATCCATCTTCAGCCGCTGAAATCAAGCGCAGATTTTCAAGATGCTCCGCAGATTTGTAGTTAGTCTCTGGCATAGTTTTGAGTTTGGCGTAACTTTCATTTGGATTTTGAAGATGATTTAGCATTCTATCCCAGTTCAGTTTAGTAGCTCTGGCAAGATTTTTGTGTCCCATTATAATTCTAAACGCCATGCTAATTGCTTTAATCAACAGAGTGGCTACTATAGTCAGTAGATATATTGAAGCCCAAAAAGGCGATACAATAGACAATGCGACCATCAATATTAGTGCACCGTAACTGAACACTGCTGGCAAAATCTCAAAAAAGCGATAAAACGGGGTCCGCTTGCCCTCGGGTATTTCTAGATTTTTCTGATCCATAAACCTAGTTAGGAATCTCCCGCAACACACTAGCCATGATCATAAATCCTAGTATCGTAACTATCGTAGTAAATAGAGTTAGGATAAAGATGCTTGATCGATTCTTAGTTTTGTATAATTTAATGGCTATTGCATTGTGCCCAAACGCAATTAACACGCCAAACAAAGCCACTGCAACCCGATAAGTCCATCTGTCACGATAATAATGCTCCGAGCCGTAAATAGTGTACCGATTATAGATAAGGTGGTCAAAAACCTCAATATTCGGAGCGGCGAATAAGAAAAAGCTAATGCCCGCAATGAACATTATAATCATACATAGCAAAACAGGACGATCTTTTATGATAGTTGTCGCGGTCTCTTTAAAATTATTCTTCATATATAGTTCTACCTAGATAAATTATACCAAATTTAAGGTCCAATAACAACTTCTGACAATCTAATTTGGAGCCGATGAGCGGGCTTGAACCGCTGACCTACGCTTTACGAAAGCGCCGCTCTACCAACTGAGCTACATCGGCGTACTCTTATCTCTTTAGATTATAGCACAATGTAAATTGAAAATAAAACAAAAACCACTTGAAATATCGCAAATTATCTGATAAAATAGCAATAGTCTTAGTGAGGGCTCGTGGTACAGCTGGCCTAGTACGCCTCCCTGTCACGGAGGAGATCGCCGGTTCGAATCCGGTCGGGCCCGCCAAACAAGACGTTATATAAATACACCAGATTTTATATCTGGTGTATTTTGTTGCGATAGATTAAGGGGCGGTATCTTCAAACTGAGATACCTCTGGTACAGAAATATATTCTTTGATTTTTCCCTCAGACTTAATCGATTCTAGATGCTTGTTAAACTCAGTAAACGGAATTTTAATGTAGGCGTAGCTTACTTCGTCGTCTTTTTTATCTAGTAGCTTCACAATATAATAGCCGTCGCTCGCCCGAGATATGAACGGTTTTGAAACCTGTCCCTTAGACAAAGTTGCGGCGATCTGAGTTCTCCCACCGTCAATATTAGTCAATTTTACAAAGCCAGGTGCGCTCATTTCTACTCTGCCCCCAAACTGGTCAGCAGTTTTCGCAAAATCATTATCATTGGCCTTTAGTTTAGCCACGACCTCAGACTGAAGCTGCTTTGCATTACCATCTATGTGCGCGGTAACTTTTTTACGGAGCAAAGGCAACTCAATAAACATACGACGGTATTCTCTCGGCGATAGCCCATAATTATCTTCTATAATTTTATTAAAAGCACTTTCAGATATCTCAGAATTGCTAGTTTTACGGTGTTCATTGAATACCTCCTCGATTTCTTCATCGGAGACAGAAATACTATATTCTTTCGCTAATTTTATAGCAAATGTGTTAGCGATAATATTATCCATTGATTGACGTTTATAATAATCTGAACGGCGTTTTTCATCTTCTTCGCTCGCCAGAGGACCCTCTTGCTTTTCTGTCACAGAGATATTACTTCTGTATTGAGCCAGATAATCACCGTAAAGAGCCTTCTCGCCGTCTATATCAGCCACAGAAACGGGGGCGAATAAAGAGACCCGGTAAATGAAGATTCCGGTATTTTGGACCTTGTATAGCTGATACCACAGAGCAATAGCACCTATGGCTGCAGCAATAGTAGAAATAACAATCGCATTAATAACCAATTTATGTTTGCTATACTGCACTGGATATTTAAACTTGCGACCCTTCTCAAGAATTTCTTGGCGACGGGCTTCTACGGTCGTATTAGTAATCCGGTCAGCTGGAACAAGCGCCACATTTTGTTTTTTCTTTAGTTTAATTATGTTCTTCATCTTCTCTTTCTTCGCTTAAATTTAACGCATTTTGCAATCGGTCATATGTCTCTTCTGGTTTCTCTACATTTTTTATGGTCAAGTCGCCGACAATTGTCTGGATATTTAGAACCCCAAACTTAAAAATATCAGCCCAAAAACCCGGAATAATATAGTTTACACTCTGTACTTTATTCAGTGGTAAGTCAATAACATTTTTTTTAAATAGGCCCTCTTGGGAAATCTGACGAATCCTCTGGTCGGTTACTATGTAGACAGAAAAATACCAAATCATAAAGTGGTACATAAAGAAAACTAGGCCTAGGACAAAACCGCCAAGTGCAATCAGTAGCATATCATAAGTCAAGAATATAAAAGTTGGTATACAGCTTAAAGCGAAAATTATCAGCAAGCCGTAAAACCCCTTTCGCATAGAGATAATATGACGCCTGAACATAAAAATAAACTCTTCGTTGTCTCTTTGACCCGAAAACATTTTTTCTTGAGTATCTGAGTTAGTAATCATAATATATAATTTGGTACCCCGGATAGGAGTCGAACCTATAACCTTTTCCTTAGGACGGAACTGCTCTATCCAGTTGAGCTACCGAGGCCTAATTATATTTTACCAGATTTTAAGCATTTTAGCGAGTGAATTTTTCGTGTGCCACTGGATAATCGTATAGTTCAGATGTTTTAAACCAATGTCTAATTTCTTCTTTGGCTTCGCGGCTATCGCCAGAAGCATGGATCAAATTAGGGATCCCGACAGATCGTTCGTCAGCATACCCAAAACTCATATGGGAATAATCGCCACGAATTGTGCCTGGTATAGCAGTTTTCGGTTCAGTACCGCCTACTATCTTACGGACTAGCTCAACAGACTCGATACCCTCGAGCACCATGGCAATAACTGGACCTTGTGTCATAAAGTTAAGTGTCATGTCAAAAGCCTTTTCGCCGCGACGAGTTACCATCTTCCCGATTTCTTCGTAATGTCTATGATAATGGCTCTTGTCCGGAAAAATCATTTTAGTACCAACAATTTTTAGGCCAACCCTCTCAAATCTGGTTAAGATTTCACCCACAATCCCCCGCTGCACAGCATCTGGTTTAAACAATACAAGGGTTCGTTCAATTTTATTGTCCATAGCTCTCCTCTGCTCCTTTATGGTTAGATTATAGCACTTTTTACCAAAAACTGGTATACTAATACCATGTATCTATCTGAAGCAATCGGTGATTTTATTGAGTCTGTAGAGATTGAAGGCGGACGCTCTAAGTCAACAGCTGATAATTATAGACTTTATCTAGAAAGATTTGTTGAATTCGCTGACGACATAAAAGTTAATGACATAAAAAGTGAGACCGTCCGAAAGTATCGTCTTTGGCTCAATCGTTATGAGAACGATCAGGGTCAAGAGCTCGGCACCACTACTCAAAGCTACCACTTGATTGCACTACGAAGATTACTAGTTTACCTGTCTAAACGCGATGTTGAGAGTCTAGACCCTAGTAAAATTGAGCTGCCAAAAACTAGCCGTTCAGAGGTAACTTTTTTATATTATGATGAAATAGAACGGATGCTTGAAGCGATTTCTGGAGACAAGGAGAGCGACCTGCGCGACCGAGCGATTATTGAGCTTCTTTTTTCTGGAGGGTTACGCGTTTCGGAATTAGTGAAGTTAAATCGAGACGATGTGAATACCGAGCGCCGTGAGTTTATGGTGCGCGGGAAAGGAAAAAAGGATCGACCGATTTTTATCAGTAAAAATGCGTCTGAACAAATCAAAAACTATCTCAGCGCCAGACAAGATAATTTAGTACCGCTCTTTATAAATTACAGCCGTCGGAATACCAGACCTACTAATGACGGAAGTTATAAGCGACTATCAGCCCGGTCCATACAAAGAATTATTGACAAATACGCAAAACTGGCGGGCATTACAAAACATGTCAGTCCGCACACGATGCGGCACAGTTTCGCTACCGATTTATTGATGAACGGCGCGGATTTGCGGTCTGTACAATCAATGTTAGGGCATGCCAGCATTAGCACCACCCAGGTTTATACTCACATTACGGATTCTCATCTCAAAGAAGTCCATGATAAATTTCACAGCGAAACGTAAATTATCTGCAGCCAACGGTCGATTGAGCCGTATTATCTCTAATAATCATCGTTTTGCAGAATTTCCCATCCGTCGAAACTGCGAACTCGGGCACCGGTTGGTCAACACCATCTAATTCTACTCTGGATTGAACCCTACGGAATTGGTCGTTCGCCCTGCCAGTAGAGTCTATTACTGGCTGAACATCCTTAAAATTAACAACCGTATTATCTGGGCTAATCATCTCAACTTTGTAATTTGTGGTCTGTCCATACTGAAAAGATAGGTTCAATATACTGCCGGAATCTGGCGCAATATTACGGCCTAGCAAAATCATAACCGAGCAAGCATAGCCGGAATATCCACTTTCAGAAATAGACTTCGCACATCGCACAGGAGATAATACAGAACTATCAAATATTTGGTGACTCGCCTGTAGAACAACGGGACTTATCCCATTAAACTCCGAATTCACCGCAGCATTTGCGCTAGGGTACAAGAAGACCACGCCGGAATCGTCACCATTAATAAATTGGGCTCGAGAGACTGAAGGTCTATTTTGCGGCCAGTTAGAATTTTCCGGAAACGCGTTTAGCATTTTATTTGGATAATCGTCGAGGCTCATATCACTAGACCCAGCATCTTTTTCACTAAACCACGAAACACGAATCTTATCAAAATTGGCGGTTGATTTTAACGGGATTAATTTCGAAAAGCCTGCTGGCGACTCGCCCAAATAATCACTCGTCTCAGTATTTATTTTCACACAAGTATAAGCCTGGTCAAACTCTTTATCGCCTTCGCTGCTCTGGATAAGAGTTTCATCAGCGTTTCTATCACCTATATCAAATATCTCGCTCAATAGCTTACACGACTGCGAGTCTAGTCCTTGATGAAGCGCTGTTTTGAATTTTGCACAGTCATTAGACTGGGGCGACTCAGTGCACGCTCCCTGCCATTGTAATAGAGCTCTTTTTGCATCTTCAATACCAGCCTGCGCTGAGTCATACGCTGATTGGGACAAATCTTGACTTGCAGCCATTTGGCTGTCCCTATTAGCGAGCCGGATAAAACTAGTCACTATAATTGCTACCATCAAGAAGGTCGTAGCAACAACAAGTATCGACACTCCACCTCCGTAAAAAGATTTTTTTCTATTCTTTGGCACAGGTTCCTATCTCCTGCCTAGAGTTCTAACAGTTAGATCAAACTTATTAATCGCGCAGTAGCTTTCCGCCCCTTGTATATCAGATGGTGGACGACAATTCATATTAGACATATCTATCAAACCTAGATTAGCATCACTCGTGCCCAAGACGTAACTAATATTAATAATCCTCTGGTTTGTGCTCTGGTCATGTAGGGCCTCTTTAGAGTGGAACCTAATATCATAAATCATCAACCCTGATTCAGTCTGGGGCAATAGGTCTATAACCTGACCACCTCTAGGAATTCTAGTCCATAATGTGCTATCAGCACAGTATTGTCGAGATGAGTCAAGAATTTTGATCAGTTTGATCTCAGTGCTAGATGTAGTTGCACCATCATAGCGCACCGACACAGTTCGTCCGGACTCTGGGGCGTTCAGGATACGCGCAGTATTCCATAGATAACTGAAACTCCCAGTACAATAAGCACCGGCCTGTGATTCAGAAGTGTTCGGGCGCACTACATAATTTTGACTTGCTTCAAAAGTGGTTTGGGGGTTGCTCCACTCAATAGATGGGATCGAGTTAAACGACCTTGTAAAATCGGCATTAATCGTTCGGCTAGCTGCGTTTAGATCAAGCATAGTTGCGCCCTTGGTATAGATTCTACCCATTTGTATCGACATCGTAACAATTGCAATCAACAATACCGACACTATAGACATTGAAAGCGCCAATTCTACTATCGTAAAACCTTGTTTATAATTGTTATCTAGGATCATACAGCCTCACAATCGTGCCTAGGGTTGTCTCAATATTGCTACCTGATGGTGTCCAGCAAGCTCGAATATGAAAATCATAATACTTAGCATTTGAATCACTCGGGCGAACTACTTCAATCCAAACACCTTGGGCTTCTGAATATGAAGACGGCATAGAAATTGTGTTACTGTCTGCGCCGAATGACAGCCTCGGATATGTTTCAGCCCGAGTAAAATTAGCGCCATTACCAGATTTTCGAACTACCATATTTGCTGTATCTACGACTAGTATATTCGTGGCATTAAAATCTGAGCGGCATTCATTCAGCTGGCTGGCTGAAGTAAAAGACGCGGACGTAGCATTTAGCCACTCGCGAGCTGGACCGGTAAATTCCCCGACCGGTCGAGGATGTTGAGAGATGAATGCCCCGTTCATAAAACGCAAAGCCTCGGCTTGGGCATCGATAGTGTTTCTCGCCATAGTCAATTGCATTGTCGCCTGCGACCTAGACAGGCCAGCGTTCATTAGGGCCAAACTGCTCACCATTAGCATCGCAAAAATAGAAACAGCCAATGTTACCTCTATGATAGTGTCCCCTCTTTTAAAAATATTTTTCATAGACTATAGCCTTTGCACTCCGTTAAAACCCGTTTGGTCGTCGCAAGATATTGATCCGATGCCTTCCAGCGGCGCTATTTCAACTGAAGCAGCAGTATTACCAATTCTCACCACTCTGCCGCGACCGAAAATGCTGGGGCCATTAGATTCGCTAGGCATAATGCATACATCAACTTTTTTATTAGACGAGATCGCAAGCCTGCCATCCACAAAGCTATTCCTAAAGTCTCTAATATTTGATTCATTATTGTAGTAGCCAAGTCCAGGGTATATGACATCTACTGGGACACCGAATGCCATAACCGAGCCGCTCATAGGCGACCTCAATATCATCACTCCAAATACAGTATCACTAATAGCCCAAGGAGAGGTTAAATTACCAGAAAAAGCCCTAGCTCCAGAGCTTCGATTGTCAGTTATCATTTTATAACGACCGTCCCATTCTAGCCTCTGCTCTTCCCATTTGTTCGTATCCGCAAAGGTCGTATCAAGAGCATTTGAACCAACGGCCACCACGAATTTAGTTGCTTTGAGCGCCTCAAGATCATTGGCACACGGACCGCCACAAGCAACTGAGGTGTCGATATCTAAACCAACTATATATCTAGACGTATCATAATGCGTGCTGAATAGTCCAGCCGAATCGGGGCTGCCAAAGCTAATCATCCTACCTAGAATAATACAGTTAGTCGTACCGCGTGCGTCTCCGCCGTCATCTAGCACAATCGAGATATTAATACCACCGTCGATACAACGTACCCTCTGCGTCATACTGTTATGCGGGTTTTCAACCTCTGTGAAAACCTGTTGTATATCTGATTTAAAAGTACTAACCATGTCAGTATATCTTTGCCTATTGATGTTAGTAGTCCATCCCGCCATCAACCCTACCGCCAAAAAACTCGAGATAGCCAAAAACAGAGAGATCTCTATAATTGTAAAACCGTCTACTATTTTTGAAATACTTTTTTTCATATTAACTCTATTATATCATAAGCATTATTATTTTATACGCTAAAACTTAAAAAATTCATAATGTACGGGTATGTAAAGAAAATTAGGATAGTCGCAATAATTAAAAATGGCCCGAACGGTATTCTTGCGCCTCTGCCCAAAGATTCCTTTTTTATCATTGAGCTAGTCACAATAAATAAAGTCCCGAGAAAATTAGACAAAAATAGAACGAAGGCTGTTAGAATTGGAGAATTAGGGATCATAAGTACTAGACCTATAGAAGTAATCCAATCCCCAGACCCCACCCAAGTGCCCCTGGAGACAGTATTTAATATCCAATAGATACCAGGCAAAATAGCCATGGATATTAATAAATTAGCAATAAGTTCCACGCCGAAGCCTACGACACTAGTCGTATTGATTATCCAAAAGACAGCAGACAATGCGATGAATGCCAACATCAAGTTCAAAGGTAGCAACGACCATTTCATATCATATATAAACAGAATGGTTAGGATGACTAGCAAAATCAGCCACAGAATAAAACTTACAATCTGCAGCGCCGAAGCTTCCGCTCCGGCTAAATTTACAAGCGGCCACATCAGGAATGAAGCCACAAAAAGAGCGCCGAGTGTAATCTCCGCCACAAATTCAGTAGCGCCGATAGGCTTGCGGCATTTACGGCATTTGCCGCCCAAGCTCAACCAAGACACCACAGGAATTAGATCATACGACCTTAAGGTATATTCACAGTGTAAGCACTTTGAGCGATCGTCTCTCTGTTTTACCCTAGCCAACGATTTAAGCTTTTTCCATTCGGTCTTGTCTACCTCTTCACCAGATTCCATCTCGTGCTTTAATTGTCTAGCTCGAATCCGCCAAACTTGTGCAACAGCAAAGCTAGCTAATACCGCGCCGAACAAAAACAAGCCAATTAAAATTATAAATATCATCTTGATCTCCGTCTGTTAAACATTGTTTACTAGGCCATAAATCGGCATTAAAATCGCACCAATCATACCACCGGCAAGCACCGCCATCACCACCATCATAATTGGTTCAATCATCGTAGATATCGACCGGATCTGTTCTTCAAGCTCATTTTCATAAACTTGCGCAGTCTTACCTAGCATTTGGTCAATCTTACCAGATTGTTCACCAATCGAGATCATCTGCGGTACTAGTGGAAGAATATAATCTTTACCCCTCAAGGAATCAGACAAATTTTTACCGCCCTGCACCATCTCAGCAGCTTCGTCGATACTCTTTTTAACAATCACGTTATTTAAAGCATCGCCACAAATATTCAGCATATCTAGCATCGCCACGCCAGTCGCAAGCAAAGTCTGCCCAGTTCGAGTGAACCGCGCCATATAAAGCTTCCTAAACAATGCGCCAAACATTGGCACGTTAAGCTTGAAAGCGGCTGCAGATTTAATACCGGTGTCGGTTTTAAGGAACTGAAGGAAAAACCAAACTACAGTTGCAATCGCGATAATTACCACCCACCAGTAGTTCATAATAAAATTCGACGCGTTCACCATGATCTGCGTCATTAAAGGCAATTCTTTACCCATGTCGCGGTAAAGCTGTTCTACCTGCGGGACAACGGTGAACATCATAAATCCAACCACACCCAAAATCACGAATAGAACGATAATAGGATAAGTCAAAGCGCCTTTAATTTTACTCATCATCTCGGAATCTTTTTCCTGCTGAGCAGCAATACGTAGTAAAGATTCATCAAGCGTTCCAGACAGCTCACCCGCCGCAACTAGAGAGAGATAAACTTTGTCAAACACATCCGAATGTTTAGAAAACGCGTCAGAAAGGGTGGTACCAGCCTCAACGCTCGCCATAATATCCTCGATGACATTTTTCATTTTTTTATTCTGGGTCTGCTCCCCAACAGTATGCAAACTCTGCGACAACGGCAAACCGGCGCTAATCAAAGTTGAAAACTGCCTCGTAAAAACAATTTTATCTTTAGAAGAGATACGGTTTGTAAATTTTCCAAAAAAACCTTCTTCGTTAATTTCTTTTAGATCCTTCACGGGTATGAATCCTTGCTCCATCAACAATCGACCGGCGGCGTGCTCTGTTTCAGCCTGGACTTCAGACTTTACAATCTTGCCAGTAGTTTTATCTCTTGCCTCGTAACTAAATCTTTTCATTTTAACCTCTCATTAACCTTTCAAATTCCGATAAGTCAACTGCGTATTCGCGAGCGCTATCATAAGTAATAGCCCCCGTCTGGACTAATTTAACTAGCGTACGGTCCATTGTCTGCATGCCTTGGTCTGCTCCGGTTTGGATCACAGCATCGAGCTGGTGGGATTTTCCTTCGCGAATAATGTTTCGTACAGCCGGGTTAGCAATCAAAACCTCAGCAGCCACAACACGACCGCCTCCGATTGAAGGAACTAAACGCTGGGAACAAATTCCCTGCAGAATATTAGCCAGCTGCGAACGAACTTGCGGTTGCTGATGCGGCGGGAAAACGTCAATCATACGGTCGATCGACTGCGAGGCACTGTTGGTGTGAAGGGTTGCAAATACTAAGTGTCCGGTTTCGGCAATCGTAATCGCGGCTGAGATAGTTTCAAGGTCACGCATCTCACCGATCAGCACAACGTCTGGGTCTTGACGAAGACTTGAACGCAAAGCCGAGCTAAAAGAGTATGTGTCGTAGTGGACTTCACGCTGCACAATCACCGAACGTTTACTTTTATGCGTAAACTCAACCGGGTCTTCAATAGTGATGATATGCTGAGCTTTTTCCGTGTTAATTTTGTCAATTATAGCTGCTAGGGTAGTGGATTTACCCGAACCAGTTGGGCCAGTAACTAACACCAATCCACGCGGATAATCTGCAAACGTCTGGACAACTGGTGGCATGCCAAGCTCAGCAACTGTTTTAATAGTATTAGGGATCAAACGAAGTGCAGCAGCTAGATTTCCGCGTTCATGGAAGGCGTTAACGCGAAAACGACCCAGTTCTCCAAACGCGAATGAAAAGTCAAACTCTTTATCCTTGGTTAGAATCTGTTGTTGATCTTGATCGAGAATTGAGAAAACAAGCATCTCAACCTGCTCTTCGTTAAGAGCTTTGTATCCAGGAAATGGCGTCAACGAACCGTCTAAGCGGAGCATCGGCGGCAATCCAACCTGAATGTGTAGGTCACTGGCGTTTTTACGCACCACTTCCTCTAGTAAAATTTCTATTCTTAAATCTTGTTGTTCCATATTTTCCTTCCCTTTTATGCAGTATCAGCTGCTACCCTATTTACTTCTTCTATTGTCGTGAGCCCTGTCAATGCTTTGAGGTATCCATCTTGACGCATCGTAATCATTCCCTGGGCTACGGCAACTTTCTGCACTTCAGCCGCCGTAGCCCGCTTAATAATCAATTGTTGCACCTCCTCACTCACCTCCATAACTTCATAGATACCGGCACGCCCCTTATACCCACCTGGAGTTTGTGGTGTGTCCCTACCCCTTACTAGAGAATATGACTTTTGATTAGCTAGTGGCAGATCTCTATACCCTAAATCGGCCGAGACCGCCGCAACATCTTCTTTGGTTTTGGGGAGCAAGTGCCCCACCGTCTCCATAATGGCTTCTGTCTCTATAGGTGACGATTGATATACATTTCGCTTCTCAGACACACGGCGAACCAAACGCTGTCCAATAATCGTATTAACGGTCGAAGCGATCAAGAACGGCTCAATCCCCATGTCCAAAAGACGAGGTAAAATACCAGCCGCTGAGTTAGTGTGGAGAGTCGAGAACACCAAGTGTCCAGTTAGGGCCGCTTGTACAGCCAAATTAGCGGTCTCACCGTCGCGGACCT
Organism: Candidatus Saccharimonadota bacterium; assembly: GCA_010014525.1. Classification (GTDB taxonomy): domain Bacteria; phylum Patescibacteriota; class Saccharimonadia; order Saccharimonadales; family Saccharimonadaceae; genus Nanogingivalis. The sequence continues at coordinate 26,412 of RZZT01000001.1, read as the reverse complement.
CACCAACCATCACAATATCTGGGTCAAGACGCAGGATAGAGCGTAGTCCAGCCGCAAAAGTCAGGCCAACGTCAGAGTTAACTTGGATCTGATTTACACCATCCATCTTATATTCAACCGGGTCTTCCAGCGTAATAATATTCACAGATTCGTCTTTAATTTCTTTAATTAAGGCATATAAAGAGGTCGATTTACCAGAACCAGTCGGGCCAGAGGTGAGAACCATTCCATTTGGTGCGGCAATACCTTTCCTGATAGTTCTAAGCGCTCGCCCTGCGTAGCCCATTTGCTCAAGATCGAACGAGCTGCCAGACTTATCAAGCAAACGAATCACCACCTGCTCACCCCAAATAACTGGGCTAATCGCGATACGAAGGTCGACCTCTTTGTTGGCCACGCTAACCGCAAACTGGCCGTCCTGAGGGATGCGGTGTTCGTCGATTTTTAGACTGGATAAGATCTTGATACGAGAAACTAGAGCCGGCTCAATACTTTTCGGCAGGTTCATAATTTCTCGCAGAACACCGTCAATTCGGCAACGAATTTTGAGTGATTTTTCTAGTGGTTCAACATGGATGTCGGAGGCTTTGGCACGAACAGCATATTCCAAAATTGTGCTTAATGCTTTTGAAATTGGTGAATCTTGAATGATCGTCTGGGCCGATCTCTTCATATCAGCGTCTGCAGCATCGCTCAATTCAGTTTTTTCGGCAATTTCATCAACCGTTGAAAGGTCAGTTTTATACTGATCTAATACATGGCGGATTGATTCTTGGCTAGCCATAAAGACCTTAAGCGGCCGTTGAATCAAGCTAGACAAATAATCAACCGCCTGAACGTTAGTAGCATCAAGCATAGCCACAGCCAACCTATTTTGCACTTCTGCGATCGGCACTGCCATATTTCTCTCGGCAATATCGAGCGGGACTAAGTCTAAGATTGACTGATCGATGCTGGAGGTTGCCAAGTTAACATAGGGGACACCCGAAACATAAGAGATAGCATGAACCAGTATTTCATTATCAACTATTTTATTCTCTAGAAAATACGCTATCAACGACTGATTAGCCGCTTTGGCATTTTCTACAGACTGAGAAATGACCTCAGCTCGAACAAGCCCCTCTTCAGAGAGGAGCTTCGCAAGTCTAGCTTGAATGTCGTTCGTTATTAGGGCCATAAATTATTTTTATTCTGTATCTTAGTTTGCTGCCCGTTGTGCATCGGACATCGGCGCTGCTCCGTCCTCACCGATCATAATCGGAACTGTTGGGTTGATCGCATCCTTATTAAATATTTCCTTGTTGGGCTCAGTAAATCCTGCTTGGATCTCGTCTGTTATTTCAACATTACGGGTCTTTTCTCCTGGATCACCCAAAATATTGTTTAGGACGAATGAGGAAATAACTACACTCACTCCAGCAATCAGTACTAGCATTGCAATATCAGTTTTTTTCATCTTATTTATCTCCTGTCGTATCTTCCTGACCGGATGAAGCTGCGGTGGAAGTATCAGATTTAGAAGTGTCATCACTCTTAATAACCTTTTCACGCAGCGCAACGTTAGCCTGCGCTAGATAAAAAGCCTGAGCATTCACCGTTAAAGACATGTCTCCAGTATTTTGTTCTAACCTGAATGAAGTTATATTAATTGTGCGAATCGACTTCTCTAAATTCTTTATTACATTTAGAATATTTTCTGGGCCATCAGAGGCCACAGTGAATGAAAACGCAATCGCCTGCGGCTTAGGGTTGCCGGCTTCCTTATCGCCTTCGGTTGTGCTAGCGGCAGAGTCTTCCGTTGAGGCTGACGTATTAACAGTAATAGACTCAATTTTAATCCCCGGAACATTTAATAGTTTATTACTCACGCTAGCGCCAAGCGCAGCGGAGTTCTCGAACGACGGCAAAGCGTCAATCACGACACGTAAAGCATTGTTTTCTACGTCTGCTCGAGATGATAATAACGCAGAATTAGTTTGCAATTCTTCCATCTTAGACTCTAGGTCCTTGACATTTTCGAGATTAGATTTCAAAGTCTCGATGCTAGCGTTCTGAGCATCAAGAACCTTAAAATTAAACATCATTTCTCGCACTAAGAAAGTTGTTAGCACTGAAGCAAGACCAATAACCACAGAAGCAATGGCGACCGCTATAAACATTGTTTGATTAGCCTTAGCAATTAATTGTCGCTTGCCAATAGCCATATCTTTGTTGTCTTTAGGCATATTATTCACCCTCCCCTACACTAGTTCTAGCTTTAAAAATATCGTCCGGAATCTGGATCTTAGAGTCGGTAACATCTTTTCGTCCCGGAGGCAATACTGCAAAATCTTTCGCGGTAAAACTTAGTGCCATATCATTAATTTTAAAGCTAAGCTTGAAACGTAGAACTTTGGCACCATTTTCATCATCACCGAAAGACTGCTCTTCCGTGATAACGTCTCCATCGACTAGGGCCTCGCTAATACAATCATTAGTTTCATTTCTCACATCATCAGCAGTACAGACTATCTCTTTATGCTCCTCACGATAAACTATTTTAGTCTCAGCAATCGTCTTACGAAAAGCCTCTAGCGCGGGGAATCCACCGGCCGCCTGACCCTCGATTGACAGCATTTTACTAGCTGGGTCATAATTCAATGAAGAATATGAAACCGAGTTTTCGCCAGTCGGCTGGATAGCCACAATAATCTGGCCTAGCAGTCTAGAAGTGTTCGGCGCAGCTGCACGCAAACTATCAATTTGGCTTAGCTGGTTCTGCAAAGTCACTATGCTAGTGACGTCTGGATGGTGTTCTAGAGCAGCAAAATCCTCTTTGATAGTTCGATCTTTCGCACCTATAGTCAGTGGTTGGGCCACGAACACAAAGCTAGCTACCAGAACGACGAGAACCACGCAGGCGATGCTGGCCACAATTGAGAATAGTATAATACGGTTGCGCAGGCTCTGGGTTTTTAGTAATTCATTTTTTACATCAGGGATTAAGTTAATTTCAATCATTATTTAATACTCCTTTGGGCTAGACCGACAGCCACGGCAAACTCCGATGCAACACCGGACAATTGTTGCTGATATTTGGCTGGCACTGTAACGTACTGGAATGGATCACCCGAAACGGTAGAAATTCCAGTCTTAGATGACACATATTCAGTTAGGTGTGGCACCATTCCGGCGTAGCCAGAAAGTATAACTCCACCGATAGCGACATCAGGATATCTTGTCGAGAAAAATTTAATAGATTTTACGATTTCCTGGACGAAAGATTCCAAAGTAGTTTCGATAGCCCTAAAAACCTGGCCTTCAAGCTTATCCTGCGCTAGACCAAACTTTAAAATAAACTGCCGAGCTTGGTCGTCTTTAATATTCAAGTTTTGTACCGCCGCTTTAACAAGCGAGGACAACCCGACCGGAATAGTGCGGACAAGGCGCGGGGCGTCACCGTAAACTACAGAAAGGTCAGTTGAGTTTTCGCCAAGGTCAATCAATACCCGACCGTCATTTACTCCTTTTGGCAGCAGCGATCTAGTCATCGCTAGTGAGTCCGGTTCGGCAGCGATTACATTAAAGCCTAGGCCTTCGATAAATTCCAGTCGATCTTCGCTATAATTTTTAGCGGTCGATGCCAAAAGAACCTCTTGTGAATCTTTTTTATGCATCGATTGCCCAAGGGAGGCCCAATCCACTTTAGCATCTTCGATCGACATTGGTACATACTGGTCGATTTGATATTTGATAGTTTTCTGAAGTTCTTTTGCGTCTTGCGTCGGAACGTCAATAATTGTTGTAAATGTTTTCTGGGACGATAAGCTAATCGCTACGTTTTTGGTTTTAATGTCGCTCTGCCCTACAACCGTCGCGATCACTTCGCCTAGTCTACGACGACCCTCTTCAGAATCGTTCGCAGTCAGACGAGAGTCGACCGGCGTATAGCCAAAGCCAACTAAATTCCAGTTGCCGTCATTGCCCTTATCAAGTTGGATAACACGAATAGCGTTCGTGCCCACATCTAACGAGAAGAATTCGCCCACACCTTTTATATTAAACATGCTACTATTTTATCATAATCATAATGTTTTTTGCAAGCATTTTAAACATAATGCGTAGACCAGTAACGCCGTTTGGGTTTATAGATAAAGCTTTATGTGTTAAAATACACTTAGCAAGTCTACTAAATTTAAAGCCAAAAGGAGCCAAATGAGCTTATCTATCGGAATCGTGGGTCTACCGAACGTCGGTAAATCAACTTTATTCAACGCCCTAACAAATAATAACATCTTAGCCGCAAATTACCCTTTTGCCACCATAGAGCCAAATACTGGAATCGTGCCCGTGCCGGACGAACGGTTAGAAAAATTAGCCACCATCTACAGTTCATCGAAAATAGTACCCGCTACAGTTACCTTCGTGGATATAGCAGGCTTAGTAGCTGGCGCAAGTAAGGGTGAAGGTTTAGGGAATAAGTTTCTCTCAAACATCCGACAGTGTGATGCAATTATACATATTGTGAGGGCCTTTGTGAACAATGATATTGTTCACGTCTCAGATCGCATCAACCCTGAAAACGACATCGATGTAATTAATACAGAGTTAATAATTGCCGATATCCAGACGCTTGAAAATCGAGTGCAAAGGCTGTCCAAAGAAGCTAAGTCTAAACCCTCTATAAGATCAGACATTGAGCACTTGAACAATTTAATTACTCAACTAAATAGCGGCTCGCTCCTTTCTTCAATTGGAGATTTAAATTACCAGTTAGTATCTGATCTTCATCTCCTAACGGCCAAGCCAGTTATCTACGCGTTTAACGTAGACGAAGATGTCCTGAACGACCAGAACCGGCAAAAGGAATTGTCAAATCTGGTACTCCCCTCCCAGTCCGTATTTGTATCGGCCAAACTAGAGGAAGAGCTCAAAGATTTAGGTACTGAGGATGCTAAAGAATTATTAGAAAGCTACGGTGTGAAAGAAAATGGCCTATCACAAATGATACACGCAGCATACAGTATTTTGGGCTTACAAAGCTATTTAACGGCCGGCCCAAAAGAAGTTCATGCTTGGACGATCAAACAAGGTTGGACTGCGCCGCAAGCCGCAGGGGTTATCCATACGGACTTCGAAAGAGGCTTCATAGCAGCGCAAGTCGTGAACTATAATGACCTGGTTAGCGCTGGCAGCGAACAATCTGCTAAGGCTAGTGGCAAAGTAAGAACCGAGGGCAAGGGTTACGTTATGCAGCCTAATGATGTGGTAGAATTCCGGTTCAACGTTTAGGCCAATCGGAATCTTGCCACAGAAAAATAACTGAGCAAATTTATTGTTCAGTTATTTTTAAAGTGTAGAACCTTTCTTGGTTACCCTTAGCACCTTTAACCTCGCTGTCTTTTTTACCGCCGATGTAGAAGCCGTTAGATTTCAGCCAAGTTTCAAAATCTCTTATAATTTGTCGTCTCTGGGCATTATTTTTCACTACCCCATTAATTACGTTGCCCTTACCTGCTTCAAATTGTGGTTTTAGCATTGCCACAATAAGAGTACCTCTATCATTTTGCACTATGTTCCGTACGCTAGGTAGTATTTCGCGCATAGATATAAAGCTTACATCTATGACTACAATATCGATCCTATGCGCTGTTTTAAAATCACGAATATCCGTCTTCTCGTACAGCTCAACCCGTGGATTACCTCGCAGAGAAGGGTGCATCTGGTCGGTGCCGACGTCTACGGCAACCACCTTCTTAGCTCCATTACGAAGCGCGTAGTCAGTGAATCCGCCAGTGCTCGACCCTACGTCTAGCACTATTTTATCGACAAAACTTAGCCCCATTGCTTGTGCCACGCTCTCCAGCTTCATCCCTGCCCGAGAAACATACTGGCTGGCTTGCTCTACCTTCAAGTGAGCAGTGTCTGCTATAAAAAACCCAGGCTTATTAATAACACGGCCATCAACAATGACCTTTCCGAGCTTTATATAGCTCTCCGCCTGCGACCTAGAAGCTACTAGTTCTTTGGCCACCAGCAGGTGGTCCAATCTAACCTTGGACATATATGATCCTCTCAATTTCTCTAGTGATCTCAGCAATTTTTGCCCAACTTTCACCTTCTGTCATCACCACCAACGCATAGTCGCCTTTAGGATGGTAGACTATCCCGGCGTCATTCAAAACTCCATTTAGAAAACCAACTTTATCAGCAACCCGGTTTGATGTTCCGGAAGGTATCCCCTGTCTATAAATTTGAGAAGACATTAACTCGCGGAGTTTATTGGCGTTGCCCGCCGAGAAGTTATCTCCAAAATATAAATTAGTTAGTATTTTTCTTAGGCTATTAGCAGTCGTTGAGGCCACCTGGCCAGAATTAGAAAACACAGGCTCATAGCCAACAGATTGTAAATAACTGTTAATGGTGTTTCCGCCGTAGACACTTAGCCAGTATTCCGAGCAGTCATTTGCGCTGCGAACAATCATATTATACATGCACCCCTCAACATTTGTTCCTAGAGCCGAAGAACCCCAACCTAGCTGGCCATTATCAATTTTATTCATAATAAACTGCGCCATAAATAATTTATAGGTGCTAGCGGAAGTCATCCGTTTATTGCTGTTTGATTCTGCACTCCAAAATTCACCCGATAGTTGCTGTACACTAACTGATATTTTTTTATCCCTCGTCACCTCATCTAAATAGCTCTGTAAGCCTTTGTTGCTGTTCGTAAATTCTCTCTCATATCTAACAACTGGTGGGATAGATCTTAGCTTAAGCTCAATCTCTACACCAGAACCATTATCAAACATCTTAGAGAATATCTGGCCTTTATAATCATCAAAATTCAGACCCCAGCCCTCGATGCCGGTAGTACGACCGGCTTCCTCGCCATTTATAGTTTTTATAACTGTTACACCGGGCTCTTTTCTGACTTTTTCTTCTAGCGCACCAAATAATTTAGATAGCTCATCATCTTTTAATGTTAGGCCAAATTCACCGTCTTCATTTTTTGTGACATCCAATAAACTCGCCCGCTCTTTATCAGATGTCACAAGCTTGTTCAATCGGCTGCCGACAGGCAGCATGAAATAGATGTCTTTAGAAATTGCGTTTTCAGCTTGAGCCCGTAATGATTCGTAATTACTAGTAATAATCTCTGGGATTATCTTGTCACCTTTTACAGATATATGATTACTGGATAATCGAAAATCATAATCTTTTATAGCACTTTTGACAGCGCCAGATTCAACTTTTACGCCGTCTTCGCTGGGTTTGATATTAATTTTTTCACCATCAACTTCAAAAACAGCATTTTTTGGTTCGCGAGAGAGGTCCTTAGCTTCCTCTTTAGATAAATTGTCGAGTTTAGCTTCGTCTATATTAAATTTGACAACCTGTATATCGGTCTTAAAGAGGTAAAATGAAAATGGCACAAATCGCCAAACTAAAGGATATTCCAGCTCCGAAGATAGCCAAGCCTCATCTAAAATACCGCTACTCAGCATAACCTCGCCCTTCAAATTAGACTTAGAATCAGCACCTGACTCTATAATAATTTCCGATCCAGAGAATTGGCGCTCTACAGTCTCTTGGATTTTATCACGATCCAAAATTCCGATTTCTTCAGAACCAACTTTAGAAAATGGCAAAGAATATTTTTTCGGCCAAAATACTTGGGCTAAAATAACAACCAACATCGAGCATGCTATACTAATGATTATCTTTTTACAATGTTTAGTAAAAAAAATAAAGATTATCTTAAAAAACTGCTTTATTTTTTCAGCCACCCTTTTACCTCCGGTTTATTTTTGCCGTTCGCGATATTCACCAGTTGAAGTATCTACTGATATAACATCACCTTCTTTTATAAATGACGGAACCTTAACAGTGATTCCCGTCTCCATCTCAGCATCTTTTAAGACGTTCGAGGTTGTGTCCCCCTTAACTACGTTTTCGGTATAAACCACTTTTAAGTAGACGTTCTTCGGCAATTCGATGTTAATAACCTTATTATCAAAAAACTGCAAACTCAACTCTTCACCTTCTTTTAAAAACCCAGCTGCATCTTCTATAATATCTTTATCCAACTGAAATTGCTCAAAAGTTTCTGGATCCATGAAGTGAAAATCATTGCCGTCTGAATACAAATACTGCACCTTCTTTAGATTAACTTCAGCGGGTTCAATTTTATCTTGGCCCTTAAAAGTTTTAGGTAGCATTGCACCAGTAACCAAGTTTTTTACCTTGACACTGACGATACTTCCGCCACGACCAACAACTTTTTGGTTATATTCAACCACCTTGTAGGGCTGCCCGTCTATCTGAAAGACTATTCCTTTTTTTAAATCTGTCGGCTGATACATATTTTCTCCTTTTATTTTATTAAAATTCGCAAGAATTTCTCGCTCTGATAAAGAAGCGAGAAAAACTTTCAAATTCTACTTACGCGTTATTTACGAAAGCAACTAACGCTAGGTGACGAGCACGCTTGATAGCCGTAGCTAGTTGGCGCTGCTGTTTAGCACTTAGTCCAGTTTTTGAGGCTGGCTCAATTTGACCATAAATATTTACAAATTTCTGCAAAGTTTTTGCATCTTTGTAATCAAAATATTCTGGAATTTCTTTCTTGAATCGTTTTGCCATAATTACTCCTTATTAAAATGGAATGTCCGAAAGGTCAATCGGATCATCTGAAATATCTTCGACAATCGGCTCTTTTACGGACGAACTGCCGCGAGGGGCTGAACTTGAACCGCCTTCGCCAGAACGATTGCCATCACTCACAAAGCTAAACTCTTCTACTACCACATCAATCGCACTGCGATTTTTGCCAGTGTCTTTGTCTTGCCAAGTCCGCTGCTGCAAACGACCACTTACTAAAAGTTGACGTCCACGCGAAACATATTTCGCAATTGTTTCACCAGTTTTGCCCCAAGCAGTACAGTTAATAAAGCTTGTCTCCTCTTGGCGTTCTCCGTTAGCGCTATTCCAAGTTCGGTTGATTGCTAGTGAAAAACTAGTTACATTTTGACCATTTGGTGTGGTCCTAAGCTCAGGATCAGCTGTCAAATTTCCTAGTAGTATAACTTTGTTAAATGCCATTGGTAACCTTTCTTTGTTCCAAAAATTTATTCGATTATTTTGCGTCTTCAGCTTTTGGCGCTGGTCGATCTTCGGCCTTCACTAAAAGATATCGCAATACTTCGTCTGTAATATTTAGCGTGTTGCTAATTTTTAGAGGCGCTGCGGCTGGAAGTTTTACATCCATAGCTACATAAATCGCAAAATCTTCTCTGCGAATTTGGTATGCCAGTTTCTTCTTGCCCCAATTATCCTCTTTCGCAATCTCGCCACCGTTGGTCTTGATAAGGTTGCGGACTTTTTCAAGTGGTTTTTCAACATCACTCTCAAAGTCAGGATGAATCAGAACCGTCAATTCGTAGTCTTTCATCTTACTCCTTTGGTTAAAGTCTATACCCTTTTAAGTTATAAACTGAGTCTAATATTAGTGTTATTATACCAATTTATGGGCAAAAAATCAAGCTAGATCTTATTAATACTAATTACTCATAGGATAAACTCCACCGCCGCCTGAGTGCTATAGCTATTGTAAATTTATTACAGCTATTCATCGCCGCGGCGGTTTATCTATCATATTTTGCACCTATAACGCAAAAACAAGGGGGCTCCTCTATTCCACTTCCTCCAAACTTGAAATCAAAATCTCGCGTGGCTTAGAGCCATTTGGTGGGCCAACAATCCCCCGTTCCTCCATCTCGTCAATGATTCTAGAGGCTCGACCATAGCCAATTTTTAGCCGCCGCTGCAACAGACTAGTTGAGGCTTTCTTCGCGTCCATTACAATCCGTACTGCATCTTGAAAAGTCTCATCTGTGCTATCACTCATACTGCCACCCATCACAATACCACCCCTAGTGCTGATTTGAACTGGCTGACTAATAATCTCATCATTGTATTGCGGTGGTGATTGCAAACGCAAATGACCATTAATCGCGTTAACCTCGCTATCCGTCACCCAAGCCCCTTGGATGCGGCGCGGCTTACTCATATCGGACGTCAAAAATAGCATATCACCTTGACCGAGCAATTTCTCAGCCCCAATTTGGTCCAAAATCGTACGCGAATCAACCTGGCTGGCTACCGTAAAGGCAATTCGGGCTGGCACGTTAGCCTTAATTAATCCTGTAATGACATCCACGCTCGGACGCTGAGTCGCGAGCACTAAGTGGATACCGACAGCACGAGCTTTTTGCGCAAGACGCACAATCAAAGCCTCAACATCACGCGCCGCCACCATCATCAAATCAGACAGCTCATCAATCACAATCACGATATATGGCATGGTGCCATCATCATGCTTTTGCACATGACCAGCTTCATCCATCACCTCAATCTTCTTGCCACGAGCACGAATCATCTTATTATAACTGCGAATTTCTTTGATCTTCTCTTCTGCTAGGAGCTTATATCGGCGCTCCATCTCATTGACCGCCCATTTTAGAGCTGAAATTGTCTTTTCTGGGTCGTTAATAATCGGCGTGAGCAGGTGCGGGATATCCTCATACGGCGCCATTTCAACTTGCTTTGGATCAACTAAGATTAGCTTCATGTCGCTCGGGCTATTTCTGTATAAAAGGCTCGCCAAAAGTGTATTAATCATCACCGACTTACCAGATCCGGTCTGACCAGCGATCAAAAGATGAGGCATCTTATTAAGCGAGGCCACTACACTTTCGCCCGTAATATCTTTGCCAACTGCGAAACTTAGCGGCTCACTCGCGCGTTTCCATTCTGTAGAGCTCAACATACCATAAAGCCTCACGTCTGCCGCCTTCAGATTCGGCACCTCGATGCCAACCGCTCGTTTACCCGGAATCGGTGCTTCAATACGTAGACTCTGCGCTGCCAAATTCAAGGCAATATTAGTTTCTAGCGCCGTGATTCTCGTCAATTTGACACCACTCGGTGGGCGAAGCGTATATTGGGTTACTTTGGGGCCGATATTCGCGCCCTCCATCTCTACATCAATATTAAAATCGTGCAAGGTGTCTTTGATAATTGTCGCGTTCTGCTTGATATCGCCTGCGTCAGCTGGAGATTCACCCTTTTCCAGCAAGTCTTGATTCGGGGCCTCCCAATTCGGATCGCTTACCGCTAACATCGCCGTCCGATTCTCAGCTACTTTATCTTGCGTCACGCTGCCACGGAGATTACTCAATCCGCCTTTAGCCCTTTTACCGCTTTTAATGGCATCCGCCTCCTTATCTAAGACCGCCACTCCGGCATTAAGTTTAAAATCACTCTTGAGCTGCTTATCTTCTTTGGATTTAGATACGACAGTGGTCTCAGCAGCTTTACGCATCACACTTATGTTCTGGCTATCTCGATTAGCGTCACTAGTTTTTAGTGCTTTTACAAACTGTTTAAATACTACCGTTGGTGAGAGGCGCAATACTGCCAAGACAGTGACAAAAATCAAAAATGCATATATTATCCCCGCAACAGCCGGATTAACTAAGCCTAATATTAATTTATTAACTAGATCTCCTACAAATCCACCGCTATATAAGCCTGCGTCATTTCTAACTAAGCCGAATAGCCCGCTCAACCACAACACCATCAAAACAGAGGACAGAACAACCACACCCGACATTTTATTGTCTTCGTTGCGAAATATTTCGACTGCGTTAAAAATCAAGATTAGGGGCATAATGAAAACCGTGTATCCCATAAATTTCAATAAGTTGGTATGGATAAAATGAGGCGCGGATCCGCCACTACCGAACCAGCTCAACACCATCAAAAAGCTTACAATAATCAAAAAAACTGCGCCTACTTGCGCCCAAAAACCAGTCGGTAAACCATAAGGTTCTGATTTTTTAGTGCTTTTCGCACTCTTTTTGCTTTTTCCTTTCTTAGCCATAATTGGTTTAATTTTATCATAATTTGCGAGTTTTTGCAAAAGACACCTAAATTACCTAGCAGCGATTCCCAGCAGGACACTCTCCACGAAGTCCCATACAGCACCACTTGATTTTTTAATATTATCATCTGCTCTAGCTAAAATTTTTGAAATCTTTTCAATGTCTTCGTCTGAGCATTGGTTTTTGAGGCTTTGCAATTGATTCAATCCCCAAGCGTTTACACCGATATCACTAGAGATATCCGCCACCGAATGGCCCTCAAAAGAGCCTAGTTTTAGAGCTGCTAGATTAAATAATTGCGTCGATATTAAGCCGAATAGCTGATAGGCCTCATCTAAATTATTGTTATATCGCATCGGGTCTAAGCTTGTAATTATAAAATTAATTCGGCGATTGATTGCCGCTTCAAATAGCCCAAACACGTTATTTTCGAGGGTTTGAGGAACATATTTCTTGATAGCCGCCTCACTCAAATCACCAACCATTGCCAACCTATCCACCGCCGATTTGACTTTCCACTCGCTCATTCCAACCCAATTGACTAAGAATTTCGCATCTTTTAGGTTCATAGATTCGCCGTGAGATTTCGCTATGCCTCTGGCCGTTTCGGCTAAAAGTCCCGCATCTTTAGGAGTTAAAACCTTAAATTCACGCATATCGGCAATTTTTGCTACCGCTTTAAAAGTTTTCGTTCGCTTGTCTAACTTATCTTCAATAATTACTAAAAAAATATCGCTCGAAATTTTGGAAATAAATTGATCCAGAATATTCCATATTCCAGCATTGAGACTTAGATTTTTGATGAGTATACACCGTTTTTCACTGAGTAAACTAATCCCAGAGACTAAGCTAACCATATCCGAACTAGTCAAACTCTCACCATCAATTTTCTCAATGTCAAAATCATCTTTTTTAGCTAGTTTAGACAATTCAGCCAGTTCTCTTGCCCGCTCAAAACTGTTTTCCCCGTACAAAAGAATCGCCCTAGAAGCTAAATTATCCATTTTAAGCCTTAACTTTTTGGCAAACTGGGCAAATATGCGTGCCTCGCCCAGCGACTCTAGTTTTTATAATTTCCGAACCACATCGCGCACAAAGCGAGCCCTCTTTTCTGAAAACATTAGCATAATCTAAATAATTTCCCTTGCCGCCATCTGCGTTGACATAGTTGCGCGCCGTGCTTCCGCCCTTCTCAATTGAGAGGTTCATTACGTATCGAACAGCCTCATAAAGACGCTTAAACTCCGAGCTATCAAGAGACTCGACTCTAGTTTCGGGATGAATTTGCGCACGCCAGAGAGATTCGTCGGCATAAATATTACCCACTCCGGCAATCACCGATTGATCCAGCAAAGCCGCCTTTATCGCGCTGCGCTTTTTGCGTTTAAACCTATCTATAAAATTCTCAAGAGTAAATGAATCTTCGAGCGGCTCCGGGCCGACTTTTATGAAAAACGGCATATTTTTAATTTCTGCAGTCGGTAGTAACTTCATCCAGCCGAACTTGCGCTGGTCGTTAAAGAATAGTTTACTACCGTCGCTAAATTCAATCTGCACCCTGGTGGCTCTCACTGGTAATTCCGCCAAAAAATCATCATTCGGATGCCCCGCCCCCCAATTCTCTTCACCCCGATACACCATTTGACCAGTCATCTTAAGGTGGGCTACTAGAGACCAGCTATCATCGAGGTCAATTATAATAACTTTGGCGCGACGGCGGACGCCTCCAATATTCGCGCCAACCATAAAATTATTGACTTCCACTAGAGAATTAGGAAAACTTTTAGCGTTATCATGGCTAACTTTGACGATGTTTTTACCCACAATCAAGCGGCGCAAACCGCGAGCAACCGTCTCAACCTCTGGCAGTTCTGGCATCCATTCCCTCCCTCCTTATTATATTGTACGACACTAAATAAAAATACTATTTTTGACTTCGGATACGTATACAGCTAATTAAAAATATTTAAAAGTTATTTAATTACGGCCCACACCCAGATCGCGCACAATTTCGCTGTTATTTGGGATTTGCAAGATAAATAGGTTCTGTAACTGTTTTACATTTGCTTGCAAAGACCCAGTCGAGCCCTCACAGGTTGAAGTCCACAGGTTTTTCTCAACTTCACCATCATTCAAAATTGCAAAGTCATAAGTGTGGCCAGTAGCGCAAATCCCCCGTACGTCGTTGGCGTCGTCTTCTAACTGCTTGCCGCTCATTATATTAGCCTTATTTAGAGCGTGCACAAACTCGTCGTACGATTTTGTATTATTTTCAAGCTTAACTTCATCAATCACACTCTCAAGGTATCCCTTATAAGTTACAAGTTTGCGTTCAGTAGAGCTTACCTCTACCACATACGATCGAAAATTCTCATCTGCTACAATCGGTCCACGAACTGTCATTTTAACACTACGAGCAGTGTCGGTTTTTAATAAACTTTCAATCGATATATCTACCAAGTCGCTAGTTTGTGAACTTTGCCCGCCACCGAACATCGCCTGGCCCAGACTAACTAAAGCGGCAATCGCTAAAATTGCAATCACTACAATCAATAAAATCGGCGCAACTCGTAATAATTTATCTTTCATATAATTCTCCTTAACTTAGATATTCGTGTAATTTTCTTGAATCTTTATGCTTGCGTAACTTCATCAAGGCCTTAGCTTCAATCTGACGAATTCGCTCACGTGTTACCGCAAACTCCAAGCCAACTTCTTCCAAGGTATGGCTTTTGGTGCCATCAAGCCCAAAACGCATTTTGATAATCTTTTGCTCTCGGTCGCTCAAGCTAGAAAGCACTTCGCGAACCTGTTCTTTTAGTAATTGCCCAGCGGCCGATTCTTCTGGGCTCGCAGTATCTTCGTCTTCAATAAAATCTCCGAGGGTTGAGTCTTCGCCATCTTCGCCATCGCGGCCAATTCCAGCATCAAGAGATGAAATGTCCTGTTTGATTTTCATCACATACTCAACTTTTTCCGGCTCAATATCCAACTCTTTCGCTAGTTCTTCGGTAGTCGGCTCACGGTTTAGCTCTTGAGTCATGCGGCGCTGCGTGCGCATCAACTTGTTGATTGTTTCAACCATATGAACCGGGATGCGAATAGTTCGCGCTTGGTCGGCGATGGCCCGCGTAATCGCTTGGCGAATCCACCAAGTGGCATAAGTTGAAAATTTATAGCCTTTCTCTGGATCAAATTTATCAACCGCACGCAGTAACCCAGTATTCCCCTCTTGGATCAAGTCCAAAAGATCTAGGCCGCGGCCAGAATATCGCTTAGCAATCGAAACCACCAAACGCATATTTGCTTCGGCCATTTTATCTTTAGCCCGACGGTCGCCTTCCACGGCTTTTCGCGAAAGCACCATTTCTTCTTCGTGCGTCAAAAGAGGGATTTTACCAATTTCACGCAGATACATCCGTACGCTATCATCTGAGATATCATCAACGTAGCTTCCAGACATAATATCATCATCGGCTAGATCTTCCTCTTCTTCGGCTAACTCATCAATATCTGGACCATCAATCTCATTTATGCTAGCAGTCGCGTCTACCACACCATTTTCGTCTATCACCTCTTCGGACAATTTAGTTTCCTTCTTAGATTTTGCCACTATTTATCTCCTTATTTAATTTGGTAATTTCCAGTAAAAGCTTGCGTGCCAGTTTATCATCACTCTGAGTCTCTGCATCTCTAAGCTGATCTTGCAAGACATCTTTCTGTTTTTCTAGGTGTTGTTTTTGCACTTTTTGGACTAAACGCGTAATTTCTACCGCGACTTCACTTGTTTTCCAGCCGTCGTAGCGTTCATCTACTTTCAATAATAGTATTTTAACATAGTTATCATATTTTTTCAATTTTTCACGGTCATTTTGCTTCAAAATCTCTAAAAGTTGGTCTCTATTCGTCTCGCTAAAGCAATTCTCAGGTAGATTTTGCAACAATTCAGCCGATTCTTTGTAGGCAATCGCTAGACCAAGTAGATCCTCCTCATATAAAAGCTCCTTTTTTGGCGTAGCTTTTTTGGCGGCGGATTTATCAATCTTAGTGCGTCGTTTCGGCTTTTGATTTTGTTTCACATCTGAGAATTTGGCGACCAGAGCTTGACGTGAAGTTCCAATCCGGCGCGAGATTTCATCTAAATAATGTTCTTTCTCTACTGGATCGTTCAAATTCTCCACCAGCTTTAAAGCAACCGTCGAAAACTGCCGTTTACCATTGGCAGTTTTAATGTCCAGCCGTTTTTCATATTGGTCAAAAATCCAATCGACCGCTGGTTGTGGGTGTGCAATAGAATTTTTCCATAACTCCGCGTCTTTTTGAATTAACTCATCAGGATCTTTTGCCCCGCCCGCCGATTGATCAAGTGTGATAATCGAAAGCTCAACACCAGCCGTTTGAGCCAACGTAATAGTCCGCTCAGTAGCGTTGATTCCTGCTTGGTCGGCATCAAAACATAGGCGAATATCACCAGCAAACCGCGCCAGAGATTTTAAATGCTGAGCCGTCATTGCCGTACCAGCCGTTGCTACAACATTTTTCACGCCCGCCTGATGGCTAGCGATAACGTCCATATTGCCTTCTACCACTACAGCGAAACCGTCGCGGCGGATTGATTGTTTAGCCTGCGAAAGACCAAAAATGTGACGCGATTTATCATATAGTGTAGTTTGTGGCGTATTTAGATATTTTGGCGAATTCGGCTCATCTTTCAGCGCTCGACCAGTGAAACCGATTGGCGCTCCACTCGGATCCATCAGCGGTATCATCACCCGCCCCCGAAATAAATCACCATCAAACCGATTTAACAACCCTGCTAGTCTAATATCAATCAATGAAAATTTCTTCTTCTCCAAAAAACTCCTGAGTAGTTGTTTGGAGTTCGGCGCATATCCAATATGAAATTCTTTTATAATCTCCTTGGATAATTTACGATTTTTAAGCACATATTCAGCTGCCGCCTTATCTTTTGTTAAGCAATACTGATAGAACTGGACTGCGAGAGCTGAAATTTCATATAATTTTTTCTTTTGTTCCGCAGCCTCAGCCGAGCGTTTTGAGTCGAAATTAGCCAGCTCCACTCCAGCCTTGCGAGCTAAGTATTCTAGTGCTTCACGAAATTCCATACCTTCAACTTCCATAATAAAGCCAAAAATATCACCGCCTTTACCAGATGAAAAATCATGCCAAATTTGCTTATCTGGACTCACTATAAAACTAGGCGTCCGCTCGTTCGTCCACGGGCTGAGCGCCTTGAAGTTCCTACCGGCTCGTTTCAACTCAACATATTCACTCACCAAATCCTCTAGATTTATCCTGGAACGAATCTCGTCTCTGGCGTCATTCATACCTATATTTTACCACAGATAGCGCGCGCAACAAACTATTTATCTGATTGGGAATATTCTCTAAATTGGTTAGACGAAACATCTAAACTTTTAATAATCTCGTTAAGTGAGGCTTTTGAATCGCTAGAGCGCGCCGAAGATTCTACCCGTTTCATTAAACTGTTAATTACATCCAAATTATAGCTCATCTCGCGAGCATAAGTCCTGTCTAATACCGCATTCAAAAAAGCATCATCCAGGGTTTTATCTAGCTCCTCAGCGTCTTTATTAACTTGAGCTATAATTTTTGGTGGCGTTTTATTTTTTTCGGCTTTCGGAATTTCAATCTTATTACTACCTAATAATGATTTAAGCTTGGCCCCATCAGATGCAAGAGTCGTTGCCAAACCAGAGTTGATTGCCCTTAAATCGGAATTTTGTAGACGCCCTTGATATTTAGTGGCTAGCTCATTAGTCTTTTGCACTTTCAAATAAACTCGCAGCAGAGGCTCAGAATTAGGATTCTCGTTGAGCGAAGAAAACATCATTAGTCCAGCAAATACAACTACGGCAAATATCAGTGCGCCAAAAATAATAACCATCGTCTTGTCGAACAACGGCTGTTTTTGTTTGGGCGCAATCTGGTTTAAGTAATCAATAGTATATGGATTTTGTGATCGCTGGTCAGGATTATTATCTTGCTGCATATTACTTACGATTATAACACAAAAATAATCCGGCGTAAATTACCGATAAATATTCCGCGAAACCACCACGCCACTGCGAGCTTTAAATTCCCTATTTAAACAATCATAAAAACTACCCGGCGTAATAATACCATTGATTTTTACAATATCCAGACCAGAAGACCCAATTATTTGATCCGCTAGTAGCACGCAGTTTGTAGTAAACACAAAATATTTTTTAAATTTGCCCGATTTAAATTTGTAAAATTTAGCTTTGGCCTCATTTTTTAGTTTTGCCGAATAGCGTGATTTTTTACGGCCATCAGGCGACCATTCAACAACCTGACTCTCGAGCTCAGCTAATCGCTCGTCTATCGCTTCAATCTGAGCTTTATCCAAATTGAGCCCAAAACCAACTAGAGTCTTCTCACTTTCACGAATTGCCAAATTGATATAATCTTTGCTCTCAGCCACAAACAGCACGCCATCACCAATCATTTCGCGCATCGACCGGCTATCTTCGTCATAATTGCCATACGAGATAATTTTATTTTTATATAGTAGATCTACGTGACCAATCCGATTAAAGCCTTCTGGCCCAGCGTGAACCAAAACCTCAATATTAGGCTTTTTATCCCCCACCAACTGTCGAGATTCGATTTCTTCTGGATTAATTTCAATTAATTTATTAATATTTTGCCTAGCGATATCCGGCAACAGCGCCGCAATAAACACCGGTAAAGGCAGCCTAATTTTTCGCTTTAGAGAGTTGCGCTGGCTCTGCGGCACCACGCCAATCAAACAAAATGACCAATACGAAAGTCCGTATATAATCAGCCAAACCGAGATTATTTTTACCAAATCATCAATATGTAGGTCAGGGCTCAGCAAAACGCCCAAACCAGCCAAGCCGTAAAAAATAGCTGAAATTAAATCACCGATATTATATCTAACTTGGCTGTCGCGCAGCAAAATATAGCTAATTAATTTTGTAAGCCCAATAAAACCAAGGACCAACGAACAGCCCAAACTAAACAGAAAGATATCTATCCGCTCGGACTCAATAATTATAAGTCCCGCTATGGAGTAAATTAAGCCGTGTTGCAGAATCACAAGCGACTTTTGGCCAGATTTCTTATAGATATAAGTCAAGACTCCGTCTAGTAGCCTAGAGATGCCGAGCGCTAAAAACGCAAAACCCAAGATGTTGAAGCTATATTTTATGCCAATTTTTCCAGAATTAAAGCCCAGAATTCCAAAACTGACCAAAAACAAGCCTATCAAAAAATAGTTAAAAATATTAATTTCGCTAGCCAGCAAGCGATAATCTTCAGAGTTCCGTTTTACTTTATTCTCATCAAATCTAGCGAACATCTTAGCCCTCGGTGACTAAACGGTAGCTCAACCGCAGCAAATCGATCATTCCACTAGCATCAATCTGGCCGAAACCAATCACCGTGTTCCATTCGCGTTCGTTCATCAGCTTGCTCGGCACCACGCTCTCATGCGTCTCGCGCAACAATTTCGCCAAATTTCGCCCCGTTTTCATATCAATTCTAATGGGAGTTCCTTCATACAAAATCGCAAAGATTGCTTTATTGTCATCTACATTTTCAATATGAGCCAATATTTTCTGACCAGTGGTGAGTTCAAATTCACCCAAATCATCGGGATGCGCCAGTTTCGCGCGCCAAATTTCGCCCAGAATCGCAAAATCGACTTCAAAAATCACTAATCTATTCTCTTCGTCTCGCCGCAGCTGGCTAGCTTCAAAACTTAGTAAAAATTGTTCTAGTTCGTCATGCGTCATATTATTTCTTCACTTTCTTCAAATAAAATTCTAATTCCTGAATTGAGCCGCGAATATCCTCAAGCGCGCGGTGGTCTTCGGGTTTAGCGAACACTCGTTTAAATTTGCCGTTCATCACAACTTTCCAAGCCGAGACGTCAAGCATTCGATAGTGCAGCATTTTATCTAATTCTTTCCATTCGTTGCGGATAAAGCGCCGGTCCTGATGAATCGAGTTCCCGGCAAGCAAAATCTTTTCGTCCGCCGCTAACTCCTCAGCAAAATTAGCTTTCACGAATCCGATTAATTGTAACTCAATCGCTCGCGTGTCTAGCTCCGCCGCCGAGTTTTGCACCCTCAAAGCCTCCCGAGTTTCACTAAAAGTCTCCCAAAAATCGCCAATCATTCGGTTTTTTAATATCGATTCATCAATTCTCACCGCTGATTCATAAGTAGCAATCTCATTGAAGCCCCAATCGGTAGCAATCGCTGCCACCTCTAAAATCCGATCCGAAGCTGGGTCCAACCCCGTCATCTCCAAATCAATCCAAAGAATTTTTGCATTTTTTATCATAAAACCATTGTAGCACAAACCCACCACTCGCGCCAAAATAAAGCCAAATTAAAACCCCTCGCCTTGTTCTATATTGAATATAGATGCGAGGGGAATCTTAGGTGAGGCGATGAGATTCTTTATTAATCTCGTGAGCTATCTCGTGGAGTCTGTCCACATACTGCTCAATACCCCGCTCGAAAGATCGTTGCACGGAGCCAATCGAAGGCTCATCCAGAACATACAAAACAACATCGATAGGTAATATCCGGTAGCGTTTGTCACCGGAATCTTGGAAAAAAATATGCTCAGCGTTCTTTGGCTCAGCCAAGCGGAAAATTTTTTCCCCGTTGTGAACCGAAAAATTGCCAAAGACTGCTTCCAGGCTATGCTCTGGACGACATGAATCTTCGCTGTTCCCCCACCTTGTAAACTGGAGGTACCATTCATCTCCTGGCATTAACTTGATGTCCGGAGGGAATTCTACTCGGGAGTGATTGAACTCCCGAGGTTCGTAATATTCTGACAACATCGAAAGCCCCTCCCTCTATTATAAAGTTTCTGGCGCTTAGCCCTTAAGCGCCCTAAGGGCAGAATTTATTATAATTCTACTAGTTTGATTATATCATATTTAAGGTAAAAAGTCAATGCTTAAGACTTCCTTACAAAAGAAGCCCACTCGAAAAATAATTTCTTGGCGGAGAGACGGGGATTCGAACCCCGGAGAGCGTTTCCGCCCAACACGCGTTCCAGGCGTGCGCCTTAAACCACTCGGCCATCTCTCCAGACCACTTTTATTTTAACATAATTTTATTCTAATTTGTAGCCCAATCCAATCGCTAGAGCCATAAATACAACTTTAATTATCTAATTTAGCAATTTCACGCGATAGTTTTTCAACCTGAGACCGTTTAGCAGCTAACTCACTCTTGGTTTCCGCCACCAAATTCTCTGGTGCGCGCTCAACGTAATTTTTATTAGCGAGTCGAGTCTCTAGTTTTTCGGCTTCAGCTTCAGCTTCAGCCATGCGCGCGATTAAGCTCTCTTTATACTCATCTAAAACCTTCGCGGGCACATCTAACCACACACCGCGACCGCTCACCGCTAGTTGCACGCCGCGCGGCGCATCAGTTGCCAAAACTTGCGGCAAACGAGTCAACTGGCGAATTAAGGCGGCATTATCTTCAACTAAACTATCGTCAGTAAACAACAGGTCGTAGCGTTTATTGCCCGGTAGCTCAGCCAAAACAGTTCGAATTTCACCAACCAAATCTTGCACTCGCTCAAATTCGGTCGCTGCATACTCGTCAAAGCCAATCATTTCAGCCATTGTTTCGCCAGCCAAAACACCCTCAGTCCAAGGCAAAGTTTGCCAAATCGTCTCTGTTACAAACGGAACAAAAGGATGCGCCATCTTCAAACAAGTTTCTAGGACCCATGCCAAAATCTCGTCATTGTCTTGAGTTTTTGCGGCCTCAATATACCAATCGGCCACAGTTGACCAAATTGTATGATAAATTAAATCTGCATTTTCTGAAAAGCGATAATTGGCCATATTTTTGTCAATTTCGGCCTGAGCCTTGGTCAATTCGCGCACTACCCAATGGTCGGCAGAAGTGTAAGCCTCCGGCGGTCGGCTAGAAGTCATATTACCAATTTTGTCTTGCACAAAACGGCTAATATTCCACAGCTTATTACAGAAATTTCGCCCTGCGATTACCTTATCGCGCGCAAACGCCTGATTCTGCCCTGCGCTCCGCGCCGAAACAATCCCTAAACGAAAGGCATCGGCGCCGTATTCGGCAATTATATCCATCGGATTGATAACATTACCCTTAGACTTACTCATTTTTTGGCCGTGTTCATCTAGCACCATTCCGTGTAAATAAACTTCTTTGAACGGCACCTTATCTGTGCAATAGAGCCCGATCATAATCATCCGTGAGACCCACGGGAATAGCAGATCGTGGCCAGTTTCCATCACTGAATTCGGATAGAATTTCGCCAGTTCCCCGCCCTCTAGATAATCAGTAGTGACAAACGGCCATTGCGCACTCGAGAACCATGTATCAAGCGTGTCTTCATCGCGAATATATTTTTTACCCTCAACCATAATTTCAGATTGGTCAACTCGCTCATCAAAAATCCAATCACTTTCATCATTTTCGGCGTGAAATGCTGGAATCGGAATCCCCCAAGGGATTTGGCGTGAAACGTTCCAATCGCGAATATTCTCGAGGTAATTCATCAAAACATTCATTTTATTATGCGGCGTAAATTTAATCTCGCCGGCTTTTAACACTTCCAAAGCGCGCTTCGCTAGAGGCGTAGTTTTAATAAACCATTGTTCTTTAATTAGCGGCTGAATCGGTTCGCCCGATTTATAATCATAGCCCACCATATGAACGATATCTTTTTCGCCATGCAAATTTCCAGACTTTTTCAAATCTTCTAGCACCTTCTCGCGAGCCTCTAGCACTTCTAAGCCAGCATAAGCTTCGCCGGCTTCTTCGGTCATCAAACCATCAAAACCAATAACTTGGATTGCCTCTAGACCGTGGCGGTTGCCAACTTCAAAATCGTTCGGGTCGTGGGATGGTGTAATTTTTACAACACCCGTGCCATAGTTCGGATCAACATAGTCATCAGCAATAACCGGTATATCACGCCCCACAAGTGGCACTTGCACGATTTTTCCGACCATTTTTTCGAACCGCTCGTCAGTTGGGTTAACCGCCAAAGCAGTATCCCCGAGCATTGTTTCGGGTCGGGTGGTTGAGACCAAAAGATATTCAGAAATTTCACCGAATTCGCCCAAAATTGGATAGGCAATTGTCCACAGTTTCCCCTTCTCTTCTTTATAGTTAACCTCTATATCGGCGTATGAAGTTTGATATTTAGTTGAGTAGTTAACAATTCTTTCACCCCTGTAGATAAGTCCTTCGTCCCACATTTTTTTGAAAGTTTTGTACACTCTAGAAGTTACCTTTTCGTCCAAAGTAAACGTTAAGTTTTGCCAATCAGCGCCGGCCCCTAAAGCACGTAATTGTAGCTCCATGTTTCCCCGTTGCTGGGCTACAAAATCCCAAACTTGGCTATATAAATCATCGCGCGAAAAATCAAACCGGCTCTTGCCTTCTTTAGAAAGTAGTTTCTCATAGACCACCCAAGTCTCGAACCCAGCATGGTCCGCGCCTGGCAAGTATACTGCATCATAGCCTTTCATCTTGTGATAGCGCACTAAAATATCCTCTAGCGCCGCCATTAGACCGTGGCCGATATGCAAGTTACCATTAGCATTCGGCGGAGGCATTACAATCGAGTATTTTGGGCCTAGCCCACTTGAGCTAAAGGAGTTTGAGGCCTCCCATAGAGCGTAAATCTCCGGTTCATAGTTATTTGGTTCATAAGTTTTAGTTATTTTCATCAAGATATTCCATTTTACTGATTAGCGAATTGTATTTCACGAGAAATAAAACTAATTCTAAGCCACATTTCACGCGAAATACTCGATGAAATTGGCGAACTCCGAATTGTTTTTCCTCGTTTTTGTTTTACCCTACTATTATAACATACTTTTTTGTTGTATAATAGACTTATGTTAAAAATTGTCGAGATAAAAAACCAAGCCGAATGGGACGACTTCATAGACTCAACCGGAGGCCACCCACTACAATCGTGGGGATGGGGTGAGCTTAAGAAAGAGCACCACTGGGATGTCAAGCGTATCTTCATACGCAGCACTACTAAAAAATATGCTGAATACAAAAAAAGCGACAACCGTGATGTTGTCGCGGCGGCTCAAATCCTAACCCGCAAATTACCATGGCCGCTCAATAATTTTGCTTATATCCCTAGAGGCGCTCATATCCTATCTAAAAAACCTGCTGAAAGGGCAAAGATGATGCGTGAAATTACCGATTATTGCGCCAAAAACATCAAGCCAAAACCAGTTTGTTTAAGCATCGAACCTGACTGGAATGATTTTCCACCGCAACTATTGAAAGAGCAGGGTTGGAAAACCGCCAAAAATACTATTTTGCTGCCTAAAACTATTTTAATTGACCTCAAGAAAAGCGACGAGGAACTGTTTAAAGAAATGAGCAAAAAAACTCGCCAGTATATCCGCAAAAGTTCAGATGAAATCTCAGTCCGACCAATTGAACACGATATCGATTTCGAAGAATGCCTTAAAATTTACGAAGAAACTGCCGCTCGGGCCGGTTTTAATATTCATTCGCGCCAATATTATCAAGATCTACGCAGAATATTGGGTGATAATGCGCCGGTTTACGGAGCCTATGCGCCAGCTATCGAGCCGGAACAGAATGGGGAACAAAGCGAACAAGTAGAAACTGACATCGACATAGAGATAAAAGGCACTCTGGGAAAGCCCAGCTCTGAACAAGTAGATCTCGAGCGTATATACGGTAGTAAACTTGCGCGCAAGCAAGAACTCGTAGCCTTTTTATGGCCGATTAAATCCGGTAAAATCGCCTTTGAGCTTTACGGTGGCGTAACAGAGAGAGGGCAAGAGACTCGCGCTAACTATATCTTAAAATGGCTCACAATCAAGCAAATGCAATCGGCTGGAGTAGGGCAATATGACGTAAATGGCCTCTTAAACGATGGCATCTCAAACTTCAAACGCGGATTTGCCAAGCACGAAGACACTTTTTGCGGCACTTACGACAAGCCCCTATCACCTCTGTATTTTGTATGGGCGCATCTTTTGCCACTCGGAAAGAGAATTATACGAAAGTTTAAGCTTTAACTCCGATTACCACCGCGAATCACGCATCGAAAGCGAAGGTTTAACCTCTAGATCAAGTGGGCTTGATGGACCGTTCAAAGCCGCGCGGAACACGCCGAGCGCCGCTACCATCGCGGCATTATCTGTGCACAATTCTGGCGCGGTAAAAATAATTTCGTTCGGGACTAGGCTGCTAAGCCGGCGCACCATTTCCGCGCGCAAAGCCTGATTAGCCGCTACGCCACCAGCCACAACCACAACTTTTGGCTGATATTCTTCAACCGCTAGCTTTATCTTGTCTACTAGAGTTTCCACAGCTACCTGTTGAAAACTAGCAGCAAAATCAGCCTGCTGCCGCTCGCTTAACCTATTCGCCAGTTCAAACGAGGGGAAAGTGTGGCCAACGCCAACTTCTTTCTGCACAGCCCTCAATACAGCCGTTTTGAGCCCCGAAAAACTAAAATCGTATTTCCCCCTCAAGCGAGCTTTTGGTAGCTTGTAGGCGCTAGAATCGCCGCTTAGAGACGCCTTTGCAATCGAAGGTCCGCCCGGATAGTCTAGGCCCAAAATCTTCGCCACTTTGTCAAAAGCCTCTCCTACCGCGTCATCTTGAGTCTCACCCAAGATTTCATAGTCGCCGTGCGCCCGAAACAACACAATCTGCGAATGCCCGCCACTGACAACCAGCGCCAAAAAAGGGAATTCGGGTGGCATTTCATTCAAAAAGTTAGCATAAACATGAGCCTCAACGTGATGGATAGGGTAGAACGGCTTATCTAAAACCTCTGCATAAGTCCGTGCCGTCAGAGTGCCCACTAGCAAAGAGCCTACCAGACCGGGTGCATACGACACAGCTACGCCATCAATATCCTCAAAAGTCAAATCAGCTTCAGTCAAAGCCTGCCGTACCACAGGATTAGCGTACTCAATATGTGAGCGCGCCGCCACTTCTGGTATGACTCCGCCAAATTGAGCATGTATATCAATCTGCGAATGTATCACTGAAGACAATAAATCCAGCCTCGGCGAACTACCCCTTGTAATTTCACCTTTATATTCAACTATCGCCGCGGCGGTTTCATCGCATGTGCTCTCAATTCCCAAAATTTTCATATATTTAGTATAACATTTTTATTAGACTTTTTCACGCCACAAGGTGTAAAATAGGTCTTGACACTACCATTATGGTTATGATAATATCAGGAGGTAAATATAACTAACTCACTTTTAGTGAAAGGAAATATAGGAAATGAAAGACATACAAACAAAAAAAGCAAAAGGCTTTACAATCATCGAAGTTGTGCTTGTGCTAGCCATCGCTGGTTTGATCTTCTTGATGGTGTTCATCGCGCTTCCTGCTTTGCAGCGAAACCAACG
>RZZT01000007.1 GCA_010014525.1 Candidatus Saccharimonadota bacterium | reverse complement strand
CGGAAGACAATTTAGTTCTTCACAAGCCGCAGGCTTTACCGTCATCGAAGTAGTTCTAGTTCTAGCCATTGCCGGTCTTATATTCTTGATGGTGTTTATAGCTCTACCAGCACTCCAGCGAAACCAACGCGACACTCAGAGGAGGCAGGATATGAGTAGGTTTAAAGATGCCTTAGAAAGGTATAAAGCTAACAATCGTGGGAAGTTACCATGGAGCTATGATATGCCTAGGTTAGGTGGCGTTACGGAAACCCAAACCTTCTTTAAAAAATATTTAGGTTCCGACAGAGGCGAATTTGTGGACCCATCGGGTGGTTATTCTGAGTATAGCTCGTACGCTATAAATATAAACTACCGCACTGGTGACACCCCAAATGCTGTCAGCCCCAATTTTAGTAAGATAATTACTATACATATCGGGTCTAGGTGCCAAGGGGAAGACGCCGTAAGGGCGACTGACGGTAATTATACTATTCGATATTACCTTGAGAGTGGCAGTGTCTACTGTATCGATGGACAAAATTATTCACAAGCAATCTTATAGAGTGCAATGCCAGCTGCAACTGATACATTGAAGCTTTCTTTTGTACCAAACATTGGGATTTCAATTATCGTGTCGCACTGTTCGAGTAGGGTCTTTTCTATGCCTTCAACTTCTTCGCCGAGTAATAGCGCGATTTTGGCGTCTTTCTCAAGTTTTAGATTGGGCAGTTTAATCGAATCGGCAGATTGCTCAAGTGCGGCAATTTCATAGCCTTGAGCTTTTAGGCCTTGAATTGTCTCAAAAATATCAGGCGAGATACTAAACGGTACGAGCCTTTCTGAATCCAAGGCGGTTTTATGAATTTGCTCATCTAATTTCTTAGCGATATGCGGTAGGCGATTTGTGCGCGCGAAATCTTCATTTTCAAACATCGGAAAAGGTGAGTAGCCGCTGAAGATGATTTTCTCAACGCCAAAGCCCTCAGCGGTGCGAAAAATCGATCCGATATTGTGGGTTGAGCGGATATTGTGTGCTAAAACCACAATCTGGCGCGACTGCCGGCGATTTCGGTTAATTTGTGTGTTCGGATTTTTGGTCATTTAGGGATATTTTAACAGAAAAACTACTCAAAACAAAAAGTTTATGTTAAAATTAGAGTTAATGGACGAAGATAAAATTCAAGCACGCCGTCGGCAACAAGATGAGGACGCAACCGCTAAGCGAGCCACGATTTTAGGATTGCGTTATTTGGACACGCGTGAAATTGAAGATAGTTTTCCGCTCGCCAGAAATATGATGAACGTACAAGATATGTATAAGGGCTTTCTAGCGCCTTTGCAGTCTGGGGATCCAGAGGTTGGTGCACCGTGGCGAGTGATGATTACTAGCCAAACACCGAGTTCGCTGACGCAATATCTCTTGAAGACGTACAATGACAGGGGTGAAAATATCGAGTTTTTCTTGATTTCTAACTCAGCTTGGCGCAAGATTATGAACCGCTATGATCCGCCACGTGAAATTATTTATGATGATATAGAAATCGCGGGCGAAGGTGATAGCGAGACCTTAGCTGCGGTTAGCCAAACTTTAAGTTCGGTAGCAACTGATAAAATTTTTGATTTTTTGATTGACCAAGCTGATAA
This sequence comes from Candidatus Saccharimonadota bacterium, assembly GCA_010014525.1. Taxonomy (GTDB): domain Bacteria; phylum Patescibacteriota; class Saccharimonadia; order Saccharimonadales; family Saccharimonadaceae; genus Nanogingivalis. Next base: position 15,149 of record RZZT01000007.1, on the reverse strand, counting down.
ACTCGGCGCGAGTGACATTCATATCGAAAACCAGCGTCATGCAATTAGGGTGCGTATGCGCGTTGATGGTGCCCTGCATCCTGTAGCGGAGCTTTCGCGCGACCGATATAGGATTATCATTGGCGAGTTGTCTTCGCGTGCTGGCGTTTCGAGTGCCAGTAGTGATCCTCAATCTGGTCATATGCAAAAAGATATTACCAGAGACGGCGCGTCTTATATTTTGAACTTGCGTATTGAAACCGTACCAACGATGTATGGTATGGACGCTGTGATGCGGTTGTTTAATTTTGACGAAAGTCTGTTGCAGCTTGATAATCTAGGAATTGTTGGCGAACAGCGAAATGAGATTAATGAAATTATTTCCCATCCGCGGGGTATGGTTTTGATGGTTGGGCCAACTGGATCTGGCAAATCAACAACCTTATATTCGATGATAAATGCACTCAATACCACAGACCGCAAAATTTTGACACTTGAGGACCCGATTGAATATGCTATCAGTGGCATTACTCAAATTCCGATAGATACCAATGGTGGTTCTAATTTTGCCGATGGTTTGAGATCCGTTTTGCGGCTCGATCCGGATATCGTGATGGTGGGAGAAATCCGTGATAAAGACACTGCACGAACTGCGATTCAGGCTTCGATTACGGGTCACTTGGTGCTTTCTAGCTTTCACGCTAATTCAACTAGCGCGGCGTTTAGTCGTATGATCGATTTAATTGGAACGAATCCGATTTTCTCAAGCGCCATTCGACTGGTTATCGCTCAGCGCTTGGTACGAAAATTAGATGAAAATAAGCAAGAGTATCAACCAGATGAGGCAACTAGAATATGGGTTCAAACTGTGCTTAAGGGTGTAAATTCAGATTATTTACCTCAAGATATCCAAGGTGATTTTAAACTATGGCAAGCTGTGCCAACGGTGGAGAACCCATTTGGGTATAAAGGGCGAACAGTGATTATGGAACAAATGGTTGTGGACGAAAATATCCAGGCGTTTTTGCGCGGAGATATAGAAGATATCCATGCTGAGATCATTGAGAATCAGGCTCGCAAGAATGGTATGTTGACTCTATTGCAACAGGGTGTTTTAGCTGCGCTAAGGGGTGAGACGACTTTAGACGAAATTAATCGCGTGATTTAGTTTGAATAATTATGATTAATTCCGGGCTGGGCTTTTAGGTTTTAGCCAGATTTACTATTCACAAAACTCCAAAAGTGTGCTATAATACTGAAGATTCTAAATAAAAATAACGATTGAGGATTGATAGGGGCTTTTAAATTTGGTCTAGCGTCCCCTAAGCGCGGCCAAAAATCTGAGAGATCGTAAGAGGAGAAAAAATGAGTTTCGAACTGATTAAGAAAGTGAACGACGAGCAGAAAAAACACGCCGTTGTTAACGTAAAAAGTGGTGACACAGTGCGTGTCCACCAAAAAATTAAAGAGGGTAATAAAGAGCGCATTCAGATTTTTGAGGGTGTTGTGATTCGAACTGACCGCAAAAAATCTCACACTTCACGCATTACTGTGCGTAAGGTTGCTAGCGGTGTGGGTGTTGAAAAAAGCTTTTTGCTTCACAGCCCACTAGTCGAACAAATTGAGGTTGTGCGCCGTAGCAAAGTTCGCCGCAACTATCTATCATTTTTGCGCAATCGTAGCGGCAAGAGCGCTCGTCTAAGGCAAGTAATTTTTGACAAGGCGGCCGTAAACACTTTGCCAGAAGAAAAAATTGAAGAAGTAGCCGCACCAGCTGAAGAAGCTGAAGCTAAAGCTTAAATTCTGGAATTTATGAAAACCGCCCCAACAATAATTAAGGCGGTTTTTTTATGTTATAATTAAAAGCAATGATTTTAGGCATAGACGAAGTTGGGCGCGGAGCGTGGGCAGGGCCACTAGTGGTCGGGGCTTGCGTTTTGAATGGCGCGGAGATTGAAGGCCTAACCGATAGTAAAAAGCTAACCAAAAAGCAGCGTGAGGTTTTGAACGCGGAAATTTCGGCGAGCTCGGCGATTGTCGGCTTAGGTTGGGTTGAAGCCAGCGAAATCGATAAGATTGGTTTGAGCGAAAGTTTACGTCTTGCTACTAAGCGGGCGGTTCGAGAGGTTCAAGCGGGGTGTAAAGCTCAAAATACAACTTTTGATGAGATTATTATTGACGGCACGGTCAATTTTTTGCGCGAGACGCCGTTAGAGAGATATGTTTCGACGCTAAAAAAAGCCGACCTTTTAATCGCGAGCGTTTCGGCCGCGGCAATTTGTGCTAAAGTCGCGCGAGATAATTTTATGGCGGAATTGGATAAAGAATTACCCGATTTCTATTTTGGCGGACATGTCGGTTATGGCACGCAAGCACACCGTCGTGTGTTGGTTGAGTTTGGGGCCAATAAATATCATCGGGCTAGTTTTCGACCGGTGGCTGAGATTTTGGGAGTGGAGGCTGCAGCGGCCGAGGAGATCGCTGCGGCGAAAACCACTAAAGTGATTGGTGACGAAGCAGAAGAAAAAGTTTCGGAGTTTCTCGCGGCTCAGAATCATGAAATTCTAGCACGCAATTGGCGAACCCGTTGGTGTGAGATTGATATCGTTTCGAAATTAGATGGTATTTATTATTTCACAGAGGTAAAATATCGTAAAAATGATGATTTTGGTGGCTCAGAATACGCTATTAGTCTAATGAAATTGAAACAAATGGCATTCGCAGCAGAGATTTTTGCGGCTAAAAACAAGCTTAAGAATGTTGATTTGCGGCTGGCGGCGGCATTAATCGATGGTAAGAGCGAGATTGATTGGTTTGAGATTGATTAACAACCGCTCAAAATCTTAGTCATTGCTGATTTTTCGGCTTCTGTCACCCATAAATTATATCTTTGTTTAACTCTAATCTGTCGGTCTATATATTGACAACGAAAAGTGCGATTCTCTGGCAGCCAACTAGCCGCATCGCTGTCGCCCTTTTGTTGGTTAGCTGGACCGTCAGCTGCCAATAAATTCAGTGGGTCATTTGCCAACTCCATTCGGCGCTCGGACGAAATTTGTTGAGCGCCTTTTTGCCAAGCGTCGGACAGCGCCACTACGTGATCAATTTGCACGGCACTAGAATTGATGCTGCGCGAAAATTCAATCTGTGAGCCAGTATAAGGATCGTTTAAGGTTCCAGTCAGAATTTGGCATTTTTCATTCTCAGTAGTATTGACTAAATCACGCTTGAGAATTTTATTGCGAGTGTCGCAACCGTCAGGATGCTTAGACCAGCCGTGGCCAAATTGTTCTCTTGAATAGCCGGTTTTTGGCGCCCGGCCTTTTGCGGCTAGCTGATTTAAGATTTGAGCAGTTTCAGTAAATTGTCCGTTATGTTGCGTAGTTGAGCTAGAGTTCCACAGTTCTTGATTCGAGTACGTTAAAAAAGCCGAAATCGCCGTAGCAATCAAAACTACAACTATGCGTTTGGTTCGAAAACTTTTTTGCCTTTTTGCCATAATTATATTATAGTATAATTACCGTGATATTGTAATACTCTGGTATTTCGTAACCTTATAAAATCCGCTAGATGGCTGTTCTACCTTGCTTCTTATGCTATAATATTTATATGAGCCAACAACAAAAAACCAAATCTATTTTTGGCAGAATCGTGCATTTTGCCTTGACTTTGTTTTTGCTGGCGTCCGCTTTTGCGATTGTTGTTTTTCAGCAACAGATTCGTGATTACGCGACAGTATTTAATTATAAGCCTTCGGCTGAGATTTTTGAAATTACGCAAAAAATTAGTTTAACTAAAGAAGCGGAGCGGATTTTTTACGCTACCGACCCTCAGGTTGAGGGTGCCGAAAAGTTTAACGAGAATTGCACGAATCAACTTGAGCAAACGACTGTTCTGGGGTGTTATAAAGATGATCGGATTTATATTTTTGACGTTCAAAATCCAGAGCTTGAGGGTATTAAAGAAGCTACCGCGGCGCACGAACTTTTGCATGCTGTGTGGGCTAGATTGGGCGAAAATGAGCGGGCGAGTTTATCTAGCGAATTATTGCGAGAATACGCGCGCGTTAAAACCCCTGAGCTAGAGCAGGTTATGGAAAACTATAAAATCACTGAGCCGGGCCAGCACGAAAACGAGCTTCATTCTATTTTAGCCACTGAGCTTGTCAATTTGTCGCAAACCTTGGAAAATCATTACGCTAGGTACTTTACCGATCGCACTAAAATTTTATCATTTTATAACAGTTATAACTCTAGATTTACTGAGCTTAGAGAAGAATCCGATAGAATTTTAAAAGATACTGAAGCGCTGAAATCACAAATTGATTTAGAAGTTGCCGAATACCAGCTTGAAATGTCAAATTTAAACGCTAATATTTCGCAATTTAACACTTGGGCACGAAATGGCTATTATACCAGCCAATGGGAATTCGAGGCCGATCGCGCAAAGCTACAATCCGAGATTAGCGCTATGAATATGCGGAGAGATGAGATTAACTCTAAAGTTGACTATTTTAATTCTTTGACTCAGCGATTAAACCAAATTTCGATTGAGTCAAAACAACTTACGGACAGTATCGATTCGCGCTTGACGGCGCCGAGCGATATTTAAAAATTCGCTAGATTATGGTAAAATAAAGTTGTGGCGAAATTAAAAACTAAATTTGTTTGTCAGAATTGTGGCGCAAGCTACCCAAAATGGTCTGGCCGATGCGAAAATTGCGGCGAATGGAATACTCTTTTAGAACAAACTCCGGAGTCGACCGGTAAGTCGGCGGTTAGCAAGAGCGCAAATTCTGGGAGAATTTTGAGTACGCAGAATATTGAGAGTATCTCGAGTGGCAAAAAGCAACCTCGCATTTCAACCGGAATAAATGATTTAGACTCGGTTTTGGGCGGCGGAATTTTACCAGCTGGTGTAGTTTTAATTGCTGGCCAGCCCGGAATCGGCAAATCTACGCTTTTGATGCAAGTTTCTGGAGAGATTGCCAAATCTACGCCGGTTTTGTATGTTTCGGGCGAGGAGTCGGCCGAGCAAGTTGCTTTGCGCGCGGCGCGGCTTGGAGCGAATAATTCTAGCCAGCTAAGATTTGCCAGCAGCACTAGCGCAGACGATATCGCAGCGACAATTCGCGATGGTCAGCATAAAGTTGTAATTATTGACTCGATTCAAACGCTGGCGATGAACGAAATTTCGAGCGCGCCAGGTACGGTTAGTCAGATTACAAATTCGTCAAATTTAATTATTCAGGCGGCTAAAAATTCTGGAACAGCGGTGATTATGGTTGGGCACATCACTAAAGAGGGTAGTATTGCTGGGCCAAAGACGCTCGAACATATGGTTGACGTGGTGCTGAATTTTGAGGGTGATCGTTACGGCGGGTTTAAAGTTGTGCGTGCAGCCAAAAATCGTTATGGCTCAACTACCGAGGCGGCCATTTTTGAAATGAACGACACTGGTTTGCAAATTGTTGAAAATCCTTCGGCGGCCCTGCTTGCAGAGCGCCAAAACACTGATGGCTCAATAATTATGGCGACGCTTGAGGGCACCCGACCGATTTTGGTCGAGATTCAGGCGCTAGTGACGCCGAGTAATTTTGGCTATCCAAAACGCGCTGCGAGTGGTTTTGACCTCAACCGACTTAATTTATTAGTCGCTGTTTTGCAACGGCGAACTAAACTGGATTTATCTGATAAAGATATTTTTATCAACGTGGTTGGAGGCTTGAAGCTAAATGACCAAGCCGCCGATTTAGCGGTCGCGATGGCGATTGCGAGCGCAGCAGCTGGGCGAAAGTTAAACGACGGTGTTGTAGTTTTTGGCGAAGTTGGTTTGGGCGGTGAAATCCGCACGGTCCTACAAGCCGAACGGCGAATTGCCGAAGCTAAAAAACTGGGTTTTTCGAGTGCAATCGCTCCGTATATTTCGGGAAAAAATCAGAAATTTATCACACCCGTCAAAGATTTACGCGATGCTTTAGTAAAATACTTGCAATAAATTTGCCACAAAACAAAAATAATTTGAAAGGAAATTATGGAACTATTTTTATTAATTTTAACTGTTGTGATGCTAGCATATTTAATTCTTGCATCCGACGATAAAGTGCGTTTTAAAAAAGAATCTACGTACGAGCTTTTGATTGATACCTCGATTTTGATCGACGGTCGATTTTTGGCGGTTGCGAAAACTGGTTTCGTCGCGCACAAGATTTTGATCCCGCGCAGCGTAGTTGGTGAATTGCAACTTTTGGCCGATGGCGGAAATGATGACAAGCGGACCCGTGCGCGCTACGGTTTGGATATTATTGCTGGTTTACAGCATCAAAAAGGTCTGCAAGTTGAGATTCTGCAGGATGGCGCGACGGCGAGTGAAGGTGTTGACAATCGCCTAATCAAACTCGCAAAAGAGCGTGGTGCGATGATTTGCACGGCTGATTATAACTTAAACAAAGTGGCTAAAGTCGAAGGAATTCAAGTTTTGAATATTAATGAGTTGGCTCAATCGGTGCGAGCGAATTATCTACCCGGCGAAAAATTAATGTTGGAAATGACTGGCCGCGGAAATGAGAAGAAACAAGCTGTGGGGCATTTGCCAGATGGTACGATGGTGGTGGTTGAGAATGCTGAGCGCCTGATTGACACTGTAGCGGAAATTGAATTTATTAGGATGTTGCAAACCGCGGCGGGCAAAATGATGTTTGCTAAAGTTGCGGGAGAGGATAAACCTAAGGTTCAAACTGAGCGAAAATCTAATGGGCGTAAGCATTTACCTGTTGGAGCTAAAGCCGTAAGGGTTACAAAATCTGTAAAGCCTGAAGCCGAAACTACGCCAAAAGCGAATACTTCAGCTAAAACGGCCAAGACCTCTCAAGCGGCTAAAAAACCAACTAGTCGAAAGTCTAAAACTGAGCGTCGGCGCCGTAGTCCAGAAGACTCAATGGTTGAATTAGCTAATCGTTAATTGAAATAAACGACAATTTTTGCTAAAATTATAGATAAAAGAAAGGAAAATATGGCAGATTTTAATAAAATTTTAACTCCGGGAAATTATAATGAGGGAACTATCAATGTTGTGGTGGAAATTCCGACTGGATCGACTCATAAAATTGAATGGAATCGAGAATTGGCGGTGATGCAACTTGACCGCGTAGAGCCAAAGGCATTCGCAAAACCAACCAATTATGGATTTATTCCGCAAACTCTAGATGAAGATGGTGATGAACTGGACGTTCTTTTGATTACTAATGACCCGCTAACGACTGGAATTTTTCTTGAAGCGCGAATTTTGGGCGTAATGAAATTTGTAGATGATGGCGAAGTCGACGATAAGATTATCGCCGTGCCAGCAGACGACCGCGACACCGGAAACGCCTACAAAACATTAGAAGATTTACCAGAGCAATTGGTTAAGCAGATTGAGTTCCACTTCAATCACTACAAGGATTTGAAAAAACCTGGCACGACTAAAGTTGAGAAATTCGACGGAGTTGAAGAAGCTAAAGAAGTTATCGCTGAGTCTATTGTGCGCTGGAATAACAAATAATTTCAAAAGCTAAAAATAAAGAAAGGCGAGACATTGTAATCTCGCCTTTTAATTTTAACCTATTTAGTATACTCTTTTTTTAGAATCTCAATCATTTTAGCGACGATATTTGTGGCACTATCGCCATCTCTTATCTTGTAGGCGTTAATGTTTTTGCTAGCTAAGATGTTATTAATTGCATGTGAATGCAAGCTATCGTAAAAGACGAATGGCCGGTTGCTGCGCGCTTTGCTGCGCACAGTTTTTAATTTTCCTCCACTAACTATAACAATTTCGACGTCTACCTTGAGCGTTTTTAGATTTCGTTCAATTGTTCCAGGCGCACCACAATAAACTATGACTTTCTGGTCTTTGAGAATCTCCAATTCAGCCTCCGTGTACTCTTGCTGCATCTTGAGCAAGAAATCATTCTCGGCTGAATATTTTTCTTCCGACCCTTTTATGACAGGTCGAGGTCTCGTGGGGTTAACCTGAGGCCTCGGAGTATTTTTTTCGCTGCGTACAATCTTATCCCTGAGGCTTGAGTTCCTTTGTTCCAGCATAGAATTTTCTTGTCTAAGCTCTTTAATTTGGTCAGATTGTTCAGTAAATGCCATAAGAGCGTCAAAAATTGAAGTACTCTTGAGGATTTCTAGCTTGCGAAGTCCCGCTTCAGCTTGTTCTATTCTTTGTTGTAAATCTACTATTGATGATTTTTTTTCTGATATTTTATCTTCTAAGAATTTAATTTCACCTTTAGCTCGTACAATATATTTCTGAGATTCAGCTAATTGCTCGCGCTGGTTCTGTATTTTCCTATTGAGGTTAGCGATTGTGACTTTATATTCTTCGATATCACTAAACAAATCATTTAGCTTCACTATTAGGCCTGATAGCTGGCTTTTGAGATGTTGGTTCTCGACCTTCGACTCATTGACTAGGGCTTGAACTTCTTCGTCTGTGTAGCGCTGCGATTGAATTTTCTGGAGTGATTCATTCTGCTTTTTGAGGTTGCTGACATTTTGCTTTTGTTCGGCTACCTGCTTTTTCAACTTTGCTATTTCGGCCTTTTGTGAAACAATGACTTTTTGCTGGCGGAAATCGCTTACCTGTATAATTTTACCGTCGCGCCATTTCTCGAACTCGGTAAAATGTTCTTGCAAAGTCTTTTGCGACATCTTGCCACTAACAATCTCATCGATTACGCTAAAATCTCTAGCCTCTTTAACCCAATCTAGAAATCCTATCTTAGACTGGGCCCTCATAAGAACCAAATTTTTTTGCTGCGGCTTCTCGAGATTAGACATCCTCGAGAACTTGCCCACTCTTTGATTTGCTTGAACTTTTAACATACTAACACCCCTTTAAAAAGTATTTCGAAAAAATAAAATGGATAATTTAAACGTTCTAACCTTTCGATTTATTTAGTATTGTCTCAATATTTGGCACTAATTGCAAGCTTGAGCGCTTTATTTATGGCGCGAGTTCTGGTAGAATCTATATATGGAAAAGACCGAACTTATAGCTCAAGCTAAACAATTTTACAATGAAGCCGAGATTGCACGCCTTAAAACGGCGATTGAGTTTGCTATAAATAAGCATCACGGGCAAGTTCGTAAAAGTGGCGAAGAATATATTCGACATCCGCTAAAAGTGGCGAGTTTTTTGGTTGAGTGGGGGATGGACATTGATAGTGTAATTGCTGGGGTTTTGCATGACACAGTTGAGGACACTGAAACTACACTTGAGGAGATTGAAAATAATTTTGGTGAAACCGTTTCGTTTCTGGTCGATGGCGTAACGAAAGTTGGCCGAGCGCGAGCCGGTATGAGTCATCTGGAATCTTATTTGCCGCAAACTAAGGATAATCTAAGTAAACTTTTGATAGCAGTCGGACAAGATGTGCGCGTGGTGATTATTAAACTAGCCGATCGCCTGCATAATATGCAGACTTTGCAGCATATGTCGCCCGAAAAGCAGCAGAAAATCGCTCGCGAGAGTCTAGACGTTTTTGCCCCAATTGCCGATCGTCTAGGTATGGGACGGATACGAATGCAGATAGAAGAGCTGTCATTTTCTTATCTTGAGCCAGAAGAGTTTAAACGTTTACAAAATGAAATGCGCAAACGTCTCGGTAAGAGCACGCGGCGCCTGGGTAGAGTCCGGCAAGCTGTCGAGACTGAGCTAAACAAGGCTGGGATTGAGTTTGAGATTTCTGGGCGTGTCAAAAGTATTTATTCGTTACATAAAAAGCTAAAGAAATACGGCGGTGACATTGATCAGGTTTATGACCTGATGGCTCTACGAATTATTGTAGAAAATAAAGATGATTGTTACCGCGTATTGGGAATTTTACACAGTATTTATCTGCCGATGGTTGCTAGAATCAAAGATTACATTTCTTTGCCAAAACCGAACGGTTATAGGAGTTTGCATACGACTGTAATTACACCAAGCAAATTAATCGCTGAATTTCAGATTAGAACGCGTGAAATGCACGAATACGCTGAGCGCGGTTTGGCGGCCAGCTTTCATTATCACGAACAGAAATCTAACAAAGACTATCTCAATGGCAAGACTTCAGGCAAAAATATTAATCGCAAAGAAGTCCGTGGCAATGGCGGATTATCAAATGAATTACAATGGATTTCGCAACTCCAAGATGTGGCGCAGCGTTTGCGTGAGGGCGAGGAGATTTCGCCAGATCAGTTAGAAATTGATATTTTCGGCAATCGAATTTTTGTTTATTCGCCAAAAGGTGATATCTACAACTTGCCAGAAGGGTCTTTACCGCTTGACTTTGCTTACATGGTGCACAGTGATATCGGTAAAAATACCTATGCTTTCAAGGTGAATGAGAAGATTCACGCTTTTGATAAGCCGCTATCCGAGGGTGATGTGGTCGAGGTTCTAACGCGCAAGAATTCCGCACCGAAGATTGATTGGCTAGATTTGGTCAAGACTTCGCATGCTCGCAGCAAAGTCCGAGCGCAATTAAAAAAAGCTGGTTCGTTCGAGCCGACAACTAGCGCCACGGCTATCAAGTCCCGAAAATCTGTCGGCAAATAACCACTAGCGTAATCTCCTGAAAAATGTTAAAATAGAAAAAAGTATTAATTTTCAATTTAAAGGAGAAACGATGGCGAAAAAAGTCGCGATTAATGGGTTTGGGCGAATCGGTCGGAATGCATTTAAAATTGCATTTGAGCGAGATGACGTCGAGATCGTCGCTATTAACGATTTAACAGATACAAAAACTTTGGCACATTTACTGAAGCATGACTCAACTTACGGGACTTACCATCACGAAGTAACGCATGATGAGAATAATATTATCATTGCTGGTAAAAAAATTCGTGTTTTGAGCGAAAAAGAACCGGCTAGTTTGCCATGGTCGGATTATGAGGTTGATGCAGTAATTGAATCGACTGGGCTTTTTGTCGACCCTGCAAAAGCGCGAGTGCATATTGAAGCCGGTGCAAAAAAAGTCGTAATTAGCGCGCCAGCAAAAGGTGAAGGCGCAAAATTTATCGTACTGGGCGTAAATGAGGACACGCTTACTCAGTCTGACGAAATCATCAGCAACGCTAGCTGTACAACTAATTGTATCGCACCAATTATGGCGATTTTAGACCGTGAATTCGGGATTGAAAAGTCAATGATGACAACAGTCCATAGCTACACTGCTAGCCAAAAAATACTAGATGCGCCCGCTAGAGATTTGCGCGAAGCGCGAGCGGCAGCCGAGAATATTGTGCCAACTACAACTGGTGCTGCGATTGCAACGGCGAAAGTCGTACCAAATTTGGCTGGAAAATTTGACGGCTTGAGTGTACGTGTACCGACTCCAACAGTTTCTTTAAGTGACATTACGGCTGTAATCCGTCGCGAAACTACTATCGAAGAAATTAACGAAATTTTTAAGCGATCAGCCGACGAACCTTTTTACCAGGGAATTCTGGGCGTGACTGAAGAAGAACTAGTCTCGAGTGACTTTAAAGGAGATTCTCATAGTTGCGTGATTGACCTGAAACTAACAAACGTAGTCGATGGAAACCTGATTAAAATTGTGGCTTGGTACGATAATGAATGGGGCTATAGCAATCGTTTAGTTGAGCTGACCGCAGATGTTGCGGGTAGTATTTAAGGCTTTAAAATGAAAATTTTTGTAGGGACTGACCATAACGGTTTTTATCTAAAAGCGAAATTGCTTGATTATTTGACGCAACGTGGCTACGCAACAGAAGATGTCAGCGCCAAAGAGCTTGATCCAAATGATGATTTCCCGGAATTTGCGCAAAAAGCTGTTGTGAAGATAAAATCGAGTGAAGACACTGACCCGCGAGCGATTTTGCTTTGTGGCGGTGGTCAGGGGATGTGCATGGCGGCGAACCGCTTTAAGGGGATCCGCGCTGCTGTAATTTGGGATGCTGAAGAGGCAAAATGGACCCGCAATGATAACGACAGTAATGTTTTGTGCTTGCCTTCACGAATTTTTGATAAACCAGAAAAGACCGAAGAATGGAAACAGGTTGTCGATACTTGGCTTGAGACTCCGTTTGCCGACGCTCCACGGTTTAGAAGACGAAATAAACAGATTGATGAGGTGTAGATGATTGTACCAGCAATTTTGGCTAGTACGCCAGAAGAGTATCAGGGTCGAATTGAGCAAATTCACGATTTCGCCGAACGCGTACATATTGATGTAACTGATGGCGAATTCGCAACTAATTCAACTGTTCTAGAAGATCAGGTCTGGTGGCCTAAGGAATGGAAGGCTGATATTCATATGATGGTGGCACGCCCGAGCGAGCATTTGCCGATGATTATTCGTTTAAATCCGAATATGGTAATTTTCCACGGTGAAGTTAGCGAAGATTTGGTGCCAATTTTTGAAAAATTAAAGAATGAGACTATGATTAAGCCGGGAATAGCTTTGCTTAGGTCAACCGTTCCCGAAACTGTCGCGCCAGCGATTCGAGCCGCCGAACACGTGTTAGTTTTTAGTGGTAATTTGGGCGAATACGGCGGTAAAGCTTACATGATGCAACTTGAAAAAATCCGCCTAATAAAAGAGATAAATCGTAATGTTGAAATTGGCTGGGACGGTGGCGCAAATATTGATAACGCTTTTTCGCTTAGCCAAGCCGGAGTTGATGTTATAAATGTGGGCGGAGCAATCGCTAATGCTGCCGATCCGAGTGCTGTATACCGTGCTATGCAGCAAGAAGTTAGCCGAAAGGGCACGATTTAGATGAACCGAAAGCCGAGCCGCGTCCCGCGAGTTCTCTCGATTGGCGCAGCAATTCAGGATGTTTTTTTGAGGAATTCGCCGGCTTTTCGGACGGTCAAAATCGATTCAACCCACGAAATGACCGAACTCGAATTGGGCGCAAAAATTGATGTTAATAAAATCGATTTTTCTACAGGCGGTGGTGCGACCAACGCTGCCGTAACTTTTGCACGCCAAGGATTGTACTCTAGTTTTATGGGTGTGGTCGGGCGTGATATACCGGGCAGTACTATTCTAAAGGTCTTAGACGAAGAAAGTGTAGATACCTCGCGAGTAATTATGGACGAAGACTATAATACAGATTATTCGACTGTAATCTTAGCACCTAATGGTGAGCGAACAATCTTAACTTATAGAGGCGCTTCGGCGCAACTCAAGAGTGAGGATTTAGCGATTCGTAGAAATGAATTCGATTGGCTTTACGTTTCGAATTTAGCTGGTCGGATGGATTTTATAGATGATGTTTTTTCTCAGGCACGAGATAACTCTGTGAAGATTGTCTGGAACCCCGGCAAGAAAGAATTGTTAGAAGATAAAAAAATGAAACCACTTCTAGAAGATGTTGAAGTCCTAATCGTAAATAAACAAGAGGCCCAAACAATTTTTGAAGGGGGGACACTTGAAGAACTGGTATACCATGCTTTGAATATAGTGCCGGTGATTATTATCACTGACGGGCCTAATGGCGTAATCGCAGGCGATGGTAAAACTATCGTGCGTGCAGGAATGTACGAAGACGTGTCTTCGGTTGATCGTACGGGTGCGGGTGATGCGTTTGGGTCGGGGTTTCTGAGCCAATGGGCACAAGGCGCAGATTTGAAACAGAGTTTATTGTTTGCTAGCGCTAATTCGACCTCGGTAATTCAGTATGTCGGTGCTAAAACCGGGATTTTGTATCAAAATGCAGAGCTCCACTCGATGCCGATGTCGGAGATTAGTATGGTATGAGTACTCTAGCAGATATTTTGGGATTGAAGGCCGACGAAGCTTATGAATTTGATAATAAAATTATCCAGTTGGAAGCCAAAATTGCGGGCCAAACAAGTATAGCCTCTAAAATTACGGCTAAAATATACGAAAATTCAGCGCTCGGGCTTCAAGCTATAGGTTTTGAGAAAGGCGAAGTTACTGGGCAGGAGGCCTTTGCGGCCTTAAAAAATCTTTTTCAGAAGAACGATGATTTAAGTGATGAATTTTGGAAAAACCATAGGGCGACGATTTTCTTCACAGTCGATGGTTTGATTTCGGCAAACAAACGAGATGTTGAGTTGAGCTTAGAGGATGACTTAGAATTTTCTCAGCGAAGGCTCCATGGCGCTAGGCAGGAAATTTTAAAAAATCTTGCAAAATTATACGTCGAGAAGATGATCTATAGTAGCGAAAAAGAAATTATAGAAGAATTAACTAATTAATAAAAGGAGAAAAATGAGATATCAGATTTGCGTTTCAGGAGCGGCGTCGGGTGAAAGTGTATTGGCTTCGCACAAACTAGCGTTTAGGTTAGGTCAGGAGATTGCGCGCCAAGGTAAAACTCTGACAACTGGCGCTACTGTTGGCCTACCGCATTACGCTGCGATGGGATTAGTCAGCGTTAAGGGGAGGACAGGTTTAAGTATTGGCTTTTCACCGGCGGCTAGCTTTAAGCAGCACGTCAATACATATCGCTTGCCGATTAAGGAGTTTGATTATATCAACTTTACTGGTATGAGCTATGTCGGTCGTGATGCACACTTGGTTCTGAGCTCCGATGCGGTAATCACTATCGGAGGGCGAATGGGCAGCTTACACGAGCTAGCGACTGCGCTAGAAAGTCGCAAAGTCTGTGGTGTTTTGCTTGGCAGCAAAGGCCTTGCTGATTATATTCCAACTCTGCTTGAAAATATCGAGAGCCCTGGCGTGAAAGATATTATTTATGACGACAACCCAGAGCGGTTAGTGCAAAAAGTTATCGCTGCGATAGATAAGAAATACGAAGATTTTACACCGCCAGTTGATGATGAGCATCTCTCTCAGAAGCGATATGGTAACGGATAGAATTATGGACAAGCTTTGGGTATATCCTCGGGCTTGTTTTATTTGCAAATCTTAAAAATCTATGCTATTATAAAAAACATGAGCGTATTTCAGAGACTTAGCAAAAATCAACATACAAATATGGAAGCCTTTACGATCATCGAGGTAGTTTTAGTGCTAGCAATTGCGGGGCTAATCTTCTTGATGGTATTTATTGCGTTGCCAGCTTTACAACGGAGTCAGCGCGACGCACAGCGTAAAAATGACATGACTGCGCTACTCGATGCTTACGAAAGGTGCAGAGCGAATAATCGTGGAAAATGTTCTACTGGTACCGCTATGG
>RZZT01000048.1 GCA_010014525.1 Candidatus Saccharimonadota bacterium | reverse complement strand
ACAAATCACCGAATCTTAACAATTAGGTCAAATAATCAAAAAGGAGTTTTTATGGCACTTACACGCGATAAAAAGAACCAGTTGGTTGCAGAGTTAAACGAAGCTCTAAAAGATGCGAAAATGACAGCTTTTGCTGAATACAAAGGCTTGTCGGTTGCCGACCTTCAAACATTACGTAAAGAGGCCCGCGAAGCTGGCGTTTCGATCAAAGTGGTAAAAAACCGCCTTGTTCGCGTAGCAATGAAGGACATCAAAGCTTTGAAAGATACCAACACTGACGCCCTACAAGGTCAGTTGGTATACGCTTTCTCTACCGAAGATGAAGTAGCCGCAGCTCAAGTATTGGGTAAATTTGCAAAAACCCACCCAGCAATGCAGTTGGCTGGTGCTTTTTCGGGTGAAGGCGAAGCTATGGATGCAGAAACAGTTAAAACTCTTTCTGAACTACCAAGCCGCGACCAACTTATTGGTCAAATCGTCGAAACCTTGCTTTCACCAGTTCATGCGATTACTGGTGGACTTACCAACGAAGAGTTGGAATTTCGAACTAACGCAACTAACTAAAATATATTAAACATTTTTGTGCTCCATTTTAAACTTTCAGCAAATACGCTCCGAAGTTGCTCCCGTCGTTACGGGGCAACAGTTCAGGCGCTGGGCTGGCAAGTGTCGTTACACTTTGCCACACATTCGCTAAAAGTTCAAAATTGCACACATTTTACTAATTAATAAAAGGAGTCAAAATGGCTGACATTAAAAAGCTTGCTGAAGAATTGACAAAATTGACAATCCTAGAAGCAAACGAATTGAAAGAACATCTAAAAGATGAATACGGAATCGAACCAGCTGCTGTAGCAGTAGCTGCCGGTCCAGCTGCAGGCGCAGATGCCGCAGACGAAAAAACAGAATTTACAGTTACTCTAAAAGAAGTGGGTAGCGGTAAGGTAGCAGTTATCAAAGCTGTTAAAGAAATCACGGGTCTTGGACTTGGTGAAGCTAAAGCTATCGTTGACGGTGCACCTGCTCCAGTCAAAGAGAAAGTTTCAAAAGAAGAAGCTGAAGAAGCTAAAAAGAAACTTGAAGAAGCTGGCGCAACTGTCGAGCTTGCTTAATTTAAATATAAATCAACTAATTTTGACCTAATTTGTTAAGAAACTAAAAATCACCTATCTTTGCGGTAGGTGATTTTGTTTTTGAGAGTGGAGGAATGGTCTTCTCTCATCTAGCCAAAAAACCATGACGACTTCAGCTTGTAAAAAATACAACGCTTTTACATAAACAGATTAAAATTTGTGGAAAAGTCCTGAAAGCTGGCTGAAATCTTGCGAGGTATTGACTTTTTTGGCAAAATGTAGTAAGATTATAAAGAGTATCAACAAAAACAGACAAAGGAAAACTGCGAGGAATATGTCTGAATTACCAGAAAAACAAGTTAAGCGCCTAAAATCGCTTATCCAAGAGGCCGAAACAAATTTGGCCGCCGCCAAGGAGCTGTTAATCAGTATCAGTGGCGAAGACAACGACATGGTGATCACGCCAAGCACCTCTATTATTGAGGGGCCTGGCGGTAAGGTGATCGAAGGTGTTTTTGACGGGCAAACTATGATTGGCCCAGATGGCAAAAACTATCCTGTGCCAGCAAACTATGCTTCAAAATCAAAGCTTGTGGAGGGCGATATTATGAAGCTAACCATCAACGACGACGGCGGATTTGTTTACAAACAAATTGGCCCAGTAGCACGTAGACAGGTTATCGGCACACTAGTGAACCGCGACGGTGGATTTTATGTAGAGGCTGGCGGCAACGAGTACAAAATCTTGCTAGCTAGCGTAACCTACTTCAAACTACGAACTGGCGATCAAGTTACTATAATCATCCCAGAAGACAATCCAGATGCCACTTGGGCAGCTGTAGAAGCTTCTTTCTAATTGAGAGATTTATACTTGGGGCAACCGAGTAAATAAAAAAATGCGAGCAATGCGAGGTCTCGCAATTTTTTTATTTTGTGTTATAATTATACATATGAAAGAACTAACTCCTAAAATCATTAAAACATATAAAACAGCTTTTGAAGCACAACCTCAAAATAAGGTTTTACAGCGAGCAATAAATAATAACGGTATTTATGCTGCCGCCAGAAACCCCATAATTGTGCATAAAAATAAGAATCTCTGGAGCTATGAAATTCCGACCGGAGAGGTTCGTGACCAAATAAAAACCGGCACTTGTTGGCTGATGGCAGCTTTGGTGTTAGCCGAAAAGACGGTCGGCGAGAACTTGAAGGTGGAAAATTTAAAGCTCTCAAGCTCATATCTATATTTTTACGACAAATTAGAAATGTCTAACTCGTTTTTGCAAAAGATAATTGACACCAGCGACGAAGACCTAAAGAGCCGGCACGTACAGGAGATTTTGAGAACTAAACAATATGATGGCGGTTGGTGGTCAGAAGCCGCTGAACTAATTGAAAAGTACGGTGTTGTGCCGGAATCAGTGATGCCCGCCACCAAAGACGCCGAAAACTCCTCATCAATTAACGCAATTTTGAACGAAAAATTGACGCTAGGCGCTAAAAAGCTGCGCGAAAGTAAAAATCCCCAGGAATTAAAAGTTGAATTAATGGCGGAGATTTATAAAATTTTAACGCTAAGTTTTGGCACGCCGCCCGAAGAGTTCAACTTTGATTTTATCCCGAAAAAGGATGAAGATAAGAAAAAATCCGACAAAGACAAAAATGCTGACAAAAAGCCGAAAAATGCCAAAGATTTACAATCTGTCCATTCTACGCCGCAGGATTTCTGGAAGAAATATGGCACAAATTTACGTAATTTTGTGACGCTAGATTTTTTGCTCGACCACAAAAAAGACCAATGGAACACTTTTTACGAAACCGATTCGGTAGATTTTATGTATGGCAAACCCGAGCAGACAGCAACCGTAAAATTCAGCGCTGAGATCGAAAAAGCTATCAAAAAACAGATTAAAAACGATGAGCCAGTTTGGTTTTCTTGGGATACGGGCAAGCAGTTTTCTAGTAAAACGGGAGTTTTAGACTCTGATATTTGGAAATATGATGATATTTATGGCCAAACCGAGAGATTAGACAAAGATTTTCGCGGTATTTATCGAGATCATAGCGGCGCAGGGTTCCACGCAACGGCGATTGTCGGGTATCGAGAGGAAAATGGCGCAATAACTCATTGGAAAGTGAAGAACAGTTGGGGCAAAGAGCTCGGGCAAAACGGATATATTTCAATGAGTGCTAACTATTTACAGGATTACGTTTTAGGTGTAATCGTGCGTAAGAAATATTTGCCAAAAAGCGTGCGTGATATTTTCAGCAAAATACCGGTGATAGTGAGATATTGGGACTAAATTATACGCCCCAAAGCTAAACTTTACCGTAAAGGATTCCACAGAATCACTAGAATTAGTACGATTGCACCGAGTATCCAGCCGGCGATAACATCGGTAGGGAAATGCGCACCGAGATAAATGCGCGAGATTCCGATTAAGATGATTAGCCCTGCCAAAATTAAGACGACGACGTAGTTCCACGGTCGCGGTAATAAATTCCACGCCAAATACGCCAGCAGACCGTAAGCCACCATCGAGCCAGCCGAATGGCCACTGGGGAAGCTATTAGTTTGTATAATCATGCTTTCGGCGTATTTGGTGGCGGGGCGAGCACGACCAATGATTATTTTGAGCAATGAGTCACAAGCCAAAGTTAACCAAATCGAGAATCCCGCAAAACTCAAGCGTAAATTTTGCTTGAAATGTCCAAGGCTAATAATACCAAGCCCAATTGCTGCCGTCGTGATTGGACTACCAAGCGTTGTAATAATCACAAAAAACATCTCAAGCCCAGCCGGCAACAAAGAAACAGCGCTCATTATGGCTTTATCTAGTTGATGAATTAGTGGTTTCATTGAGTATATTATAGCATATCGATCATGCTCTTAATAAATTATCGAAGATAGGTTCACCCTTGTTGTTCCGCGCGATGCCCTAATTATTTAGGTAAACCGCACGAACAGTAATCGCTCGTTCACTGCAAAATCATTTTTTTGACTAGTTAGATCATAATACGGTGACCCGAATTGCCCACAAAGATAGTTTAGTGATATAATATAGGGATGAAACTCGAAGATTACACCTATAATTTGCCCGAAGACCTAATTGCCAGCCATCCGCCAGAAGAGCGGGGTGATTCACGACTTTTAGCTATAAATC
>RZZT01000006.1 GCA_010014525.1 Candidatus Saccharimonadota bacterium | reverse complement strand
TTAATTATCTCAGCCGGCGAGCAAATCCCGTCAGACTCAACCGTTTTATCTGGTGTAGCCGAAGCTAATGAAGCTCTCCTAACCGGCGAAAGTGATCTGGTTTTGAAGGAAAAAGACTCTGTGTTACTTTCTGGTAGCTTTTTGGCTAGCGGCCGAGTTGTCGCCCGTGTAAAAGAAGTTGGCGCCAATAATTACGCCGCCAAACTGATGCTTGAAGCAAAAACACACAAGCCGATTAATTCTAAAATCTTAAAATCTCTAGACAGAATTGCCAGCCTCACCAGCAAGATCATCCTACCATTCGGAATCTCTCTACTACTAGAAGCGCTATTCATCAAAAACTTGCCGATGAAAAATGCCGTCGTCACTACAGTTACGCCACTTCTTGGAATGTTGCCAAAAGGTATCGCGCTTCTTACGATCACTTCACTTTTGACAGCTGTGATCAAGCTTGGCTATCGCAAGATTTTGGTTCAAGAAATGTATTCGGTTGAAACTCTCGCGCGAGTCGATACAATATGTCTAGATAAAACCGGCACGATCACTGAGGGTAAAATGAGAGTCGAGCAAGTGCATTATCTCTCGCGCAAATTCAATCAAAAACAAACTGATAAAATCATTACTAGCTACATTTCAAATAGCCAAGACAATAACCCGACCGCTCGCGCAATTAGAGACAAATTTTCTAGCCTGAAACGGATTCATAAAGCCGAGAACCTCATTCCTTTCTCTAGCGATCGAAAATGGGGATCGGTAGAGCTAGATGAAATTGGCACAGTATTTGTTGGCGCGCCAGAAGTTCTTTTCGATAACCCGCCCGAAGAAGTAGAAAAAGCGCAAGCTAATGGTGCGCGCGTTTTGGTTGTGGCAATTTCAGATAAGAAAATCAATAGCCACGATATTAAATTGCCAGCCAAATTGCAAAAATTAGCGGTACTGGAAATCGCCGATCCGATACGTTCTGGTGTTGGTAAAACTCTAGATTATTTGCGTAGCCAGAACGTTGATCTGAAGATTATTTCAGGCGACAACCCGATTACCGTTTCGAAAATCGCCCAAAAAGCTGGCTTTAGCGATTACGAAAATTACATCGACTGTTCAAAAGTGAGCGACGATGACTTGAAAGATCTTTCCACAGAGGTCTCAATTTTTGGCCGAGTTTCACCGGCGCAGAAGAAACTGATTGTCCAAACGCTCAAAAAGGCTGACCGCACTGTAGCGATGACAGGAGATGGAGTCAATGACATTTTAGCCCTACGTGAGGCCGACTGTTCAATTGTAATGGCTGAAGGTGATGCCGCAACCCGCCAAATTGCCAATTTAGTCCTGCTAAAATCAGATTTTAACGATATGCCAGAAATCCTATTTGAAGGTCGCCGTGTAGTAAACAATATTTCCCGCATTGCACCAATCTTCTTCATTAAAACAATCTATTCTTTCGTCTTGGCAGTCATCTGCATCCTGAGCGTATCCCTTGGCCCAGAGTACCTGTTGGTCTTTCCGTTCATCCCAATTCAGATCACGCTCATCGACCAATTTATAGAGGGCTTCACGCCGTTCTTCCTAAGTTTTGAGCGTAATAACAAGCCAGTTGATAAAAACTTCCTCCGCAAATCATTATTTATGGCGTTGCCAAGCTCGTTGATGATTATATTCTCCGTGTTATTCGTACGCATATTCGGCGATAATCAAGCTTGGACAAATCACGAAATTTCAACTATCAGCTACTACCTACTCGGCTCAATCAGCCTTTTTTCAGTGGTTCGCGCTAGCTTGCCACTCAACTGGTTCCGCGCTGGCTTGGTGGCGATTTCCACTTCAGGATTTTTCGTTACGGCGATCCTATTTAGAGATTTAATAGAGATTGACGTGCTAAGCGCACGAACTTTGCCCGTCTTCATCATTATAACTGCCGCTGCCGGAATCGTCTTCTTCTTATGTGATTATTTGCAAAAAAAGCATAATGGTGCTAAAATAAAAGCATAGACTGAATTAAAAAGAGGAGACTACAATGGCGACAATCGACCAGCAGTTTGTTGAATATATAGTAAAAAACTTGGTTTCTCAACCAGAAGAAGTAAAAATCGACCGCGCTATCGACGAAAAAGGCGTCTTGCTAACTCTAACCGTAGCAGATGAAGACTTGGGGCGAATTATCGGTCGTCGTGGCTCAACCGCACAAAGCTTACGAGCACTGCTACGCGCGCTCGGCACGAAAAATGATGCCCGCTACAACCTTAAAATTGTAAATAATGAGTCTCCAACACAAGAAAAATCAGCCCCTGTGGAAACTCCAACAGATGAAACTGTGGAAACTGAAGATAATTTTGCAGAAAACACTAGAAAAGCACTTGCAGAATTAGACGATCTTGATGTATAATATAAACAGTTCAAAAGACGAAGCGTGAGTGGAGTTTCGCTAAGTTTTTAATTATGAACTGCGGAAGCTCTATGCGAGCAAACTATTATAGTTTGAGAGCTTATAATTGCTAAAAAACCAGCCGAGAATGGCTGGTTTTTTAGTAGGGCAGATTTTCTAATTATTTGCGCAGTAGATTCCGCCGCCCTCAAGCTCTACAGCAAGCGCAACTTTATTATTACCGAGAGAGTCAACAATCCTGCCGCCATCACAACCGGCGTTGACGAAAAAGCTAATTAGTGTCCTACCGGCATAGCTACCATAGCTGGCCTTAAACCCTATGTCATTCCTATCAGGATTCCGCCAAAAACCATAATCAC
This sequence comes from Candidatus Saccharimonadota bacterium, assembly GCA_010014525.1. Taxonomy (GTDB): domain Bacteria; phylum Patescibacteriota; class Saccharimonadia; order Saccharimonadales; family Saccharimonadaceae; genus Nanogingivalis. The sequence continues at coordinate 18,939 of RZZT01000006.1, read as the reverse complement.
TACCATCAGGGTCTTGAAAAACATCACCGCCGGCCCTTAAATAAGTCGAGGTAAAGCCCTCCCAATATTCTCCGCTAGGAAGATTTCCTTTATTGTTTGCCTGATATCTCTGAAGTGCCGCCAAAGCACGATTGACGTCATTTTTTCTTTGTATATCTCTCTGATTTCGTTGAAGAGCCGGAAGCGCTATAAATACCATCATAAAGATTAGCCCAGCAATAGCCAGCACTAGTACTACTTCAATTATTGTAAACCCACTGTGATCTTGATTAAGCTTTTTCATACAGTTAATTATATACTACTAACTATTGATTTTCATTAGAATAATATTGATAGTGCCCCTGCATAAAGCGCAAGCCGCGGTGATAATCCGCGGCTTGTCTTCGTATCGGTTCAGCTAGTTCGTAGCTGGCTACCGAAGTATGTTTTAATTATAGCACAAGTTTGCTTATTTGTCAATAGTATTTCTTAATAATTATTGCCCGCCTGCCCGCTAACACCTTTAAAATGGTATTAAATTCGCATTTTTTCGTAAATTATAGTATAATATAGATAATGAAAATCCAAATTATTACTCTATTTCCTGAAATGTTTGACGGCGTACTCAACAATTCTATGATGTGGAAAGCTCAGAATCAAAATGCGGTCGAGTTCTCTATCATAGATCTGCGCCAGTTTGGGATTGGACCACGCAAGCAAGTCGATGACACGCCTTATGGTGGTGGCGACGGAATGTTATTAAAGCCCGAACCACTCTTTGCAGCGCTAGAATTGGCTAAAAACAACTCTCCAGAAGCTAAAGTAATCGCGATGTCGCCCAGCAAAACCGTTTGGTCGCAGCAGATGGCGAGCGAATATGCAACTTCAGCGCAGGATTTAATAATTTTATGCGGACGCTATGAAGGCTTTGATGAGCGAATTTTTGAAATGGTTGATGAAAAAATTAGCATCGGTAAATACGTTTTAACGGGCGGTGAGCTGCCCGCAATGGTCGTGATAGACTCAATGGTACGTTTACTACCAGGAGTGCTTGGCGGCGAGCAATCCGCCGAAATCGAGAGCTATTCGAATGGCGACAACCTTGAATTCCCGCAATATACTCGCCCAGCTGAATTTCGCGGCATAAAAGTGCCCGATGTCCTACTGAGTGGCAATCACGCCGAAATCGATAAGTGGCGCGCCAAAAACCAGCGCTAAACCTTGAAAAATATATTGTTTTCTGGTAAAATTATCTGGTAATGGGATGTCGCCAAGTGGTAAGGCACCAGGTTCTGGTCCTGGCATTCGGGGGTTCGAATCCCTCCATCCCAGCCACGAAATTATTCATCAAAATAGCACCGAATATTTTACGGTGCTATTTTTAAATCTATAACTGTTTAATCTTGCTCATCTGGATCGTCAATCGCGTCTTGATGAGTTTCGTGGATTTTACCCGGCAAATGATCTGGGCCAGCGTAAATCGTATAGAGTTTAAGCGGCTTATCGCCAGTATTTTCTATGTTATGCCACATATCAGCTGGTACAAAAATTGCATCCTCAGCCTTAACTGGCTTCACAAAATTTAGATTATCTTCACTCGGTCCCATTTTACAAACACCTTCACCGTCTTCAATCCGTAAAAATTGATCAATTCCATGATGAACTTCTAAGCCAATATCATCGCCCGGCTGAATTGTCATCACGGTAACTTGAAGTTTTTGACCCGTCCAAATTGTTGTCCTAAAATTTTCGTTCGCTAAAGTCATACCTTCGATATTTTCAATCACCGGCTGATTTCCACGATCTGAAAAATCGTATTCCATTTACTCCTCCTTCTTTATTGCTATATCTATTTTACCATCTTAAGGGTTTTAAATCAAATAATTGCCAAGTGGTCAAATCTCTAAACCCTTCGTGTTATAATAATATTATCATCTAAACAGGAAATTTTATGTCAAAAATTGTCATAGCTCTGGGCGGAAATGCCCTTCAGGTTGATAATGAAGCCTCAGCTTCTGCACAAGAAAAAGTAGCAAAATCAACCATTCAGAAAATTATTCTACTTGTAAAAGCAGGTCACGAAATCGTCATTGTTCATGGTAATGGTCCACAAGTTGGTAATGTTGTGCTACACGAAGAATCGATCGATACTCCAACCACCCCAACTATGCCATTGCATGTTTGTGTAGCAATGACGCAAGGTATGATTGGTTATTGGCTGCAGAAAGCTCTGAATGAAGAGTTGCGCGCGAACGAGATGCCCAATCGCACCGTTAGTATTGTAACTCAGGTTGAGGTCGACCCTACTGACCCTGCGTTTAGCAATGCCAGTAAGCCAATCGGACCATTCTATACAGAGCAAGAAGCTAAATACTTAGAGAGCTCCAAAGGCTATATCACCAAAGAAGATGCCGGCCGAGGTTGGCGCCGAGTAGTGGCATCGCCCAAACCAAAACATATTATCGAGACTGATATTGTTAAAGACTTGATTTCGAGCGGGATAATTGTTGTAGCCGGCGGCGGTGGCGGCGTGCCAATCATTAAAAACGGCGATAATTTTATTGGCACTGATGCAATTATCGACAAAGATTTCGTGGCAGAGCTTCTAGCGCGAGAAATTGGTGCCGATACATTATTGATATTAACTGGGATAGACAACGCAATGATCGACTACGGAACGCCAGAACAAGCGCCACTAGGTACAATTTCAGTTAATGAGGCTCGCCAGCATATTGCAAATAATCAATTTGCGCCCGGCTCAATGTTGCCAAAAATTGAAGCTGCAGCCAACTTCGCCGAAACCGGAGGACGCGCAATTATCACTTCACTCGAAAATGCCAAGAACGCCATCGAGCAAGAACTCGGTACCGTCATAAAATAAATTTACTACAACAAAAAACTCCCTCATTCACAGAGGGAGTTTTATTGGGTGTAAAACCAGAATTATACTACGCGTACACGAATAGTGTCAGTCCCGCCTACTAAGCCGGGCTGGCGACCCGAGACTATCACAACCGTAACCTTCTCTTTATCACCAAAGAATCCGTTAGACTTCAGTTCTTTCGCTAGCTCAAGACCAGCAAATTCACCATCTGGGCGAAGATAGCTCTGCGTTGCATAGTTCAATGCTAATTGGTGAGACACACGCTCATCACTAGTTACTGAGATAAGTGGCAACGAAGGTCGGTTGGCCGCCACAGTAGCAGCAGTTTGACCCGATCTTGTTTCAACGATTAAAGCATCAGCATTAATCTGCTCAGCTAGCTCAACTGCACTTAGTGAAATTGCATTTAGAGACTCGCTCTCACCACGCTCCACGATATCATCAATCGGCGCAACAGCCGCATGCTCTTGAGTATACTGGATTACGCTTCGCATCGCATTCACAGTCTCTTCTGGATATTTACCGGTCGCAGTTTCGTCTGAAAGCATCACCACGTCAGCACCCTGAATCACAGCGTTTGCAACGTCGCTAACTTCGGCACGTGAAGGCTGTGGATTTTCCGACATTGAACCCATAGTTTGAGTAGCAACGATCGAAATCTTACCGTGTTTACGGCAAAGTGCCACAGTTTTGCGCTGCACAACAGGCACAACTTCTGGCGCGACTTCGTAAGCCATATCACCACGTGCAATCATCACACCATCTGATGCAATAACAATTTTTTCTAGCTCTTCATCCGAAACCGCTTTTTTAGTTTCGATTTTAGCAATAATCTGAACATCGCTATTATGACTAGCTAGAATCTGACGCAGGTTCTCAATATCTTCGGCCGTCTGAATAAAACTCATCGCAACATAGTCAATATCTTGAGTCGCACCGAATTCAATGTCGCGCAAATCTTTTGGCGTAATAATATCACCGCCAAAGTCTGTATCGGGCAGATTCAAACCTTTGCGGCTCATCAAAGTTCCCTTGTTATGGATTTTCAATTTAATTGCAGTCTCGCTAAGAATCTCAATCACTTCTGAGCGAACTTTTCCGTCAAAAATAAAAACTAGTTCGCCAACTTTTACCTTTTCGGCTAAGTTGTATTGCACTGGCAAAACGCTTCCGCCATCGTGTTCTTTTACTGCAAAATCAAGTACGATTTCATCGCCCTCTTGAACTGGTAAATTATTATTTACCAAATCCCCAAGACGAATCTTTGGACCCTGAAGGTCTTGCAAAATCGCAACTTCTTTACCAACTTTTTTGCTAATCTCACGTACTGCTTTGATTTTTGCAGCATGCTCATCATAAGAACCGTGGCTAAAGTTTAACCTTGCGCCATTAATTCCTCCGCGGATTAGTTTTTCAATCATTTCTTCGCTATCGCTAGCTGGCCCGATTGTAGCCAGAATTTTGGTTCGTTTATATATTGTACTCATATCTACCATTTTACCACTTTTTAGGCTTGAGTTCTAGACCTTAGTTTAAAATGCATTTTTCATTTACTCCACTGCGCTAATCGCATCCAAAGCCATGTCAAACTCACACAAACTTTACAAAAAATGTTCTTGCCTTTTGGAAGGGTTTATGCTATAATGTTTCAGAGTTGAGGCTTAATTTTCACCCCAAAGCCTCGGCTTATGGTCTCATCGTCTAACGGTTAGGACACCAGGTTTTCATCCTGGCAATCCGGGTTCGATTCCCGGTGAGATCACCAAGAACTCATATCTAAAATACTCGACAAATTCGTCGAGTATTTTTGTTTAGAGTCTTACTGGCAATTCTTTGGTGTAGCTAGTGGTGATTCTACCCTCGGCATTTGTTGATTTAATCAGCCAGCTATATACACTCGGCGGCAGATTGAACACTTCGGCTGGGCTGCCTATGTTATCGCCAGCACCTGTAGAGCCAGCAGTTCGGCGTAGCTTCAAACTGTTACCATTGCCAGTCACAGAGACTGGACCGTTCACTTCCAATTTATTTTCACAAACACCTTCACGAATATTATCAGCTGTGATCGCAACGCCATTTTCACGCGCGCAAGTATTGATTTCTTCCGCCAATAGCCACGAATCAATCCGTGAAACTTCGCCACTGATCATAATTCTTTTGGCAACAATAATCATCTGCGAGGAGCCAGCCGCACCGTTATTAACAACATCTTCATTTATATTTACCGTGCGGTCTGGTGCATAAATTACGATTGCTGTATTATCTGAAAGTGTAGAATTTCCGATTTGAACTTCAGTACTCGGCTTATAGACCCTATCGCCCGTAAGCTCGCCAGAGATTGAAGCTGCCGAAGACATGCTCGACACACTGTTATAATAATTTTTCATCCGCGTAAATAAATTTTCGCCCAGCGAGCCGCCAAAGTTTCCATAAACTGCGCCGCCGGCCGACCCAATATTGCCCGAAGGATTCGTATTAGCAAAAGTGAGATAATTTTGAATTTGCCGCTGCGGGGTGCCGCTGCCGGAACCATTAAACCCAATCGTACCATCAGGGGACGCGAATACAGAACCGCTCGCAACATTACTATTAACGCCACGATTCGCTACTATTTCATATTCCACCCAAGACCCAAACAGACGACCATTTCGAGTTGAGGTTAAGCCATAGACCCCCTCTTCGGCCGATAGACCACCGCCCAAAACTTGGGTCTTTGGTTTTTTAACAACCACAATACAGCCCGGCTTACCATGATACCAATCAACAAAACTATTCTGATTGGCCTCGCCCCAAAGATCACTCATTCGATACGGGCTAACAGATAGTGCAAAACAATATTTAGTTCCAACTTCTGCGGCCTCTGGCACACTAAATGTTTTTAGTGAATCCTCCAAATTTATCGACAGCTTGCCGGACGAGCCAAACTCAGCATGATTAATTTCACCGACTTGTTCGACCGTACAATTTTTGATTTTTAAGTCAGGATTATTTTCGCTCGACTGATAAACTTGGTCTGGGCGATTATAGATTTGCGCTGAACAGCTGTCTTCGACCGATGTTTTGAACCCATTTTCATCTGGAGACACCGCACCCGGAATCGTCTGATTCGGGCGAACCACGAAGCTAGTTAATTTCCAACTAGTGTTTTTAATCGCTTGACTTGGCGGGTAAACAACCACTGGTGGAATATGCACATCTGGAGTTCCTGGCTCGACTTCTTTGTCGCAAGATCCAGTACAACCAGCTTCAAGAGGCACGGTCGGAGTGAGCTCATAATCATACGGCACATAGGCGCACGCCCATTTAGTGCTCCCAGAATTGCTACTCGAATCTTGGTATTGGTTGTTTATACCCGAGCTGTTGCGATCGGTTGGTGCAAATTCGATCCTCTGGCAAATCCGCTTACCGACATCTGCTTGCCGAATGGTATACAACATTCTAGAGCTATCACCTGGAGATACGGTGCTAGAAATTCCGGCCCGCAAGAAGATACCATTGCCTTGAATTGCCTGGCCCTGGTTATTCGGTGACCCGGAGCCCTGATAAGCCGTACCTTGGCTGCCCCCATCATAATTTTCGCTAGCTCGAACAGTCCAGTCGATTTTATCGCCAATAGAATCACCACCGCTAGCCGTCGCTAAAGTATGTTGAAAATCTATAGTTTCGCCAACTTTTGCAGAAATCGTGCGCGAAGCCGTTCCCCATCCAGAATCACTACTGTTTTTAATGAAACTACGTGCCTCAGCCTGCCATCTAGGCTCACTGCTTCTAGTAATGGTGACCTGATAACTCTCATCTTTACAGCCAATCCCTTCTGGAGATAAGTTTAGATTCACGCCGTTATAACACCTATACAGAGAGATACTAACTGCCTCAGTGCGCCCCGCAGCCACTAAGCCCGAAACGTCAAGCTCCATTCTGACATAGTTAGTCATAGTGTCAGATTCATTAGTCCAGTGGCTAGCGGAGGCAGTCCAAGCCGCACCAACCGACCCACGCCTAAATCTTGCGCCCTGCCCAGTTTGATTACGCGTAGCTAAATTGCCTAGCCTCCAGCCGTTCGAGCCAGACCCTTGCCGAATATTTGTAGCGTAACCCGTTTGAGCTCCATTGCATCTTGAATATAGAGAGCCTCGCAGACGAACGAAAACTTTATCTTGATCGTAGTCAATTTTGATATTGTTCTCAAGATTGAAGGGGTCGTTATTGCTATCGGCTGAAATCCACATCGCACCATATGGCCCAACGCACGCATTATCTGTAATATCTTTATCAGCCCAAGCCTTAGCGGCCTTTTCCGAATCATTCGCAGGCCGCGCAATAGCAGCACAAGTCGGTTGCCCAATCAAAAAAGTGGCTACTAATAAACTCGAAATAATACTTACACCTAAGACTTTACTAGAACGCATTTTACCTACCCTCGGCCGCCTTCGTAGCCTTCTGCAAATGACTCAAGTTCGCTAAAACTATAAGTTATATCGAATTTCAAGCTTGGGCTCGCACCTTTTTTGCCCAAATCCTTTAGCGTATCAACATCAGCTTTAAAATCATCCGTATTGTCTTGTATTTGGTTGGAAATTAGCGAAATCGCTACGCAGTTAGCGTCTTTTCGATTATTCGAACGCCCAACAACCTCGTCAGAGAACTCTTTTACCTTATCTATGCTAAAATCTTCAGACTCAAGAATAGAATTTAGTTTTTCAATATCAGCATCTCCACAAACCTTACCAACACGGGACGCACTCCAGCTATTCACCGTAAAAAATATATTAAATGCCAAACTCACCACCAAAAATCCTACTAAACCAAAAATCATCAGTCGATTCTTCTTCATAACCTACACCACTCCTTTTCTATATTTTATCATAAACATTATAGTGAGCCAAATAAAAAGAGCCGAATTCTATTCGACTCTCAAGGTTTCGTCTCCTCTTTTCACTTCTACCAATTTCCCAGAAATGAAAAATTTCTGACCGGTGTCGTACAAACACCCTTGAAGCGTAATTCTCGGCTCGCCCGGTGAACGATCCAGGAACTGCTTAGCTTCGGCTAATTGCTCCTCACTAGTCTCGGTCGTCGTCTGACCAAAACTATCAATTTCAAACTTCCAGATGATATTTTCACCATATTCGGTGATAATAATCTGGTCGCCCTTTTGCAGAAGCAAGTCGTTTAGGTCACGAGTTGACTCTGCCGGATTAGATTTTGAAGCTAACAGTGGAGTAAACCATTTAGTCACGTCACCGTAGCTATCAACATGCGACAATAAAATGTAATTATCGCCGCCCAAAACTTGGTCCAGCCTCCAGGTAACTGGAGCCACCATCCGCAGACTGTTGCCGTCGGACAAAACTCCATTTTCAGCCAAGCCAATTCCTTGATAAAAATCTTTATCGATACCAACTTTCGGCACTTCAATTTTGCCGATTGATGGCTCTTCAGTTTGCAAAACGTTATTTTCGTCTTGCCAAGCACTACCGGAATCCTGCCTATGGCCACCAAATGAAATATCCACTCGGTTCCAGGGAGTTTCATCAGCTCGAGCTTCTGAGCCACGAGTTTCTAGAATTTCCTCTAAGTAGGTTGCCCCTTTAGTCTCTTCGGATGATTCTTCTAGCGCTTCGGATGATTCAATCACTGCCGGTAGAGCCATCCTTGAAGACGGCATCATCTCAACAGTAGTTTCAACCGTTGATTCTTGGCTGAACCCAGTCACTTCATCAACTGGCTTATCTCCTTCAAAAAAAGACCCCAATATTAGAGTACTTCCCCCCAATATCAATAGCAGCGACAATATCTTACCAGGATTACCATTTTTAGCATGTTTCCTAATATATTTTCCCATATATTTTCACTCCTTCAATTTTAAAGAACTTTAACGAAACCTATACTTATATTATATCATAAATACTTAAAATAGTCAATGTGGTCACTTCGCGCGTATCTTTTTAGCACCAACCTCTTGCTTTTTATAATTCTTTAGCGTATAATTACTTACGAAACACCATCGGGGTGTGGCGCAGTTGGCTAGCGCGCGCGGTTTGGGACCGTGAGGTCGGAGGTTCGAGTCCTCTCACCCCGACCATCAAAGAAATTTTTTATTTAAATCCACCATAGAATCATATGGTGGATTTAGTTTATGCAAGATATGGCTAGTAGCCGAGGAATGTGTCGGTTTTTATGTTTCGAGGCGGCACGCCCTGTTTAGTTAGAAGTTCTTTTGTAGAATTTACAAATTTTGGACTACCAGATAAATAGAACAATTGGTCGTGATCAAATTTAGTAATATGCGCTCTAAATTCATCTGCACTAGTAGGATAATAAGCGTTCGTAGCATATTTTTCGGTTAAATCTTTAAATGCATGCCCTTTGCTGTCAACGTGGATTAGCGTTGTATTAACGCCCCTCAAGTTGGCCTGCGAGTCTAAAAGCATTGAGCGAAATGGAGTTATACCAATGCCCTGAGCTAAGAATACGTATTTCTCCGCACCCTCAACGAAAGTGAAATCCATAATCGGACCTAGCATTACAATAGAGCTAGATTCAGCCATGGTCATTAGCTTTTGCTTGTATTTACTGCCCGTATCAACATGAGTCGCAAATGACACATATTTCTCGTCTGGCGAAGAAGATAAAGTAAAAGGGTGGGGCTTATAGAAACCCGGTATTATAAATATTCCGTGCTGACCTGCCTTATGCTTGAAATTAGCCGGTTTTTTAAAAAAGAAAGTGTAAATGTCACCGTTCTCTTTTTCTTTCTTAATAAAATGTAACTTCTTAAATAAACTCATGTTTATAGTATAATGCAGATCCCAGATTTCCGCAAGGATCTACCGTAACGCCAGAGAACCACAGCGCATAACTGCTATACCAAATCCGCTATGATTTATAAAATATTGGACTACCTCGGCCGGCTTATCGCAATCTCGCGGGCTTTTTCCGTAATTCTCTCTAGAAATTCAGTTTTTTCTCGATTTCTTTCTGCAATATCCGGCATTTTCTCACCTTGATTTTCAAATGCTTTCTTAATCAAAAAATCAGTTAGTCCAGGGTTTTTAGGCAAGACCGAGCCGTGTAAATAAGTACCGATTATATTTTTATAGCGCGCGCCCTCAAACTTCGCCTCTGGATTATTACCGGCGCCCATTAAAACTTCTGCCAGTGGCATATTATTTTCACTTAAAAATGTCTGCCCGCTATGGTTTTCATAACCGACAATCTCGCCAAATTCATCAGATTTCTCGCTAATATTACCAATCATTCGCACATCGCCACCGACTGTCGTAAGGCCTTTAAAAATACTTACTCCCATAATTTTTTCGCCATCTTTGGTTTCAAAATACTCACCAAAAAGCTGGTACAAACCACAAATTACTATCATTGGTACATTTTTTTCAGCCAGTTCTTTCAGTTTTGGCGCAATTTCTAGCAAATCCTGCTGAATTTTGCTCTGCCCAGAATCCTGACCACCGCCACCCAAAATAATATCTGCGTCCATCGGAAATTCATCACCTGGATTATATTCAATGATTTCTGGGACAATTCCACGTAGCTCTAATCGTTTTTTGACCGCCAAAATATTACCATAATCGCCGTAAATATTCATATCTCGCGCATACAGCCACACAATTCTTAACATCATAAAACCTTCTCCACATCTGTTATTTTGGCTAGCTCTTCACGAATTTTTAGCATCGCCGTATAAGTACAAAAAATCCGCTTTGGCTTTTGGTTCTTGTTCACGAAATTCTCTACTGCAATTTTTAAATCTGTCTCAACATCATCTTCGACGAACCCCACATCATCATGAAAAAGCCTGAGCGCCATATCATAAGCTCGAATACCAGAGATCTGCTCAACACCGTGGTCGGCTAAACTAGAAAAGTCGACATCCCACAACCAGCTCATGTCCCGACCGTCAGCGTAATTATCATTAATCGCAATCATCGTGCTGTAGTTTTCTGGCGCAAAACTTTTCAATCCCAATCTGAAACCGCCCGGGTTTTTTACCAAAACTAGCTCAATCGGAACGCCGTCTATTTCAACCGTTTCGCCACGACCAAATGCCGGCTTGATGCTTTGGGCTGTTTCAAGCAAATTAGCTCGGCTTAACTCTAGCTTCTCTCGGTTAAAAATCGCGCGGACCAGAGCAATCGCTGCAGCAGCGTTCAATAGGTTATATATACCCGAAATCTCAAAATCGAGGTCAAAATCCTCACCGTCAAAAGAAATTATCGCCGAGCGCCCAGCCACCTTTTCTAAACTCACATCATCCTCAAATAAAATTTCACGCTCATTATTTAGCTCAATATCTTCACCACCATGCAATTCACTATCGTTAGGAAATTCTTTCCGCAACTCTGGAGCAACGCCAAAAGTTCGTTTTGAAGCCCTAAAATCCCCACGGAACTCCGCCACGCCCAAATGAAAATCATCACGGTTCAAAACCACAATATCTTCTGTAGCTTCACCAATCTTTTGCAGCAGGCTAGCCGTATAATCAATCTCGCCGAACCTATCTAGCTGGTCGCGCATCACGTTGAGCAGCAGGCTATAACGCGGTTTTTTAATTTTCATAAACTTCACAGCGTGTGCCTCATCAAGCTCTAGGACTGCTATATCGAAATTAAATTTACCGCTCCAGCTAACTCCACTCAGAATCGACGCTGCAACTCCGCGCACAAAATTACTACCTGTTTTATTCGTAAAAACCTTCAGCCCCTGGGCTTCAAGTAGCTCCGCCACCATTTTGGTGGTCGTAGTTTTGCCATTCGTTCCAGAAATAATCACCACACCGTATGGCAATTTATCAAGCATATCAGCAATAAACTTCGGGTTCACCCGCTCAATAAAAAGCCCCGGAAGAGCCGAGCCACCGCCCCTAATCTGCGCGATTTTTCGCACAAGTTTGCCCGCTATAGTTGTCAAAAAATTCTTCATTTTATTTCCTCGGTTTCGTAATATTAGCTTCAGCACCATAAAATGGCATGGTTATTTGATCATTTTCACCTGCAACCAAACGGTTTTGCGCGGCCAAACGCCACTCACCTTGGCCTTCGCGAGTTCCGCTTTCGCCCACAATTGGGAGTTTCAGACTATCAGCCAAGGTGTTCATCACCGAAACACCAATCCTCAGCCCCGTAAAACTTCCTGGCCCTTTGTAAAAAGCTAAACCACTCAAAACTCGCCAATCAGCCTCTCTCTCCATCAAACATTCTTTAATAAACCCAAGTAAATCTCGCCCCATATCACGGCCCATTTCTCGCACAAAATAGTTTTCGTCTAGCCATACGCGAGCTTCTTTGGTCGAAGTGTCTAAATACAAAATCACAGCGCACCACCTTGCCAATTTTCAACTTCTAGAACGCGTTCAGTTTCACTGGGTGAAGAAATTTTAATCCGAATTCGCTCTTTTGGTAAAATATCCGCCACGGTTTCGGCCCACTCAATCACGACAACTTTTTCTGCGTCACTCAAATTATCCGCTAGCTCCAGCGCCATCACGCCCGCATTATTTAATCTGTAAAAATCGTAATGAACTAGCTCCAGACGGCCGTCATAAACTCGGCTGATCGTAAAACTCGGGCTTTGCACAGTTTCAGCAATCGCTAAACCTTTAGCTAGGCCCTTCGTAAAAGTCGTTTTACCCGCGCCGACATCGCCAATCAATTCGATCACTTCACCGCCCCGAAGTTCAGCGCCAAGTTTAGCGCCAAAATCAATCATATCGGTAGTTGATTTTATAATTTTTTTCATCATTCCTAGCTATATCTTACCATTTTTTGACAAAAATTTAAACTAAGCAACCAGATTTGAATCGGATAAATTAACTTTGGTGGTGCGCTGCACATAAATACACGCCACAATCAAACCAAGATACAAAATTACTGCGACCGCAAAACTAATCTCTTGCTCAAACCTAATCACAGATATTCCAGCGAAGAAGTTAATGGCCATCACCGAATATTCAAGCACCAAACTTGCCAAAGTGGCTAAAATTCCCGCCAAAAAAGGCCAGATATAAGCGAATATACCAACTGCAAAAGTCAAGGCCATCGCTGCCGGCACAAATGGCAAAACTGCCAGATTAGCCAGGATTGAAATCAATGAGAATCCGCCAAAAACATGCAAAATTATCGGTAAAGTAGCCAATTGGGCCGAAATCGTTTCTAATAAAATCTGTTTCAACGAAGACAATTCTTCTTGGTCGCCAAAAAAGTAAGCTTTCAATAGCGGCGAAACAATCATCACGCCAAAAAACGAAGCAAACGAAAGCTGCCACCCTAAATCATAAATATTTCCCGGATTAATCAAGAGGGTGACCGCTGCCACAAAAACCAACAAAAATAGCGGCTGGATTTTTCGGCCAAAATACCACAGCAAAAGGCTCAAAAGCGCCACAATACCCGCCCGCACCATACTAGGCGAAAAGCCAACAAGTAGCACAAAAAATATAACAAGACTAGCCGAAAAAATCACCGAAAGACGCTTAGAAATATTGGCAAATAATTTCCGCGAAAACCGCACCAACACCGTCAAATTATAGCCGCTCGCCACAACAATATGCGTTAACGCAACCGCTCTGAGCGCCGCATCTAAATCACTCGGTAATGCATTCTTTTGCCCGAGCAAATATCCCAGCCCAAGATCGACTGCCGGGCCATCTATATACTCGCGAATCTTATCAGCAAAACTGTCGCGCACGTCGCGCACAAAATCTGGTTTTTTGTTAAAATTAATCATATTCGCCCGATAAACCGTGCCTGCAAAAATTCCAAAACCTTCAGATAATTTACCGCGCAAAATAATCTCGTCACTACGTCGCGGAACCACCTCGCGCGCGCTCAATGTCACGTAAATTTTGGAGCTAATTGCCACGTCACCAATCTCGCTTGTCTGCATTCTCAGGCTAATTTGCTTTTCCGAAATATCGGCGTCTTCGGTAATAACACCCCGCAATTTGACTGTCCGCCCAATAAATTTATCGATTTGATGAAAATTGAGGTTGAAGACTGAAATTTGATGACCCGCCAAAATTACCCCGGCTGCAAAAATAAGTCCTAAAAAATAAGCTCGTCGCGCAACAAACGACATTAGTATTGTGATAATTACAACAGTTAGCCAATGCCCAACTGAAAAGAAATTAAATCCACTATATAAGCTGAATAGTAGAAAACCGGCGATTACACCGACAACCAATGCAAAAGTAAAATAATATTGGTGAATTTTATTAGACAACAAACGCAAATCTAACCAATATTTATTCATAAGCTTATTATACACTATCAATCGTCAAAATAACGCCGAACTTTTCAGCATAAAAATATCACCCCATGAACGAGGTGATATTAATAATCTCAATGGAGGGTCTGATGGGGCTTGAACCCATGACACCCTGCTTAAAAGGCAGGTGCTCTAACCAGCTGAGCTACAGACCCACAGCTAATTACTTTAGGTATTATAGCGTATTTGCAGCGAAAAGTCAATGAGATTTCACTATTTTTTCAAGCGAAATGATAAAGTATCCAAAATTGCAAATACAAATCCCGCTAAAATTACCCAATTCGACCGAGCAATTAGCGTGTTCGCGATATCGAGCGAAAGAGTGTCCAGAGTAAACACACTGCTAAAGCTTGGTAAAACCACCAGCGTCATAAATCCGGCAACTAAAACTGAGCTTATTACACCAGTAGCCCAACTATCGTTCTTGGCGCTTTTTCCTAGGACGAGCACAGCTGGCACACAAATCAGAACCAGTCCCACAACCCCGCTGAGCGTGGCAAGTGGTATGTTCAAACTGGCCGTAGTCAAGAAATCCGTAATCGGTCCATTCCAATAGTCATCCAATACTAGTCCAGCCATAAGTGTCAATGTAAAAAATCCAAATTTACGCCGCGACAAGCTCAAGAAGATAGCAACTGCTGCTGAAAAAATCAATATTAGCATAGCTTAATTATAATACACGGGATGAAAAATTCAAAACTGAGCTATCTAAACACCAATACGATCTTTTTTATTGCCACGCTTGGCATTGCGCTCAACATAATCAATAATTTTACCTGCTACATTTCTATGCGTAATTTTCTCAATGCCAAAACCAGGACTAGCGTTCACTTCTAACACCAACGGCCCACGCTCGGAGCGCATCAAATCCACACCAGCCACGACCAAGCCCATTGCACGGGCCGCTTTGACCGCCATCTTGAGTTCTTCGGGCGTCAGCTTAATAGGCTCGCCCAAGCCGCCTTTATGTAGGTTCGAGCGGAAATCGTCATCTAAAGATTGGCGCTTCATACTCGCCACCACCTGCGAGCCAACCACAAAAGCTCGGATATCCGTACCGGCCGATTCTTTAATAAATTCCTGTAGCAGAACGTTTGTACCGTCAGCATTATTCAAATAAAACGCCTGTAACACTGACTTAGCCGCCTTTTTAGTTTCTGCTAAAACTACGCCATTGCCGTGTGTACCACGTGCCAGCTTGATAATCACCGGCGCGCCACCAAGCTCATCTAGAAGGCCATCGATATCTGTTGCATTGCGCGAAATCACGGTTTTCGGAATCGCCACACCAGCTTTAGCTAACAGTTGGGTTGAGCGCAATTTATCGCGCGCGCGAGTAATAGCTAGGCTGCGATTAGCAAAATAAGACCGCGGAAATTTCGCCTCAAGTTGGCGCACAATTGTTGTGCCATATTTGGTCATATAACTCGCGATTCGCGGAATTACCACATCGTATCGCTCGATTTCCCCGCCCTCATAAATAACTTTCGGATTTTTTTCGTCAATCGAGATATAGGCGTTCTTATACTTAATAATGTCGACTTCATGGCCACGACTTTCGGCCTCTTCTTTTAACCGTTTGGTCGAATAATTGCCCGGACCATTGCTCAAAATTGCTATTTTCATCTTATTCTCCCATTTCTTTCCATTCAACATCATTTTCTATATTTCTTTGTGTATCAACTAGCGCCTGTTCAGCGTGTATAAAATATCGCCCCAACAAAACATCAAATTTCATCTTATTTCTGTCATCTAAGCCAATCTTTGTCGTATGTTCTTGTCCGTTAATCTCGAAAATCATATCGGCTAAATATCTCTTTTTGCGCCCGCCGTGAGTATTCCGTACATATCTAGTTTTAAAACCTGAAATCGACATATGCAGGCTTTCGTCACCAAATAGGTCAAATTCGAGTTTATCACCAACTTCAGTAATATTTTCAGCGTGCACCACACCCGAAAACGCGCCCGTATCAACCTTTGCCCAAACCAAAGGGGCGCTGATTTTCGTGCCGTCAATCTGCTTAATCTTGATTTTTTCTGTGTAGCCAAGAATTAATCGGTTACTATTCATAACTTATATTATACCACAAGTATCAACAAAAATCAATCTTAAGCGCCTCGATTTGGTTAGATTACCTGCTCCGGATTGTAATTTAACCAGCCTATTATTAAAAGATACCTCGCTTCACGTCTCTGAATTCTTCTAAAATACTTTTTTGCTTTTTGCTCAGACGAGTTGGCGTTTCAACAATAATCGTAACAATGTGTGCGCCTCGTCTCTCACTGTTCAGATGTGGCGCGCCGTGGCTGCTGAGCCTGAACTCGGTGTGGCTTTGCGTGCCGGCGGGGATCTTCATCGTAACTGGGCCATCTACAGTCTCCACGTCCAATTCAGTACCGAGCGCGGCATCTATCATCGAGATTTTTTCTTCACTCAAAATTAGATTGCCTTCGCGAGTAAATTTCTTATCAGCTCTCACTCGAATGCTCACATATAGATCACCTTTTTCGCCACCTTTGATAGCTTCGCCACGACCGCTCAAACGGATTGTCGCGCCGTTATCAATTCCGGCAGGGACTTTAAGCTTAATATCCTGCCTTTGGCGAGTCACGCCAGCACCGCCACAAATCGAGCATCCCTTTTCGGGAATTTTCCCAGCCCCGCGACAAGTTGCGCAAGTGGTCGTTTGCTGAATCGGGCCAAATAATGTCTGAGTGACTCTAGTTTGCTGACCGCTACCATTACAATCTGGGCATTTTTTCATACCGAATCCAGGCTCAGCGCCCTTGCCCTTACAGTGTTCACATTCGTCATTAGCGTTGACAGAAACGGTTGTCTCAGTGCCAAATATTGCCTCTTTAAAACTGAGCGTTAAGTCTACCTCAATATCGCGGCCCCGAGCTTTGCGCCCACGACTGCCAGTATTAGCTTGAGAAAATCCGCCGCCAAAAATATCACCAAAAATATCACCGAATCCGCCGCCAAAATCAAAATTGACATTTTGCCCTTCAAAACCACCAAAGCCCTCAAATGGATTACCGGCCGATGGTCTACCACCAGTAGCCCCACCTACGCCGGCATGACCGAATTGATCATATCGTTGCCGTTTTCCTTGGTCTTTAAGAACTTCATAAGCTTCGTTTACCTCTTTAAACGCCTTTTCGTCCCCACCTTTATCAGGGTGCAATTCAACCGCCTTTTTGCGAAAGGCTTTTTTAATTTCATCAGCACTGGCGTCTTTTTTTACGCCCAAAGCTTCATAATAATCTCGTTTATCCATAACTTACTCTATTATAGCATTTTAGCACTTTGAGTTCAAGAGTGCTAACCGCCGATTTTGTGGGTTTTACATTGACTTTTTTGATACAATATGTTATTATAATAGCCGAAACACGGCATATATGCCAGTACATTATTAGGAGGTGCTCAATATGAGCAGACAAGAAGAAATAAACCAAAATGTAGTACCAGTAGTCAGCTTACTACGATCAAACGGTCACCATCTGTCATTTAATGAAACTGGAGTGGCCAGGGCTTTGAAAAAGGTTGAGGAGAGAGATATAAAATATCTCAAAGCCTCTATACCAAGCATCGAGCAAGCAAAAAAGCTTTCCGGTGCTGTCAATGGCGGCGAAGTGCTACTAGCAATCGCCGAGGATCTGGCCAGAAATAACCTCGCGGCCGTAGAGGAGGGTCTGTACGGCCTACTGTTCATTGACTAACCTCATCAAAAACCACCGTTCAAACAAACGGTGGATATTTTTTTGCGTATCAAGTTCTTAATCTTCGTAGCCAGTATAGCCGTATTTAGCTAGCTCCTTGGCACGCGCTTCTCTCTCGCTTAGCTCAATTTCTCTGTTAGTTCTTTCAATTGCCTTTTCAGTCTCAGCTAGCTCTTCGACAGTAGTTTCAGGGTTAGATTTTTGCCATTCGAACATACTCCTAAACGCCTTATTATTAGCCATGCTTTCTTTCTGGCTAAGCCCTTGGCTTTCAGCCTTATTTTCTTCTTTTACTTCAGCCGCCAAAGAACCCCAATCATTCTCGTTATTTGCACTTTCTATATCTTGATTTCGATAATCATTAAATTTTTCCATGCTTATATTATAGCATAAACTATATGATAAGTCAATATATTGACATTAATTCATCTGATAGCCTGTATTCGGTGCTGTAATAATCGGTAATTTGACTTCTTCATCTGAACCCGTATATCGATAATTTAAGGTAGTTTTATAAATATCATTACTATCTCTTGCTAAAAACGAAATATTATATAAACCCGTATTGTTCGCAGGTACAATTGCACGAATAGTGTTTTCGTCTATGATTTCAAATTCTGTAGCCTCTGCATCACCGAAATATAGTTTCATCACCTGATCTGTAGGAACTTTAGGGAAATCTTTTGTAGTCTGGTTGGTTATATCACTTATTTCGAACGACTCTTCGTCAGCAGTGTGTATGCTTAAGATTCTTCCAAAATCAGTTGTAATAATCATTCCGTTCTCGCTAATGCTCTTAAGGCTATCGCCAGGTAATAGATTATAATCCAGTAGCTGGATAATTTCCTCAGACTCCCAAGTCTCATCATTATACTTTGATGCGATAATATATATCTTATCTGACTCGGTAATTATTATTTGACCATAGCTATAAAAGATTCCGCTAATCTTATCTTCTTCAAACGTCTGACGAAATTGCTCAGAATAATTTTGCACCCCGCCTTCCGTCCAGGGGTTCACTTCACCGTAAATACTACCGTCTTTTAGATAGACAACACCATCAATAATCT
>RZZT01000005.1 GCA_010014525.1 Candidatus Saccharimonadota bacterium | reverse complement strand
ACTACTTCTATAATAGTGAAGGCGTTCTTTTGTGAAGTCCTATTCCTTTCTTTATTTAAGGCTGGTAAAGCTTGGGCTAGCGCCCTTGAGCGCCTGCCTTGAATAAAGTGAAGGTTTAGTGGTGGAGTTAGGGGTTGATTGGTTTTATTATATTTATGCTTATTCATGAGTATAGTTTATCACACCCCCCCCCCCGAAGGTCAAGCTCTATTTGATTTTTACAGACAAATAAAAACTCACCAGCCATTACGACCAGTGAGTTTTATCAAGAAATTAAACTATTTCTTCTCTGCTTCTTTTGCTGAAGTTTTTAGTGGAGTTGGAGTTTTCACAAACTCACCACCAGCTTTTTTAATAGCCTCAACTACAGATTTTGACGCAGCTTGCACTTTAAGTACAACTTTTGCGCTCAACTCGCCACGAGCGATTACTTTCACTCTATGGAAAGGTGTTGCAATATAACCTTCCTCGAACAAACGGAAGTTATCAACATCACCGGCTAGATCGTTCAAATGGTCTAGATAAACGATTTGAGCAGGTTCGCGAAGGCTTTTGAACCCACGAGCTTTTGGTGCTGATTGCGCCAATGGGTTTGAACCACCTTGGAACATTGGGCGAAGTTTTTTGCCGGTTCGGGCTTTTTGCCCTTTAGTACCACGGCCGGCGGTCTTACCGCGACCGGCTGAGATACCGCGGCCTACGCGGAGTTTGTCCTTATTGGCGCTAATTTGGAGTTCATTGTATTTCATTACTTAGTCTCCTTTTCGGCTTTTTTGCTTTTTGGGGCGTTTAGCCAGTCTTCTTTTGCCACTAGACCGCTAAGGGCTTCGACAGTCGCATAAGCAATGTTAACTTTATTAGTCGATCCAAGTGATTTTGAAAGCATATTTCGAATGCCGGTTACACCGATGATTTGGCGAACCACACCACCAGCGATAATGCCGGTACCAGGCGCAGCCGGCTTCAAAAGAACGTGCGCGCCAGTTACTTTTTTCTCTACTTCGTGCGGAATTGTTTCCTTATCCAAAGCGATTTCAATCATATTTTTCTTGGCAACGTTGGTAGCTTTTGCGATAGCGGCTTGGACGTCCTGTCCTTTAGCTACGCCAACACCAACTTTAGTTTTCTTGTCTCCAACAACAACTAGAGCTTTAAAGCGGAATCGGCGACCACCTTTTACCACGCGGCTAACGCGGTCGATGTTGATTACCAATTCTTCAAATTGACTTTCTTCGCGGGGCTGTTCATTGCGGCGTCCGCGGCGGTTACCACCTTGGCTCTGGTCTTGGCCACGACCCTGTCCGCGACCGGCTTGGCTTCCGCCAGCGCGAGGCGCTCGAGTTTGAGTTTTTTGTACTTCAGCCATATTAAAACTCCAATCCTTCTTTTCGTGCAGCTTCAGCAAGCGCGCTCAGGCGGCCAGCGTATGCGCGACCATTTCGGTCAAACACAACTGCGTTAATTTTAGCTTTCTTAGCTTTCTTGGCGATTTCTTCACCAATTTTAGCTGAAAGTTCGGTTTTTGTACCTTTTAGTTTTGACCCAACAGTTGTAGCAGAAACGATAGTTTTTTGCGCTACGTCGTCGATCAATTGTGCTGAAACGTGCGTATTGCTGATAGTTACGCTTAGGCGTGGTCGTTCAGCGGTACCACTAATTTTAGCACGTACGCGGTTTTTGCGTAGGTTTTTGTTTAGAGTTTTTCGAGCTAATTGCTTAGACATTATTTACCTGCCTTTCCTGCTTTGCGTAGGATAACTTCATCAACATATTTAATACCCTTACCTTTGTATGGCTCAGGCTTTTTAAGTGCACGAATTTCGGCTGCAGCTTGTCCGACAGCTTGCTTGTCGATTCCAGAAACAACTATTGTCATTTTGTCGTTTGTCAAAGTGATGCCGTCTTTAGATTTATAGATAACTGGGTGAGAAAAACCAAGTTGCATTTCAAGCTCGCTTGGGCTGTTGGTTTGCACGCGGAAACCAACTCCGTTTACTTCTAGTTTTTTCTCGAAACCTTTTGTTACGCCGACAACGGCGTTATTCAAAAGTGAGCGCTGCAAACCATGCTGGGCACGTGCAACTCGTTCGTCATTTTTACGACTAACTTTAATTTGGGCCTCTTCTTGAGCAACTTTTACGTCTGAGAGTAGAGGCACAGTTAGCTCGCCCTTAGGGCCTTTAACTGAAATCTCGTTCTCGCCGATCGTGATTGTCACTTCTTTCGGGACCTCGATGGGTAGTTTTCCGATTCGACTCATTGAACTTTTCCTTTTCTTACTTAGGAGAGAGTTTTCAAGATTTGTGCTATTCTGATTTCCGCCAGAAGTGCGCAAAATTTCCTAAAATTTCACTCGCAATTTAATATTAACTTGTTTATTTTAGCATATCTGGGGTAAGAATGCAAGCTAAATCGGCAAAAATAAAGCCCCATCAACGTGTGATGGGGCTAATTTTAGTAAAGAGACAATGTGAATGATTCATGCAAATCCAGGTAAAATTGCTTCAGCTGATTCTGATCCTGAAAATCAGATAGTTTTGAGCAGCGGAAAAGCGTTTTACAATCATCAAATGAATATACGATATGCTTTTCCTCCCAATCTTCACCGTCGGAATCTATCAGTGGGCAAATATAAGTAGCCTGCATCCCTTGAATAATCGGATCCGGATGACGGAGTTCATAAAAGAACTCTGTCACGCCAAATTTAGTCTCATAACATTCGCCAGCGATAACCCAATCTCTGAAGCCCATTTGTTCAAAAAGTTCTTCTTCGTCGTAGTACCCGTCGTAGTCTTTGGTGAAATCATAGTAGTAGTCCGCCATGGCTTGGATTGGGCCTTTGTAGAAGAACATATCGACTCGCTTTTCAAAATATTGCAATATGCATCGCAAGTTATTTTCATCGATCTGTCCTTGACGCAATTGGTCATCCTTCGGTAGAATCCAAATAGCCTCGCCAGTTGTCAGATTAATACCGAGCTCTAAATCGTCGGACGGCTGGACAACCAGGTTGGCTATTCTGCCTAAATCCTCGTTAGGTTTAAATTCGAAGTAATCAAAATCGCCTTTTT
The DNA here is from genome assembly GCA_010014525.1 of Candidatus Saccharimonadota bacterium. Classification (GTDB taxonomy): domain Bacteria; phylum Patescibacteriota; class Saccharimonadia; order Saccharimonadales; family Saccharimonadaceae; genus Nanogingivalis. The sequence continues at coordinate 19,244 of RZZT01000005.1, read as the reverse complement.
TGTTCCTAACGTGGATAATCATACCTATAGCCACGCAAAATTTAATGAAAGTGTCGCGATCAACCGCATGAAGCTTGGCACGAATCGATTTAGAAAATGCCCTGTAGAACTTGGTATTAAACTTGTAACTATACAAAAACTGTAGGTTAGCTCTCTCCTCTTTCATTTTCGTCATCTCCTTTTAAAGGGCTCTCGGTAAGAGTTGTTGTCTCTATTATGAAATAAATATCATTTTTTTACAATAGCAAAAAACATTTGACAATACACTAGTTTGTGGTTATACTAAAGATGGAACACGCTAGCAAAAGTGCTTCAGCACTAGGAACTAGGGTGAGTTTTTTAAAAAATTGAAAAGGATGTGGCGGCATGGAACGCGCAGACACGTATTTCGAAACAGTCACGACAGAAGAGTTATACAACCAAGATGTTTTGATCCAAAAGTCGCTCGATATTTTCCTCGATAGGCTTAGGTCATTACACGGCAATTTTCAAGAATCCGACATTCTAGGAGGTCCAATCATTACTGAACTTGCAAACACGATGGCAACGACCAGTCGACGTCTGTGTTGTCATGTTACGAACAATGAAGAATCTCGCGATCGAATTCTAGAAAATTTCGGAGTTGTCTTATTCGCGTGCATCAATCTAGACGCTAACGGAGACCGCTTTGGCAGGAAGTCCGATGAAGTTAAAAGCAATCTACAAATTGAGACTTTAAGGATACTAGCCTCAGCAGAAATTCTGCAGTCTATTCAAACTCGGGATTTAAAAGAACTCATTTACTTTTGCACATCTGGGAAGTTGAGCGAATATCTAGTTGATGATTATTTAGAGGCGTTTAGCGACCGAATTAAAAATCTGAATAACACCCTCTATCAACAGATTTTGAACAATAATTTCGCGGATAAAATAGATACGATTCACCGCATTAAGTTTGATGAACATCGAATCCCAGGTCAGTATTATCAGAGATATTTAGAGCTCGATGAATGCTGCCAAGCTGAATTCTGGAAGTGGATTTCACTTAAGTATTTTACTAAGATAAACAATCCCGCTTATATGTTTTTTAAAACCTACCAAGATGTTGTAATTGATAGTGGATTACCGTTTAATAGAATGATTAAACGTCGGCAAGCAATCGAGAACAAATCATACGACAAGTTAATTTCAAGTGTAGCCAGTGGTAAATCTTATGTTCTAGACGAAGAGCTACAGGACCGTGAATTTGAGCTAAGAAGCTATAATAAGAAAAATTACGGAACGACTGGCTCCAATAACCTGACGGTTGATAATCACCATCTATTTTTCCCAAGATCTCAGTACTCACATGATAGACACCTACACGAGTTCATAAATAGCAAGGAGAATCGTGTGAACATCATAAAGGGAAATCACAGAGAAATGAACAAATTTTTTGAAACCGGCGAGATGAGGAGCTATAGCCCGCCTCGCTTAAATCGAGAGCTTATAGCTCAGATAAATCGCTTCCGGGAGATTTATGATAATGATTACAAGAATTACGTTGGTTTACAAATTGCTGTGCTAAAAGTAGTGCAGGAATTTCAAAATGAAAAAATCGGATTACTCGCTCTAGACATTTACGACCTATTGCGACTGCAATCCAGTTTCGTCACATTCAGAACAGTTAAACCGTGAAGCTTCGGCTCACGGTTTTTTATTTTGCAAGTTTTTCCACCCATATAAAAATAAGCAGCCATCTCTGACTGCCTATTTTATGTTCAGTTCGTTTTACCAAACCTTAAGTAACAATTCACCACCAAGGCGTTGTTTGCGGGCTTCAAAGCCGTTCATAACACCTTTTGAGGTTGAAATGATTACCATTCCGCGACCTGATTTGATACGTGGAATTTCTTCTACGCCTACATACATTCGGCGGCCTGGTTTGCTCATACGAGTTAGTTCGTTAAAGCGAGCGTTTTCACCATCTTTGTTGATTTTTACTACTAGAATATCTCGTGGTTTAGCAGATTCTGTCTCTACGCTTTCGAGGTAGTTAGCTCTCACTAGCTCCTTAGCTACAGCTTTTTTAAGCTTGCTTGAAGGCACACGAATTTCATTTTTTCCAACCATCGCCGCGTTACGAATGCGGGTAAGAAGGTCGGCTACTGGATCTGTTGATTGTAATGACATATTTTTCTCCTTTCTTCTTACCAGCTACTCTTAGTTACGCCTGGGATTTCACCCTTTGAGGCTTTAGTCCTAAAAGTGATGCGGCTCATACCGAATCGTCGCATATAAGCTCGTGGTCGCCCATCGAAGTTATCGCGGTTTTTTAGTCGAGTTGGGCTTGAGTTTTTAGGTAGTTTTTGTAAACCTTCCTGATCACCCAAAGCCTTTAGCTCAGCGCGTTTAGCGGCGTATTTTTCATGCATTTCTTGACGTTTTTTATCTTTAGCAATCATTGATTTCTTAGCCATATTACGCTTTTCCTTTCTTTTCAAATGGAAGACCAAATTTTTCCAGAAGCGCTCGGCTGTGAGCTTGATCTTGGTTTTTAATCACAAAAGTGATTTGTAAACCGTGAATAATTTGTGTTTCCTCGAAAGTTAGTTCAGGGAAAATTGATTGCTCGGTGATACCAAGGTTGTAATTTCCGCCCTTGTCAAAACCTTTTGCGCCAACACCGTGGAAATCTCGCACACGAGGCAAAGCCACGTTTGCGAGGCGGTCTAGGAACTCATACATTCGGTCGCCGCGAAGAGTCACGGTTGTGCCAACTGGAGAACCCATTCCAGCACGGATTTTAAAGGTTGCAATAGATTTTTTTGCCAAACGCTCAACTGGCGATTGACCAGTGATCTTGATCAGAGTAGTTTTAACTAGCTCCTGAAAACGCTTGTCGTCTTTCTTTTTACCAGTTCCAACGCTAACAATAATTTTTTCAAGCTTTGGAACTTGGTGGATATTTGTTAGCTCTAGTTCGCTCTTTAGCTCTTTAGCAATTGTATCTTTGTAAAGAGTTTTCAAGCGTGGAACATAATTAGCAGTTTTTGCCATTATTTATCTCCTTTTTTGCTTGATTTTTTAGCGCTTTTAGCTGCTTCAATTTTCTTCACCTTATGGACTGGAGTGGCGACATGAATATCTTTTACTCCACCACGAGGGTTTAATTGGTTTGGCTTAACGTGACGGTGACCAGCACCAACACCTTCCACCAAAACCGCGTTCTTTTTAGGTAGAACTTTTACAACTTCACCAGTTGTACCTTTGTTTTTTCCGGCGATGATTTCAATTTTATCACCTTTTACGATTCCAGATAGGGACATTATAGTACCTCCGGAGCTAAGCTGATAATTTTTGAGTATCCTAGGTCGCGCAGTTCGCGCGGAACTGGACCAAAAACACGAGTTGCTTTTGGCAGCTTATCATCACCGATAATCACGGCTGCGTTATCATCAAAAGCGATTGTCGAGCCGTCTTTGCGCTGAATCTGATCACGGGTTCGCACAACTACAGCTTTTACGACTGATTTCTTTTTGATGTTTCCAGTTGGGCTAGCTTCTTTGACAGAAGCTACAATGATATCACCAACGCGAGCATAACGGCGCTTTGTGCCACCCAACACGCGGATACACAAAATTTCTTTTGCGCCACTGTTGTCGGTTACTTTTAGTCGGGATTCTTGCTGTATCATTACGCCTCCTCCTCTTTTAGCTCAATCGAACCACGAGCCTTTTCAACAACTTCGCTCAAAATAAAGCTTTTAGTCTTTGAAATTGGGCGAGTCTCGCGAATCACAACTTTGTCGCCTTCGCCAGCTTCGTTTAGCTCGTCGTGAGCAGTGTATTTGCGAGTAACTGTGTACTGCTTTCCATAAAGTGGATGAGTTTCACGGCTAGTTACAGTCACAGTGATTGTTTTATCAGCTTTGGCGCTGGAGACAATTCCAGTTAATGTATTTGCCATACTACTGTTCCTCTCTTTTTACAAATTTAGTTTTCACAGGAAGTTTGTGTCCAGCAAGTCGCATAGCTTCGCGTGCAATTTCTTCTGAAACTTCGCTCATCTCGAACAGCATAGTGCCATCTTTAACTTTTGCTACAAAAAATTCTGGATTTCCTTTACCACTACCCATTTTCACGTCTTGTGGCTTACGGGTAACTGGTGTGTGAGGGAAAATTCGAATCCAAACTCTACCACCACGTTTGATATAACGGGTCATAGCAGTTCGGGCTGATTCGATTTGCCTTGAGTTGATTCGCTCGTTTTCAAGACTCATCAAGCCGTAGTCACCAAAAGCAACAGTGTTGCCTCGGGTAGCTTTGCCTGGGTTTTTGCCCTTACGAACTTTTCGGTGAGCGGTCTTTTTAGGTAATAAAATTGCCATTAGTCGTTCCTTTCACCTTTATTGATCCAAACTTTTACGCCGATAACTCCGGCTGGAGTTTGAGCGCGTGCACCGTAGTAAGCCACATCCGCACGAATCGTATGAAGTGGCACGGAACCTTCCGAGAATTTCTCGCGGCGGCTCATTTCAGCACCGTTCAAACGTCCGGCAACTTCTACGCGGATACCTTTGGCACCTGAATTCATAGTGTTTTGCAAAGCCATTTTCACAGCTCGGCGGAAGTTGATACGTCGCTCTAGCTGATGAGCAATATTTTCAGCAACTAGTTTTGCGCTCATTTCTGGGCGGCGAACTTCTTCGATATTAATACGAACCGGCAAGCTAACTATTTTCTCTAGCTGAGTTTTTAGTTCTTGCACGCCTGCACCACCACGGCCAATCACAATACCAGCTTTGGCGGTGTGAATAGTCACAGTGATAAGGCTTTCGGTTCGTTCGATTTCAATTCGGTCAATTGTTGGTCGAGAGTTAAAACGTTCTTCGATATGATTTCGAATTTTGTCATCTTCTACCAAGAATTTAGCAAAATCTTTTTTGCTTGCGAACCAGCGTGAATCCCAGTTTTTGTGAGCCGGCAAACGGAAGCTAATTGGATTAACTTTTTGTCCCATTATTTGGTCTCCTTTTTGGTTGACTCTTGCTTTTTAGTAGCAGTTTTTACTTTGGTCTCAGCTTTCTTGGCTGGAGCTTTTTTAGCTTTTTCTTCACCAGCAACTTCAATCAAAATGTTCGAAGTTTTCTTCTGGAAAGGTAGAGCCATACCACGCATATGCGGTTTGAAACGCTTTAGGCGGGTGCCAGCTGTCACAGAAACAGTTTTTAGAACCAAAGTTTTTGGGTCAACATTATCATTATTTTTAGCATTAGCGGCAGCTGATTGAATAGCTTTTTTAACCACTAACGCACTGCGGCGTGGTGTATGGTCAAGAATAACCATAGCATCGGCAACAGTTCGGCCTCGGACAAGTGCAGCCACGATAGAAACTTTTCGTGGAGCTTGGTCAACGCCTTTAATATACGCACGTGTAGTTTTGACAGCCATTATTTATTGTCCTTTCCACCGTGCTTACGGAACTTACGTGTAGGCGCAAATTCACCAAGTTTATGACCAACCATGTTTTCAGAAACATAAACTGGTACATGTAGGCGGCCATTATGAACAGCGATTGTTCGACCAACCATATCTGGTGAGATTGTGCTTGAACGAGCCCAAGTTTTAATTATAGTTCGGTCATCAGCTGAAAGCGCAGCAAGTTTTTTCTGCAACTTAAAGTCAATAAACGGACCTTTTTTAAGCGAACGACTCATTTATTTTCTCCTCTTAGTCTCGTGACGACTCTTCACGATGAACTTATTAGTGCTCTTGCGGCGACGAGTTTTGTAACCAAGTGTCGGTTGACCCCATGGAGTGCGCGGAGTTGCCCGGCCAATACCATGACGACCACCGTCACCACCACCGTGTGGGTGATCTACAGCATTCATCACAACACCACGAACAGATGGTCGGATACCTTTACGGCGATTGCGACCAGCTGAACCAACTTTTACGTTTTGGTGCTGAATATTACCAACTACGCCAATCGCAGCTTCAGCTTCAAGACGGAAGCGGCGAACTTCGCCTGATGGCAATTTCACCTGAGCATATTCGCCCTCTTTCGCCATTAGCTGAGCTTTTGCGCCAGCTGATCGAACCATCTGAGCGCCCCGGCCCGGTGTAATTTCGATTGCATAAATCTGAGTACCCACTGGAATCTGTGAAAGGGGCATTCGGTTCGAAGCTTCAATTTCAACATTTTCTTTTCCAGTTTGGAAAGTTTTGCCTTTGAACATCTGTGTGTCGGCTAGAACATAGTAATATTTACCGTTCTGGTCTTTTACACGAGCGATGCGCGCGCTTCGGTTTGGATCATATTCGATTTCCTCGACAGTTAAAGCCAAATCAGCAGGCAGTTTGTGAGTTAAAAGACGGTAATGTCGTTTAACGCCACCACCTCGGTGCCGAACAGTAATTCGACCAGAGTTGTTGCGGCCGGCATTTTGCTTTTTGGCTTTCGTCAAACTCTTTAGAGGTTTTTTAGTTGTGATTTCGCTGTAGTCCTCGGTAGTCATACCGCGACGAGCAGGAGTCGTTGGGTTATACTTTTTGATAGCCATTACTTCTTCTCCTCAGTTTCGGCTTCCGCACCTTCAAAGATTGCGATTTTGTCGCCTTCTTTAACTGAAACGTAAGCCTTCTTAAAATCTTTTAGGCTAGTAGTGCCAGCAACGTAGCGCTTTGAATTAAGGCTTTTGTTGATACGTTTTACTTTGCCTTGCTGAACAACAGTTCGAACACCAGTTACGGTAACTTCAAACTCTTTTTCAACGGCCTCTTTGATTTGGTTTTTATTCAAATCAAGAGGTACATTAAATGCGTAAACATTTTTTTGAGTGGTTAGAGCGTAAGCCTTCTCGGTTGCACGTGGAGTGATAGGTTTGATAGCCATTATTTTTCTCCTCCCAACCAGTTTTCGATAGCTTCAATTGCTTTTGGAGCAATTACAATGTGATCGGCATTCAAAATATCGAATACATTTAGATACATTGGCGAAACTAGAAGAACTTCGCTGATATTATTTGTTGCACGAATCAATTCTGGAGTTTTTTCAGCCACAATTAAGATTCGGCGGTTTAGTTTGTTGTCTTTCAAGAACTTCACAACTTCAGCAGTCTTGCCTGTAGTTTTGATGTCTGCAAGCATAACATTGTCAGCTTTTACAGTCAAAGCTTGGCGAAGGGCCACTTTTTTGCTGGTTTTTGAAATCTTTTTGGTGTAGTTTTCATTGCCACGAGGACCGAAAACGATACCACCACCACGCCAGATTGGGTTACGGGATGAGCCAAAACGTGCTCGACCAGTTCCCTTTTGTCGCCATGGTTTTTTACCACCACCGCGAACTTCACCACGTTGTTTTGTGGTTGCGCTTGCTAGGCGGCTGTTTGCTAGATAAGCGTCGTAGGCAAGCTTCAAAAGTTCGTGATTTGGAACTTGAACTGCAAAAACGCTGCTAGGTAGTTTTGCTTTGTCAGCCATTATGCTTTACCTCCAATGCTCACAAGACCTTTTTTAGGTCCTGGCACCGCACCCTTTAGGCCGATTAGATTGTTTTCAACGTCAATATATGCCACTACTAAGTTTTTTACGGTTACGCGATCCGCGCCCATACGGCCCGGCATCTTTTTACCTTTGAAAACTTTTTGTGGATACATTGATCCAATCGAACCAACGCGGCGGACAACACCGTTGCCACCGTGGGATTTGGCGCTTGTAGTAAAGTTGTGTCGTTTAACGGTTCCGGCAAAACCTTTACCTTTGCTTGTACCAGTAACATCTACGATGTCACCCAAGCTAAACGCTTCAACATTAATTTTTGTGCCGACTTTGAAATCCGCAGGAATTTCGTCGACGCGGAACTCACGAATATGCTTCGGAGTAACGTCTGCTGGCTTTGTGTGACCAGCCACGGCCTTGCTCAGGTTCTTACCCTTACCAAATGCCACCTGGACTGCGTTGTAACCGTCGGTTTCGACAGTCTTAACCTGAGTTACAGTCACTGGGCCGGCTTGAACAAGCGTAATTGGTGTAGTTACGCCATCCTCACCGATGATTTGGGTCATACCAATTTTGGTACCGAGAAGTGCTTTCATTTCACTTGTGCTCCCATTAGTTTTTATATAATGAAACTTTTTTCCACTCTTAAAACTTGGTGTAACGCGGTTTCAAATTCGGGTTTTCCCTGTTATGACCTTCGCATTACCAAGTTTTACTATTTACGCAAATAAAGTTCATCTGTAATTGTAGCATAGTTTGAGAAAAATTGCAAGGGGCTAAAGGTGGTAAATTGGTGCGGGGCGTGCTATAATTACACTATGGCGACCAAAAAAACGTAGTGATTATTATTCAAAGGAAGCCTTTAAGACTAAAGAAATTCAAGATGAGTTTTCTAAGATCGACATAGATAATTTAACGCGAGAGCAGTATTTGGGGATTATCGAGCGGAATTTAGATAAAGTAGACCACACTCCGTATGGTGCAGACATGGCATATGATCTGCTTATTTTAGGGTCCGGTAGTTTTGAAGAAGATTATGATCTCGAAGATATGCGTTTTACAATTGGTAAGTATGAAATCCTAGTAGAGGAAAATCATACATCTTACGATAAAGATATGGCCGAAATAAGAGATTGGCTTAATGAGCAGAAAAAACCAGCTGAATAGCTGGTTTTTTAATATTAAAGATGCTCACTCTTGCCATCATCGATAATTATCTCACCGTTCTCGCGCCAATGATCAATATTACCATCTTTAGCTAGGATATGATCATGGTCTTTGCCATCCGGTCTATTGCGACCTCCGATATAAATATCCATACGGTTTGAGTTTCCAGAGTCACTAATCTTAATCTTTGCTGGTTGGCCCTGGAATTCGCCATAATAGGTACCGTCTTCCGGAAAGTTTCGGTCGCGATAATTTCGTTGTTGCTTCAATTCCGTAATCCGATCCTTCTGAGCCTTTTGGATCTGTTCAAGCTCGTCTTTCAGCTTGGTGTATTCCTGCTTCAACTCAGAATGTTGCCTTTTGGCCGTTTTCATCTTTGATTGCACCCGTTCATGAGCGGAGCGAAGATTTTCAAACTTATCTTTAGCGTTGTTAAATCTCCATTTATCAGCAACCGATTTATTTCTTGGTGCGCCGTCTACATATCCTGCCAACAATTGCTCTGCAGTGTGGCTGGGCCGTTTTTAGCTTGCCAGTATCTGTTCATTCTGTCTTTGGCGACACCGAGAGAATTATTAACGGAGCCATACCTAACACTTAGCGACTAATTAGATTTAAAGAATAACCACATCAATCACCGCTAGCTTAGCGCTGATCATTAGAAGCGCAATAGACACTGCCGTTTTCTAGTCTAATAGCTATAGCTGTAGTGGTGTTAGTTTTTGGATTGGTCGGTGGGTAGTCCTTGATTCCATCACCATCACAATAACCGCCAGAATCAAAAATAATTTGGCCAACTGTTAAACCAGGAATGAGATCACCCGACCAACCGATATACACAGTAACCTCCCTAGTTGACGGGTCGGCAATTGAATCCTGGTCGGTTATATAGCTGTCAACCAGTTTATTATAATAAAGAGCTTTAACGCCACTAGATGTGTAGCATCTTCCTCTATTGAGGGTTTTACACCGATCGAAAGCATCAAGAATCAGAGACACCTGGCATTTTAGGGTTGCGTCTCTCTGGCTACGCTGCAAAGATGGTAAAGCCACGAACACCATTAAGAATATCAAGCCGGCAATCGCCAGCACCATGACAACTTCTATTATCGTGAAACCTGGACGGCCGTAATTAGCTCCACTATTTTTATCTATTCGTTTGCTCACGACACCACCAATCCTATCTCTAACGATAATTTTATGTTATTACTCCACATTTTAGATATACACAAAATGCGTTTAATTTTTACGCAATCAAAGTTCTTATGGTTATTATATTAACACGAGCCGGCAAAATAAAAAAATTAGACCCCACAAACAACGCCCCATTTCACCCCTGGCGGACAATCTCAAAGCGCACCCCACCAGATTACCATACCATAAGGAGTAGGTCTTTTATTATAGTGGCGCTTTCAATACAAACCACTTATACTACAATACAATTAAACAATAAGTGGAGATAAAATATGAAACTAGAATATACCATAAAACTCGTTAAAGCCAAGCTAAAGGCTAGGAAGCGGCGGACGATTCTTACCGTTTTAGCATCTAGTTTATTGTTTGGCGTTGTACTATCCGGAATTTTCATTTCGCAAGGTTTAGTAGCTAGTATGCTGAGTCGTGCGCATAATTTATTGGGTGATAAAATCTATATTGGGGCAACCTTTTCTTCTGGAGAGTTTAACTCGAAAACCGGCGAGACTAACAGTGAAATTACTATGAAGACTACGCAGCGCGCGCTGGAACTATATGAAAACAGTACAAATGAAAATAAACAATATCCAATCATTGAAATGCCACCACTAGCGCCATATCTAGATTCTAGCAACCCTTTCACTATTCAAGCGGTGGCGTAATTTACGCCGCTAGCGCATGAGAACGCTGAAAAAAGTCTACGGCAAATTACTAATCAAGCTGGTGGATATTTCGTCGAGATAATCAAAACTTATGATTTACGTGGCTCAATTCAATCTGAAGATGAAGACTCTGATGCAATAGTCAATTCTCGAGCCGTTCAAAATGCTTCAGTTATTAATAATCGCGAATTTATGTCTGCACTTTCTAAAACTACTAGCCGAGATGATACTATTCAGATTATAATCCCGCTCGATAAAGCAGCACATATTCTAGGTATTGATCGGCCGAATTTCGCCACAGCCAATCCAACCGAGGATTTGAATAATTTCATAAACCAAGTAAGCGCAAAAGCTATCGGCTATAAATTCGAGAGGAATATAGCTATTGGCGAGAGAACAATCAAAGCGCCTTTCGAGATTGTAGGTTTGATGCCAGCCGAGCAAACTGTCTCCACTCTCGATCCCTACGATATAAACCCACTTTTATCCATCTATAAAACTATCGCATCACCTGCCGGCCCAACCTCTCAGTTCACGACGCTTATCGCCAATCCAGAGTCTACGGCCTTCAAGAATATATATCAGCCCAACACTAACGAGATTACTTCGGGTATGCCAACCGGATTGGTCACTTTTTCCAATACGCAGGATGCTGCAAAATTTATCGCAGAGAATCAATGTGAAAACGGTCTAGATTGTTCTCGCGAGAAAGGTTCGATCGTAAATTCCGCAGAGATGATAAATAATACATTAAGCTTAGAAACTAACTATCAGACAATTATCACGCCACTAATCATTGGAATTATTATTTTCATAGCCATTATCGCAGCGCTCATAATGACTAGTGCACTTAGCCGCACAATCTTGGGTGAACAGCCAAATGTCGCACTTCACCGCGCAGGCAACGCTACTTCTACCAACGCAGTACAGGCTCACGCCGCATATATTTTAACACTTTGTATCATGATAATAATTTCATCATTTGTAATTGGTGGCACACTCACTATTATACTAAATATCACTAGTTCTGAACTAATCTCCGCGAACATAAACGCATTGTACGGCTCTGTAAGTCCGCACAACATAACCATCTTTGATCTAAATGCACCGCAAATTCTAATCGTAATCGGCGCAATTTTATTCACTGGAATAGTATGCCTGTTGGCTAGCTTTAGAAAACTCCGCGCAAAAGATATTACCAAAAAAGATTAAACGATAGACTTATTGTTTACGCTATCAATTTTCAACCGCAAATTAAAACGCCGCTCATTACGAGCGACGCGCTAAAGGTTCTGTTTTTTGAAACGAAACCGGATCTTTTAACTTATCCCAAATCACTACTTCGCCAGCGGCCAACGATTTCTTAACATCAATAATCCGCTGATTACTGCTGCCGCGAAATTGTAGCGTCAAATCTTTTTTAGAAATATCAAACCGGCCATCAACTAAAATATCAACCATATTCAAAAGCTCAAGTTTATCTTCAGTTTCAAGCATTAGCTCTTCCCAAGTATAACCTGTCCAGCTCCAAATGTCCTTGGCGTTGCCAAACTTTTGGCGAATTTTTTTGACGAGAGGGTTTAAAATATTAGTATTCAAAAACGGCTCACCGCCTAAGAGTGTCAACCCTTGCACGTGATCCGCTTCCAGATCAGCCAAAATCTCATTTTCGAGCTCTTGCGTGTAAGGCTTACCATGTGTAAACGATTGAGCCGCCTTATTATAGCAACCTTTGCAGGCAAACAAGCAACCGCTCACATAAATACTATTGCGAACACCTTCACCATCAACAAAATTATACGGTTTATAATCAGCAATGTAGCCACGGGAATATTGCTCAGCCGTCCATTCTTGCGGTTTTGGATTTCGCATTTTCTCCACCTCCTAGAATAAAACCGCCCTTCATAGCAAAGAGCGGTCAAATGTACTAAGTTACTTTCCAATAAATCACATATGTTTCACACGTGCCGAAATCTCTTTGTGTCGACCATGAACCATCGGACGAGCCTGCGGATTACCTAAGTAACCACAAGTCCGTTTTACTACATCACAGGTTTTTGGATTATGATTGCCACAACTTGGACATTCAAATCCGCGTTCTGTTGGGTTGAAATCCCCCTCATAGCCACACTCGTAGCATTTGTCGATTGGTGTATTCGTACCAAGATAGCCAACTTTACCATACGAATAATCCCAAACCGCCTCAAGAGCTTTTGGATTTTGCTGCAAGACTGGATACTCGCAATAGTGAATGAATCCACCACTACAATATTTCGGATAATCCTTCTCAAAATCCAACTTCTCGAACGGAGTTGGATTTTTACGGACATCATAATGGAAACTGTTCGTGTAATATTCTTTGTCGGTGATATTTTCCACCACGCCGAATTTTTCACGATCCAAACGAGAGAAACGGTCAGTTAAGCTTTCGCTCGGAGTTGAATAGACACTAAAATGATAGCCGTATTCATTGCCCCATTCGTCAGCTTTAGCTTTTAATTTACGCATAATCTCAAGCGTAAATTCTTTTGCTTCAGGGTTAGTTTCCCATTCACCACCATAAAAAGCGGTAGCAACTTCATATAGGCCAATATAGCCCATAGAAATTGTTGCGCGTTTATTACGGAAAAGTTTGTCAACATCTTCACCGGGTTTTAAACGCTTGCCGAACGCACCATATTGGTACAGAATCGGCGCGTTTTCAGGCACCGCTTCTTTACAACGTTTAATCCGATACAGCAAAGCTTCTTTGACGACATCCAACAAAAGTTTCAAGTGATTCCAGAATTTATCTTTATCGCCAGCAGATTTCAATGCTAACCGCGGTAAATTCATCGTCACAACGCCTAAGTTCATCCGACCAGCATTGACTTCCTTACCATTTTCGTCTTTCCAACCCTGCAAGAAAGATCTACAGCCCATCGGAGCTTTGAAACTCCCAGTCAATTCTACGATTTTGTCGTAATTGACAATATCTGGATACATCCGTTTAGCCGCACACTCCAGAGCTAGCTGTTTAATGTCATAGTTCGGGTCACCTTCAGCAAAGTTCAAACCTTTTTTAATCGTAAAAATTAGTTTCGGAAAAATCGCTGTACGGCCTTCTTTGCCTAAACCTTTAATCCGATTAAGCAAGATTACTCTTTGAATCTCACGCTCAAACCAGTTCGTACCCAAACCAAAGCCAACACTCGTAAATGGCGTTTGGCCATTTGAAGTGAAGAGCGTATTAATTTCATACTCCAAACTTTGCATTGCATCGTAAATATCTTTTCTAGTTTTTTTACGAGCAAAGCTTTTGGCCTTCTCTTCATCATCAGTCAGCTCGTAGGCATCCGCTAGATTTTTTCCATAGTTTCGCTCAGCAAAAGGCGCCAGAACTTCGTCAATCCTATCGACAGTACAACCACCATATTGGCTCGAAGCCACATTGGCGATAATCTGTGAAATTTGCGCTGTCGCAGTCTGAATCGACTTTGGAGATTCAACATCAGCGTTTCCAATGCGGAAACCCTTATTTAGCATCCCGCCAAAGTCAATCAAGCAACAATTCGTCATTGGCGAATACGGATGATAGTCCAAATCATGATAGTGGATATCCCCTACTTGGTGGGCATCTGCCACATTAAATGGTAGCATTTTGAGACCAATCGACTTACCGACAATCCCAGCCGTCAAATCACGCTGCGTATTAAAGACATTGCTGTCCTTATTTGCGTTCTCATTGACCGTTGTAGATTTTTTATTGACCAAATTGCCGATCGTAAAGTTGATATCTTGCGCTTTCTGTTTCTCTTCACGAAGTTTATCGTGGTCTTCACGATATTTCGTATACTTATTCCCGGCATTTTCGTCGTGCAGCTTCAGAGTTTCTTCAACAATTAGCTGAATCTCGTGAATGGTAACCTCAGTTTTATCCAGCTTCTGGATTTTGATAATTATCTCCTCTAAAGACACTTGCAATTTCTGAGTCATCCCATCATCAACAACTTCATACGTACTCTTAAAAGCCTTCTGCATCGCGCTATAGATTGTGCCCGATTGGAACTCAACAATTTCACCACTACGCTTTATCACTTTGGGAAAAGGAAACAAGCTCAATTGACGAATCTCCTTTTGATTTTCCATCTTAAACACCCCTTTGTCTGATTTTGGATTTTAAAAGAACTAACGTCTTATTTGTCCCCGCTAGTTCGTTTGCCAGCGTTAGTATCATTATAGTGCTTTAGCCTAGCTAATTCAAGTCCAAAACGCTGTATTTAGCGTGTATTATTTACAACGAACGCTAGATATAGTGTTTTAGAGCAAAAGAAAAACCGTCTGATTTAGACGGTTTAATCATCGTTCATCTCCTCATATTCCACCCACGGCGAAGCTGTTACGGCCGCGTGCACCATTAAAACTAAAAACGCTCCCACAATAATTATTTGACAAACTCCTGCCACAATAGTCCCCATAGGCTTAGTAAGCTCCGGTAGAGCTACTGCATACAGGTAAACACCTAAAATCACGGCGGCACCAACCTTTAGGATATCTGTGAATCGAGCATTCTCCCGATCACATCCATTTAAAACGAAATATGCCCCTACCGTGGTTGCTATGATTTCTATTGCCGGCCCTAGGAATCTTAGAAGGAAACTAGCATTTTTAGATAAGCTTACTACCATAAATAATGACAGCAGACCGACCAAAAATCCCATAAGTTCACGGTTAGATTTCCTACTCTTAGCTAGCGATAATACAGCTAAGTATATTATCAGCAACGAGATTGTAATCAAAAACGGAGCTCCCCATATAGATTTAATAACCATCGCTCCAAATTCCTGTGAGAAGATATACATTAAAGATCACCCTTCCTTTTTCGTATTGAGCCTAAGGGATCTAGCTCATATTTATATTATACCACAAAAGCTTGAATAAATCAATCTATAAGACGATTCCGAGTGGTAAAAAGTAGCTTAAAATCGCTATGATAAATATAATCGCATAAAAAACATGGCGATTCGTCTGGCGTTTTTCCAAAAAATGCATAGTTAACGCGGCGATTACCGCGCCAAGCGGCAACCCGCCAAAAACCACGCCAAATATCACTAGTTGGCTAGAGAATTTGAGCCAAATAGAGGCGCTAATAGTCACACTTATAAGCTTCAGTAAGAATATACTGTCTGGCTCGGGCTGTTTTTCAAAGCCCCGCCGCGAAAGATTAGTCCGATTGCGCGCGTAAGTCCTAGAACGTTGTTTTTTGTTTTGCCCACTCATTATGCTTATTATTATAGCATATAAATGGATATACTAAAAATCAGTTATTGACGCAATAAACTCCGCCACCTTCTAAAACGATTGCTAAAGCGAATTTATTTACACCTTTTGCGCTAACCATAGTTTCACTGGCACATTTAGCTGCTTGTCTTATGTGAATGATTCGAGGGCCTGTACCGGTTAGTGTGATCGGTTCGTCATACTTATGATACGCACTAGCAAAGTAATACCCAACTCCGCTTGGGTCGTTAAAATTCTCTCCATTGATTTTTAGATAGTTGTCGACAAACTCTACATTAAGTTTCTCATGCGTAAGTACTGGTACATTGCCCTTATTATTACTTTGGTAATTTTGTATAGCAGCAAAAAATCTATCTATATCGCGCTTGCGCTGACTGTCGCGCTGGCTACGCTGCAAAGCCGGCAAAGCAATAAATACCATTAGAAATATAAGTCCGGCTATTGCGAGGGCGAGGACAACCTCTATTATGGTAAAGCCCTGCCGAGAGGGGCTTTTAAACTTAAGCTTTTTCATGCTTTGAGTTTAACATACCCCCCGTCAATACTTATCAAATAAAAAGAGTCCTATTCACAAGAACTCTTTTTGCCCTAAACCGAATTAAATTACATCTTGATTTCTGCATCAACACCAGCTGGGAGGCTTAGGTTTTGCAGAGAATCGATAGTTTTTGGCGTCGCATCGCTGATATCAATCAATCGTTTGTGCACGCGCATTTCGTAGCTTTCACCACCAGTTTTGTAAACATGGGGGCTTTTTACAACCGTAAAAGTACTTTTACGAGTTGGTAGAGGCACTGGTCCAGCTACGGTTGCACCGGTACGAATCGCAGTGTCTACGATTTGCTTTGCGCTTTGGTCAATAACTTTGTGGTCATACGCTTTTAAGCGAATGCGAATTTTTAGGCTTTGGTCTGCCATTTTATTCTCCTTTTTGTGCTTGCAACTTCTGACGAGATTTTAAGATAACCCCGCCCGAATTACCAAGCGATTTATATTACTGCTTTATAGTAGCATATTTCACTAGAAAATGCAACTACGTCTCGGCTTAGGTTCGCCTATTACTGCGCTTCTTTCAAGATCATATCGACTGCAATCGCCGTTGCCACAATTACAACTTTTTGAGTGTCTTCTTTTACGGCTTGGTCAATTTCAACCTGATATTTATCAGCCGTCGTAAAGCCCTCCTTAAACACGCCGTTCCACTTTTTATCAATTTTACCGATTTCTTGCCCAGAATTATCCGTAATTTTAAAGTTCCAAGCGTGCCAGTTACCGGCAATCTCACCAATTTGCTGGCCATTTATGTCATTGATATGAAAGCGTGGTTTCATCATTGCAAATTTCTGATTGATAGTAGCAATTTCTTGTCCTCCGGTAGAAACACTAATATTAGACATCCAGAATGTCCAGCCGCGGCTGATCGAAACCAGAACATTGTCATCTAGATCAACAATATCAAAATGAAACGGCATCATCGACTTGCCAATAAACAAGCTAGCAGCCTTGTGTCCAGCCGACATGTTTTGTTTAACCCTACCAATCATATTGCCGAAACTATCGAAAACATCATAAGAGTTAGTAAATTTAAGTATCGCCACCTTTTCGCTGACAATATACTTATCGTTCTCAAAAAACTTTGGGAAATTATTGCTATTCATATTTTAATTTTACAGTAAAATTGCACCAATTACAAGCAAGGCTATATTAAACTAGCCAATTTGATGCCGAGCTTACGGTATTTTTCATTCCTAACAATCGCATAATACATCACCGAAACCATCAGCGAGCCAATTAACGCCACAATCATATCATGCACCGTATCTGTTACACCGCTCGCGCCTACACGTTGCAAATCAGAATTCAAAGCTTTACTCGCGACAAACTCGTAAATTTCCCAAGCACTCGCAATCGCAAGTGATAAAATATTCATCAGAATAATGTCAAATGACAACTGATGTTTAGATTTGATTCGCCATTTTTTCAGCATAATAATCCCCAAAATGGCCGTAACTATGCCCGAAAGCAAGTGAGCAAACTTGTCAAAATAATCCACGAACTCATAAAAGTGGAACAACGAGCCCAAAATCGAGCTGATAAACAAAAAAATCAAGAAAATAATTTCGATAATCGCCGAGGTACGTACGCCGAGCTTTTTTAGTATATCGCCAGCAAAAATCAGCGGGATCACCGCGATAGATGATTCTAGCCGAGAAAAATCACCAGCCGCCGTCATCTGGTATATCTGATAAACCACTGTGGCAAGCAGAATAAACTTGATTACCAAAACAGTTTGCTTAATATGTTTCATAGATAGATTTTACCATATTTTCGGCCAGATTAAAACTCGCCGATTAAGCAGCGAGTTTTAATTTGGTCAGTCAATGGTTATTGCGCTAAAATTATTTAACAATTTTAGTTACAACACCAGCACCAACAGTTTTACCACCTTCGCGGATAGCAAAGTTTAGACCCTGCTCCATGGCGATAGGCGCGTGCAATTTAACTTTGAAAGTTACATTATCGCCCGGCATAACCATTTCTTTGTCAGCTGGAAGTTCAACTTCACCAGTAACGTCAGTAGTTCGGAAGTAGAATTGTGGTTTGTAGCCTTTTGAGAAAGGTGTGTGGCGTCCGCCTTCGTCTTTCTTTAGGATATAAACTTCGCCCTCAAACTCCGTGTGTGGAGTAAGTGTGCCAGGAGCAACAACAACCTGTCCGCGTTCAATGTCATCGCGTTCGATGCCACGTAGAAGCAATCCAGCGTTGTCACCTGCTTGACCTTGGTCAAGAGATTTCTTGAAGGCTTCAATACCGGTTACTACAGTCTTTTGTGAAGGTTTTAGTCCAACAATTTCGACTTCGTCGTTTAGTTTAACAATACCCTGTTCGATACGACCAGTAGCAACTGTTCCGCGGCCTTTAATCGAGAAAACATCTTCGATTGGCATCAAAAATGGCTTGTCTAGAACGCGTGGTGGTTCTTCAATCCAAGTGTCCATAGCTTCAACCAATTCCATGATTGCATCTTCGTATTTCTCTTCGCCTTCTAGGGCTTTAAGAGCTGAGCCTTTAATGATTGGGGCGTTGTCGCCGTCAAAACCATTTTTCTCTAGAAGTTCACGAACATCCATTTCAATTAGTTCAACAAGCTCTTCGTCTGCCATATCCATCTTGTTCAAGAAAACAACGATCTTTGGCACACCAACCTGTTTTGCTAGAAGCACGTGCTCGCGAGTCTGAGGCATTGGGCCGTCAGTAGCTGCGATCACAAGTACAGCGCCGTCAATCTGAGCAGCACCGGTAATCATATTCTTGATATAGTCGGCGTGTCCAGGCATGTCAACGTGCGCGTAATGGCGAGTAGCTGATTCATACTCTTGGTGAGAAGAAGCGATGGTAATACCACGAGCTTTTTCTTCTGGTGCGTTGTCAATCTGATCATACGCAATTGGTTTGTTAACTTCTGAAGGAAGTTTTTTTG
>RZZT01000047.1 GCA_010014525.1 Candidatus Saccharimonadota bacterium | reverse complement strand
CGACTTAGAGAAGGAGATGATAGCTGATCGTGCACGAGGGTATGTATGTGATAATTATAACTGGAGTAATAAAGTAAGACAGTTAGTCAGGAGGATAGAATGAATATAATATTTATGAGGCACGGTGAGGCTACTGACAATATTAGGGAAATCTTATCTGATAAAGAAATATATTTTTCAATATTAACAGATGCAGGGTTTAGTGAGGCGGCGCAAACAATCAAAAGCATAGATAAGGTAGATAAGATATATATCTCTCCATTACCAAGAACCATACAAACGGCCAAGATTCTTTATGAAAAATTCCCTACGGCCGAAGCAGTTATTGATGATAGGCTAAGAGAGATACAATATGGCAGATATTCGGGTCAGAAAAATAATTCTTCGTTAGACATTATTCGGGAAAAACAAATTGCTGGCGATTATTTTACAAGATTCGGTAAATATGGTGATAATAAATTTGATATAGAAATGCGGTTATCCCTATTCTTGCGTGATATGTCGACTAGAAATTTTGATAATAATACTATAGCTATAGTCTCTCATGGGTCTGTTATATCATTCATGAAGCGAATCCTTAATTTAAAAACCCCACATACCAAGACTGGGAAGGCTGAATTTTTTACAATAAATGATTGGTCGGACCTAAATGACCGGATAAAACATCTTGAAACTATTGCTGATGCAAGAAAACATACTTTCAATAGGGAAGTTGATCACATTGAAAATGTTGATGTCCAAAACAAATATAGATATATTGTTGAGGAGCTGTATAACAGTGTTGAGCTACCAGAGTCTACATTAGGCTGGTTGGTGAAAGGTCATAATGATGATCTGGCGGTTGAGCAGGAAGCTACTTTTGACCCCAATAAGCCTATACTAATCTGTCCATTTTATAATTTTGATAATTTTGCACAGAAATGGTTCGAGCATTATAGGGGGCTAGGAGTAGTAAATTATATCATGATAGACAATAATTCTACTGATTTAAGTCTAGATATTATAAAGAGTCAGAACAACGGTCTTAATATTAAAATAATGAAAGCTAGTGGACGATATAATTGTTTTAGAGCTTGCGGATGGCGGCAACAAATTATGGATAAATGCGGCCAAAATAAGTGGTATCTAAATGTTGATTCAGACGAGCTATTTTCGTATGACAATTCTGATAGGGTAAATATAAACGACTTTATAAAAAAATTAGACGGGTTTAAGCTAGTTAAGTCACTTATGGTCGATGTGTATCCTCGTGGGCCAGTTTTGGAAGTCTCATCAGTGGATGAATTTCAATATGTTGATAAAAACACTTATATGATGTCGAAGAATGACTTGTATGGCGATAGATTCTACGGAGGCCCTAGATTTAGGGTTGTGGGAATTCAACCCAGCTTGCAAAAGATTCCTCTAATATTTTATACGGGTCAAGAGCTGCTAATCAACGATCACTACTATTATCCGGGGTATATTAATAAAGAATCGGTATTCAGAAGTTATCTGCTACACTATAAATTTTTACCTGGTGATATGTGTAAATATAAAGATTTCGCTGAGAGTGGTGTACATTACGATAACTCAAAGGAATATAAGCATTACCTTTCTAAGGTGACTAGCGATCCAGGCTTTAAGTTATTTGATGAGTCGGTTTCCATACCCGTGTCCGAATTTAAGCTGAGCAATTTAATTGACGATAGTGTAAAATAGAATTAAAAATGAGAAAAACCCGTCTATTATTTGATGCAATTGGTCCGCAGTACAGCATGGCGTATATCCTACAGATTATGTAGTCGATCGATGCGATAGCTCTTGTAAAGCTGATTTTGCCGCCCAGCCTTCCTGTGTTAAAATAGACAAATGAGAATTTTATATACAGACGGCAGCGCTTCGCCCAACCCTGGACCGGGTGGTTTTGCCGTGATTGAGAACGGGCAGCCGATTGCGCTTGGCGCCGAGAAGGAAAGTACCAATATCCGAATGGAGGGCTTGGCTTTGAAACGGGCTTTAGAGGTTTTAGATGGCGAGACGGCCGAAATCCGCACCGATAGCCAATTTTGGATTAATGTTTTGAAAAAGTGGGCGCCGGGTTGGCGAGCTAAGGGCTGGAAGAAATCTAAAGGCGAAATTGCTAATCTTGATATTGTGCAGCCGCTTTTGGCACTTTTTGAAGAATCTAACGCCGAAATTATCTGGCTTAAAGGTCACGACGGCGAAGAATTTAACGAAATGGCGGACGAATGGGCGAATCGGGCGCGAGCTGGTGAAAAGCTGTAACTCTGAGCACTGTTTATTATGTTGATAATTAGCTTGACTACAATTGACCCCTAGTGCTAAACTGATTGTATGAATATGCTTAAGTTTAGTCTAGATTCTACAAAAAACAAAAAATGTCAAAGTAAGAAAAGATTCTCGGGTTTTACAATTATCGAAGTTGTGCTAGTGTTAGCAATTGCTGGTTTAATTTTCTTGATGGTGTTCATTGCCTTGCCGGCCTTACAACGTTCGCAAAGAGATCAGGCTAGGAAGATGGACGTTAGTCTAGTGGCCGCGGCTATAAAAAATTGGCGGTCGAATAACAAGGGCAGGTCGCTGAAGTCGGAGACGCCCCTTGACGTAAATGAGGAGGACGAGGACGGCACAAAGTGGGGTAGTGCTAAAGATTCGACACAACTTGGACCTTATCTTAAAGACACGTTGTCTAATAACACTACGACTGTTGGGGTGTATGACTCGGGTAATTCGGGCGGCGTTTATCGGGTTGGTCCAGAAGATACTGAAGGGCATATAACGGTTAGTGCGGGCAGAAGATGCCCGGCAACAAATGAGCCTTCATCTGACAACACGTATACTATGCTAGCAGGCAAGCCTAATGATGCTGCGGTTATCATTGTACTTGAAAGCGGTGGTTATTATTGCGAAAATACTCAATAATCTTATTGACATTATAATATTTAAGTTGTATAGTTATAATTGGCTTAGAATAAACTAGTGCTATTTCGGCACTTAGTTTATCCAGCACATTTCACAATAAGGGGCGATAATGATGCTATTTTCAAAAGAATTTTTGTCAGAAATTGAGGGAAGAGTGCAATTGGAGCGACTGGACTCAGAGCTGAAAGAGTTACTCAAGGAAAAAGCAGGTTGCTATAAGAAATTGGAGGGGCGTGTAGGTAATAGCCGGAAACGTTTACAGAAGCGCTTGCAGCATTTAGAGCAGCTAATTAAAAAAAACAAAAAAGAAAGAATGTCTTGGTTAGCTTAAATTACCCTTGTTCATAAGCCTAGAGCTGTTGCTCTGGGCTTTATTTTGCCCTGAAATCTTGCATTTGAACGTTAAATATGATAAGATAATAAAAGTTTTCTCTTTTCGCCTAAACCAGAAATGGATGGTTCGGAAAGGTAAGGCGCGGTTTGTGAATAATTATATAAAGTAATGACCGCATTTTAGCTAGCTTTAGGGCTAGCAGGAGACGAAAAAAATAACTAAAAGGGAGAATTGATGCCAACAATCAATCAATTAGTGCGAAAACCGCGCAAAGTTGCTGTAAAGAAGTCAAAATCACCAGCACTTGGCCGCGTTCATAATGCGCTAAAAACTAAATATTACGATCAAAACGCACCTCTAAAACGTGGCGTTTGTATCAAAGTTACTACTAAAACGCCTAAAAAACCTAACTCAGCGCTTCGTAAGGTTGCTCGTGTCCGTTTGACTAATGGTCAAGAAGTTTGGGCTTACATCGGTGGTGAAGGCCACAACCTGCAGGAGCACGCCGTTGTGTTAGTGCGCGGTGGACGTGTGCCCGACCTTCCAGGTGTGCGATATCATATTGTGCGTGGTGCGCTTGACCTTCAGGGTGTTTCAGATCGTAAACAAGGCCGTTCAAAATACGGCGCAAAGAAGGATAAATAGATATGCCACGAAAAGTAACTAAAAAACTACAACGCGAACTAAAGCCAGACCGCAAATACCAGTCAGTTTTGGTTCAAAAACTTATCAATAAATCTATGCTTGATGGCAAAAAATTAACAGCCGAAAAAGCCGTTTATTCTGCTCTAGAAACTGCTGCCAAAAAAGTTGAGAGCGAAAATCCACTAGAGGTTTTTGAAAAAGCATTGAAAAATATTTCACCAAGCTTTGAGGTGAAGTCTCGCCGCGTTGGTGGTGCAAACTATCAAATTCCATTCCCAGTGTCTGGACATCGCCAACTTCACTTTGCTTTCACTTGGCTAGTGCAAGCTGCCCGCGCACGAAAAGGAATGCCCTATTCGCAACGCCTAGCGCTTGAAATTGTAGATGCTTACAACGAAAGCGGCGCCGCCTTTAAGAAAAAAGACGACACCCACAAAATGGCCGAAGCCAACCGCGCTTTCGCTCACTTTGCACGTGGATAATTCGGTCTTTAAGACTTACAGAAACACTCGGCTCCGACCGGGTGTTTTTTTGTTGACTTTGTAAATATCGTGTAGTACAATTAAAACAGTTTACGCTTACTCGTTTCTACGTAACTAAAGTCATCTGTACGACGCTTAGTTTTCTAAAAGAAAGAGTGATTAGATGAGTACATTTAAGAAAAAAATAGCTAAGATTACTTTTGCTATAATGACTGCTCTGTTTATCGTAGGGTTCACTGGCACTAATAAAG
>RZZT01000046.1 GCA_010014525.1 Candidatus Saccharimonadota bacterium | reverse complement strand
CGGCCGAATGGGTGCAATGCCAAGGTGGTATAATTGTTATTTTTTAGCGTATTGGTAAAAGATGGGAAGTTCTTTATATGAGAAACAAAACCACTGTATGGAATGACGTTAAGGTAATAATTTGAAAATCCAGTTAGGGCTTCAAATTCAACATTGGCTGTGCCACCGCCATATTCGCTTGAAGCCGCATAGCCCGAAGTGTAATTTTGCATCAGACTCCGAGTATATGGAATCGGGTCTTCGGCACCATAATCAGCCAAGGATCGCGCCAGCTCTGGATCTATAAAACTTTCGCTCATTATGTAAACAATGTTGATTTTTTCTTGGCTCAAATCTTGCCGATTTTTGTTGTTTTCCTCGGCTATTTTGGTATATTTATCAACAATTTTCATAACTTCGTTTTTAGAGTAATTTTCTGGTTCGGACATTTTTTTGGCCTGAAGATTAAAAATCGTACCTATGACAAAGCCGTTGATGCGGTAATTTTCTTCTTGATTATAGGCGTTTATCTCAGTTTTTAGAGATTCAACTTTCATATAATTTCCAACAAATTGGTTGCGCAAGAAATCTGTGTGATAGACCAAACCGGCGGAACTTGCTAAGATTAAGAAAAGCCTCAAGACTCGCGTGTATTTTTTGGAAAACTTAAATTTATATTTTTGTTTAATTTTTTTACTTAATAAAATACTTGTGACCATAAAGAATATAATTAAGATGATGGCGACGGCTAGAAGCTGTACGCGAATCATCGAAAATAGTGCGCTAGCTTCGCCCGCCATCAAAAAATCTTCTGGTAAAAGTGGTGTGTTACGGGAATCTACTTTTTCGGCGTTAGCATACATAACCCCCGTTAAGATGCTAAAAATAATGCCAATAGAAAGTGGCCAATTGCCAATAATCGAAATAACCAGAACGGTTAGGGTCAGCATTGTAACCGTGCTGTATGCAATGATTTCTGGCTTTGTAAATAGGAAATCTGTGATGGCGCTAAGCTCCTGATATTGCCAGATGCTGATATACGCCACCATCAAATACGAAGCAACGACAGTCGCAATAATTAGACCGATAACGAATCTGTTACGCGGTGAAAAAAAGGATAATATTTTTTGTCTAATTTTAGACTTAGCAAGGTGTTTTTTAGCAGTTTTGAGGCTAGTTTTTAGTTTTTCCATAATAGATATTATATCAAAAAACTACTTGAAAATAAACAAAAGCGTTGTTTAAATTACATTTTAAGCTTAATTTAAGTTTGGTGAGGGATAATATAAACGTAGCCAACAAAAGTAACGCTACAAAGGAGGTATTATGAGTAATAACGCCAAAATATATTTAAGTAAACAAGGTATGAAGGAGTTGAAGAAGAAAATCTCAGCTCTAGAAAATAATCAGAAAAAATATGAAGCACAATTGCGCAAGGGTGAGATGAGGGATGACTCATTGGCTCGTAGCGAGGTGGTGGCAAGAATTGAAGGCTTACGCGCGGATATCGCAGAAAAGAAATTCCAACTAGAAAACGCTAAGGTATTGCCGGCTAGTCATGGTACGCGGATTAAGGTTGCATTAGGCTCTTTTGTCGAATTGATCGACAGGGCAACTGGCAGAATGATGCGGTATCAGGTGGTTGAAAGTATTGAGGCCGACCCGAGCGAGGGTAAAATCTCTGCCGAGAGCCCACTCGGTAGGAGCTTAATCGGGCGAAAAGTTGATGAAGATGTTAGTTGGACCGCTGGTCTGAATAGTATGCAGATGCAACTTGTCCGGATTGGCTAAAGATGTTAAAATAAGCGTATGGATTTTAAACTACCGTACGCTTTGGCCTATTCGGTTATTATGTTAGTAGCCGTTTTCGTTGTAGGCTATTTAGTGGCGCGCGCCCCTTTCGTGCGCCGCTTTTATTTGCCTACGGCTTTGGTGTCGGGTATTATTTTATTAATTTTGAGTCCACAATCTATGGGTCGTTTGAGCCCAGATTTGCAATTATCTAGCGGTTTCTACGATTTATGGCGAACCGCGCCTGGGATACTTATTAATGTGGTTTTTGCTTGTCTGTTCTTGGCGAGTCCGCTAATGCCGCTGAAAAAAATCTGGAAAGTTGCCGGTCCGCAAGTTGCATTTAGCCAAATGATGGGATGGGGCCAATTTTTTTGGGCGGGCCTGCTGGCTTTGGTCGTTTTGGTGCCATTTTTTGGCGCTTCACCACTGTCCGGTGCGCTAGTTGAGGTTAGTTTTGAGGGCGGTCATGGTACGGTTGCCGGTCTTGCGAATGTTTTTAGAGGCCTAAATTATATGGAGGGTCGCGAAATTGCCAATGGGCTCTCGACTATGAGTCTAGTATCCTCATTGCTCATTGGAATTTTGCTAGTTAACTGGGGTAAGCATAAAGCCTTGCTGCGGCCGGGCGGCTTAGTTAAGATTGCTCGAAATAAGGTTTATTATCGTAAAATTGTTAACGATCTCCACAAAAAAGGTATAACTTTACGAGAACATTTAACTTTCAAGCGGGTTGTAGCTCATATTTTGCTAGTTGCAGCATCCGTGGGGCTTGGTGCTTTGATCCACTCGGCGCTGGCACAAATTGAGGGACTAACTTGGGGCCGAATTGGCGTTCGAGTGGTGCCATTTTTACCGCTGTTCACGTTTTGTATGATCGGCGGAATGCTAGTCGGTGAATTCGTGCGGTCACTCGGTATGAAGGTCTCGCGCACGATTGTCCAGCTGATCAGTTCGATTACGTTATCGGGTTTAATTATGACGGCGATTGGTACGATGGATTTGTCATTTTTGAGTAGCGATGGCGCAGTTTTCGGCTTACTATACACTGTAGGCGTAGTCTGGACACTGTTTAGCTTCTTATTTATGGGTAGGCGAATGTTTAAGGAGTATTGGTTCCAGAATGCGATTATTTCGTTTGGGCAGTCAATGGGAATGACGGCAACAGGGCTACTTTTTGCACAGATGGTTGACCCGAAAAACCGCACTAACGCCGTTGAGAGTTTTGGCTATAAACAGCTGCTATTCGAACCGATTATGGGTGGTGGAATTGTGACTGCGCTATCGATGCCGATTATCGCACTGGTTGGTTTGCTGCCATTCACGATTATTAGCGGTGTGATAATGGTTTTTTGGGCGATATTTGGAATGTATAAATTTGGCAATCTAAAGAGCATAATTTAAGAAGCGGAGGTTTTATGGAACAGAATTTGATGTTGGTGGTAATTGCGATTTTGGTCGGTGTGATTATATTTTTAGTAATGAAAGCTAATCGTCAGGCTGATAACTCTCGAGAATCTGATGCCGTAGCGACAATGTTGAAAACCGACTTAATTGAGCTTAATAAAAGTTTGCTTACCATGCAGGAAAAATTTGGGGAGAATTTAACCAATCTCAATGATAAAGTTTCAGAAAAACTCGACAAAAATAACCTTAATATTCAAACTTCGGTGCAGAGGCAGTTAGGCGAAAGCTCTAAGATTGTTAATGAAGTTTCGAAGCGCTTGACAAAACTAGATGAAACCAATAAGCGGGTAGTAGATGTCGCTGATGAGCTTAAGACGCTGCAAAATGTGTTGCAAAATCCTAAGCAACGCGGTGTGTTCGGTGAATTTTATTTGAACCAGGTTTTGGAAAACGTTTTACCACCAAATGCTTTTCAATTGCAATATAAATTCAAAAATGGTGAAGCGGTTGATGCGGCAGTTTTTTTGGATAAAAACAAAGTTCTGCCGATCGATAGTAAATTTAGCCTAGAGAATTACAATCGAATGATTGAATCGCAAGGGGAGGATCGAAAAATATTTTCGCGTCGAGTTCGGGATGATCTTAAAAAACGAATTGATGAAACTAGCAAATACATTCGCCCAGATGAGAACACGATGGACTTCGCTTTTATGTTTATTCCGAGCGAGAGCTTGTATTATGATATGTTGATTGGGAAAGTCGGCACTAGTGGTGGTGACGAGCGTGATTTGGTGGAATACGCCTTTCGCGATAAACGGGTGATTGTGACTTCGCCAACCAGTTTTATGGCTTATCTCCAGACGGTTTTGCAAGGTCTGAAGAGTTTACAAATTGAGGAGCAGAGTAAAGAGATTCAAAAGAGAGTTGGCTTACTTGGATCACATATCCAAAAATATGAAGATTTAATGCAGCGATTAGGCAACTCTTTAGGTACGACAGTTGGCCATTATAACAACGCGCATAAAGAGCTTGCTAAGATCGATAAAGATGTGATTAAGATTTCTGGAGATAAATCATCAAATAATATCAAACCTCAGATTATAGATAAGCCAAGAGAATAATTTTGTTAC
Organism: Candidatus Saccharimonadota bacterium; assembly: GCA_010014525.1. Lineage (GTDB taxonomy): Bacteria > Patescibacteriota > Saccharimonadia > Saccharimonadales > Saccharimonadaceae > Nanogingivalis. Next base: position 369 of record RZZT01000046.1, on the reverse strand, counting down.
AGAACTCGGAATTTAATTTTTTTGATTGTATTTTTGATTCGTAGGAGTAAATAAATAACCACCCTTGCATTTTCTTTTTTTTTTTAGCTAAAATAGAACTATGAATATACATAAGCATAAATCACAATCAAACAACAAAACTAACAATAATAACCAACTCACTCCAGAACTAAACCACCATCTTATTCCTAGTCGGAACTCAAGGTCACTAGCCCAAGCTTTACCAACTAAAAATAAAAGGTGGAATAGCTCTTCACAAAAACCAGCCTTCACAATAATAGAAGTAGTCCTAGTCCTAGCAATAGCAGGCCTAATATTCCTAATGGTATTCATAGCACTACCAGCACTACAAAGAAACCAACGAGATAC
>RZZT01000045.1 GCA_010014525.1 Candidatus Saccharimonadota bacterium | reverse complement strand
CGTCAATAGAAAAATCGCTAATTAAAATATTTAACAATCTGCTCGATATCAGACATATAATTATTAACCTCTTTAATCAGGGCAATGTTTTTCGGCTCGCTAACCGCCATGAATCTCAATATCTTTATGTGGTCAGCTGTATAAACACCTTGCGGAGACTGTACAAAAACCTTGTCCATGCCGTCGAATATATATCTGCTGTCTAATGATAGTTTATTGCCTTTATTGTCCACTAATAAATTGACCTGGATACCTAAAGCCATGATGGAATTCAGCATAAACCAAGATTTGATAACGGAAAGTGGAATCGAAAAATCATTTAATGATTTAAGCGTAACTCGTAAAATATTATAGAAATCTGGATTTTCGACATTTTCAGCATAGCTGCTGATTGTTTTTATAGTCTGATAGGCAAAATCAGTCCGGTCAAAATCCTTAAGGATTTCACCAAAAAATTCACGCATTCGAGCTGAAACAATTGTTCGTAAATCACTTTTGCCTTTAACTAGCACAATCTCATTCACCGCGAAAATCTCAATTCCCCCAGCTAATTTACTTTTTTGCCTACGCGCCCCGCGGGCAATCGCCGAAATTTTCCCCTCACTCGTCAATAAAGTTACGATTCTGTCAGCTTCACCAAAATCGGTTCGCCGCAGAACAATTGCTAGAGTCTTTTCGGTCTTCATAAACTTGCCTGCTTTAAAAATTGCAAAATATCTCGCGGTCTCATCTTTGATTTGTCAAAAATCTGCACTACACCATAGCTTTTTAAAGATTCTTCATCTAAATCACTCGCCAAATTGCTGCAAATAATTATCGGAATAGCGCTAGTGTCGCTGTAAGTTTGGAGCTCATTCAGAAGCGAAAACCCAGAGTGCCCATCGAGCAATATGTCCAAAATTATAAAATCCGGCAAGTTAGAATCAACCTGACCAACCGCATTTGCCGCCGAACGCGCTATTTCAATTTGGAATTCACCTGCCAAAATCCGAGCTAGGTTCTCGGCCAAAATCTGATTATCTTCAACAATTAATACCTTTTTCATAACAAACTTAGTTGCTCGGACGACATTAGGTCAACGTAAAATGTATTACCGTCGCGGTGGCGGATGACGCCGATTTCACCGTTCATCGCTTGAGCAAAATTATGCGCAATATAAATTCCCAGACCGCTGCTCTGCGGTCGTGAGCTAGCCGCCACTGGCTGGCAGTTCTGCTTTTTAATTGACCGCCAGATTGAGAGCGGCAAACTCTCGCCATAATCTCGCACAGAGATTCGGATACTGCTCTTAATACTCTGCACACTTACCTCAACATTAGTCTTTTCGACAGATGAGTACAACGCATTATCGCTAAAGTTTAATAAAATCGCCCTAAGCAAATCATAATTAGCTAGCGCCAATAGGCTATGGTTTTTATTATAATTAGCTGGTTTCAAAATCAAATTACGGCCGTTCAACCGGTAAGCCTCACTCATATCGTCAACGATATCACTACAGATTCTACGCGCGTTGATCGGCTCTAGTTGGAACATCGCGTCTTCAAGTTTGGCAACTTTTGTTAAATCCGTTACCAATCTAAGGGCTCGTTCAGTTGTCAAATCAATCTGGGCCGAAATACGCCTCACCTCACTCTCGCCTAGTTGGATTTCCCTGTCGCTTAAAGTTAAGCTAAGTTGGCGTATAATCGAAAGTGGAGTTTTTAGCTCGTGAGCGGCCACTAAAAAACTAGCATCATTAGCCAAAGCGTTGTGAAACTCCCTACTATTCATACAATATATTGTACCACATAGCACCGAAAGAATCGACTAGAGCTAATTGAATTTTATAGTATTTAGGATTTTTTCGTAATCGTTTTTGAAAGTTTCTGCGTCGGTACGAATCATTAAAGTTTTATCATTTACCTTAAAGAAAACAGCAATTCCACGTACGCGGTCGTCTTTATCGCCACTAAACGGAAATAGACCTTCCAACTTGGTACCATTCTTGCCGTTATGAGTTACTTGAGATGAGGAAACTTCGCCGTCCTCGATGGCTTTTTCGTACTCTTTTAGTACTTGGTCCATTGAGTTATTATAAATAAATACGCGTATAGCAAAACGCTGCTGAGATCGGCGATCGCGTGGCACTGGCGGTACGCTCACAGGATGTAAATAGGCGCTGTAATCTTCGTTATTAGATCCGTTATTGTCTACATATAGACTCCAAGTTTTTGGATACATAAACGAAACGTGGCCAAGATCAGCTGGGCCGGCGAATTCGCGATTTGGTTCTTTTTCACGCTCGGCGAATTTGGCCTCGTCTTCGTCCGCCTGCTTTTTGATAGCCTCAGCGACAGCTAGGTCAACTTTACCATCAATATTAATTTGAGCTTCTCGGTAGTTCATGAACGACCAAATCCCGAACGCTCCAGCACCGATTAGCGCTAAAGCTAGAAGTATAATTGCGATTGTTGAGCCTTGGATAGCTCCTTTTTTAAAACGATTATTCATAAGCCTATTATACTTACGGCTAGTGTTTTTTGCAAGGGATAAATTTATATAAACGGTACAAAACATTGGAATTAATCGGTTTTTGTGCAGACAGTTCAAACGCCATACTCATAAAATAAATATCTCTATCTTCAGAATTCGCATAACTTTGTAGCTTGACTGCTACTTTTTCAACAAACTTTTTGTGGCCAAAACAATAAAAGAAGCCTATACCTTGTGGTAATTTTGCTAGCAAGAAATCCTTAGTTTTAACCTCTATTTTATGATGTTTGATGTGTTTTTTAAGCTTAATTTTAGAAAAAGCCACCAATACAGGGTTCAGCTCATAGCCGATTGATTTTTTAAATCCAAACTCGGCCGCCTGTTCTAGCACAACCCCATTTCCGCTGCCAATATCAAAAAATGTTGTGTTTTTTACATCAATATTTTTAGTCAATGCCTCTAGACCTTCTTGGACATACCTTCGGCGGCTCGACACAAACGGCGCACCCCTAAGTACGACTAAGCCAAAGCTCGCAAATAGCAAAAAACCAAAGGCGTACAAAATTACATTAATCATTTATATTTTCAGTCTGATTAGACTTTGAAAAGTCCTCCGCCAACACAGTAATTTCATTTTTTAGCTTCTCAAAATGTGATTTTATAGCATCAGCTAGCTCAATTGACTGTTTGTAAGCCCCCGAAGCCTGTTCTAATGGGATTTTTCCGCTTTCAAAATCTTCTAAAATCTGATTAAACTCGGCTATAGTTTGCTCGATATTATTTTTGTTTGACATTTCTTACCTCCGCTTCAATTATATTATTTAGCATTTCAATTTCTAATTTCTGGCCGATTTCTGGTTGCCCGCGGATAATCGCATATCCCAGTTTGAGAATTTTATCAGGATTATAGCTATTTACAATTCTCTGGGCGCTTTCTATCCGGCTAACCTCCGAATTTATTTTCTCTACTAAACTCTTACCTGCAAATTCCACTTTTCCGTTATAATAATCCTGAACCTGGCTTAGCTCGCGCAATACATCACGCGAGAACCGCCACACTTTAGAGTTTATTAGAGCAACTTCGTGTTTCTTGTCTGGAGTTAGCAATTGCGCAGCGTTACTGGGTGTGCTAGCGGCCAAATCGGCGGCTAAATCAGCTAGGCTTTCATCAATTTCGTGCCCGATTCCAGTCAAAATCGGTACTCGGCTGGATGCAATCTTGCGCACTAATCGCTCATCGTTAAACGCCGCAAGATCATCTGCGCTACCACCACCGCGAACAATCACAATTACCTCTGGCAAATCTGCAATTTGATTAAAATAATCAATTGCCCGAATAATTTGGTCCGGCGCGTTCATTCCTTGCACTTGAGTGTGCGCCACCCGAACTTTCATACCGCCCCACCGCTCATTAATGATCTTTACAAAATCCGCATAGCCAGCAGCTTGCGTGCTAGAAATCACTGCAATGTTTTGTGGTCGCGCTGATAAAATCCGTTTTTTAGCTTCGTCAAAAAGACCTTCTTGGCGCAACTTTTCCTTCAACATATCAAAACTCTTCTTTAGACTACCCTCACCGCGCGGCGTAATTTGTTTGATAGTTAAGCTAAATTTGCCCCAATTGGTCAATTTCGGCTGCGCCCGCACAATAACTTTCATACCATCACTCAACGGAAATCGCATCTGCCACAAAGTCATAAAACAATTAATGCTAGAATTATTATCTTTTAAGTCAAAAAATACAAATTTACCTTGATTAATCTTAAAACTAGAAATCTCGCCTTCAATCAAAACACTCGGAAAAATCTGCTCAAACGTTTGATTTGACGCTGCAATAAAATCAGACACACCAAAAATCGGCTCTTCACCAGCCATATCTTTAGCACGAGCAAGATCATCGGCCAAAAGTTGGTCTACAAAAGAATCTGTTTCATCAAAGTCCATAGATATATATTAACACTAAATCGCAAACGTTTAAAGGTGGGTGTCTATTTCATTATATTACTAGTGCAAACCCACCCGCCATTTTCAAGCCCAAAAACATAGACGAAAGCCGTATGTCTCCTCGGGTCGCTAGAAGAATAATCTCGGGGCTCGTTACCCTCGCAATACCCGCCAGTATCGGCGCCGTAGAGCCCGATAGGGATATCTCTGAAATTAGAGTGCAGTGGCCCACCCCAAGCTGAACTATATTTTCTATACAATTCGCCAGTACTTGGGTCATTCATTTCAGTCTCTTTCAAGTAGTTAACAGAGACCCAGTCTTCAAGTTCTAAAGCTATTCCCTTACCACCCTCGAGCAAACCTTTATTATTAGTGGCCCTTCTAGTCATAGCATCGCGTAAAGTGTTAGCTTGCTGTTTGCGCAAAGCATCACGTTGCGAGCGCTGCAGTGCCGGCAACGTAATAAACACCATCAAGAATATAAGACCGGCAATGGCTAGAACTAGAACTACTTCGATGACGGTAAAGCCTGCGGCTTGTGAAGAACTAAATTGTCTTCCG
>RZZT01000044.1 GCA_010014525.1 Candidatus Saccharimonadota bacterium | reverse complement strand
ATAGTTTATCGCCCATGGGTCAAGCTTTATTTGACACTTGATCACGTTTGTGCTATAATTAAGATATACGAGTAGAGGATAAAACTCGGCTGGTTAGGGTTTCCGCCGAGTTTTTATATATCTGGCTTTCCGTAGCTAAACAACCTTCACGCAATCCTCGCCCAAAAGTCGCACCAATTCGGCCGCTAAATCAGATTTGGTATCAATTTTAAACGGCATCCGAATCGCCGATTTCTTCTCTTCCCCTAAGACTAGAATAATCTCCTCCAACCCAGGAAATTTATTACAAGATTGCTTAACCTTCAATAAAGAATCGTGGTCGCTCGGATTTTTGACATGAACATACAGTTTATTGAGCTTTTCGGCCTCATAATTTTCATACGAACGCGTAGGGTTTGGCGCTGGAGCTTCAGCTTTTTTAGCATATTGTTTCTTAGCTCCAGAATCACTTACATAAGTTTTTGCACCGCCGTTTTCGGCTACAAATTTTTTGCCACCAGAATTATTAGCCCGATTTGCCATCACCTTCTTTTGGGGGTTAACTTTGCCCACTTTCAGAGTATCCATTCGCTTGCCAGTTGCTTCATAGCTCTCAAGTTCTTCATCTGTTACTACAAAAATTTCTTCCGCAATCAACTGAGCTTCGGTTTTTAGATTGCCCTCTTTATCGCGTGCAGAAATCTTACCCGAAATACGCAAAATCGCATCGGTTTGCAGCTTCGCCCCAATTTCAGCATAGGTCGAGGGGAACACGATTACCTCAGCCTCGCTAGTCTTATCTTCTAGTTTCATAAATGCCATCTTGGTGCCACTCTTGGTGATAATAGTGCGAGTGTCCATCACCATACCACCAATCGTAGCCTTTTGACCATCAAAGCTAGGTTGAACCTGATTCAGACCAATCGTTTGCTCTTCAAAATACGCGCCATATTTATCTAGTGGATGGGCTGAGATATATAGACCTAGCAAATCACGCTCCCACATCAGCATCTCTTTTTCGGTGTTTTGCGTTGGCGCTGGTTGTAATTGGATTTCTGGGTCGATTTTCATATTCGCGCCCGCATCGCCCAAACTCGCAAACAAATCTACCTGTCCGCTGAGCGCCTCTTTTTGCAGCTTTGAGCCATAAGCTTGAATTTTTTCTAGGTTGAAGAGCAAATCTGGCCGTGCGCCGAATTCGTCAAACGCACCAGTCATAATTAGCGAATCCCAAGCACGTTTATTGAAAGTTCGTGAATTAACGCGTTTAGCGAAATCAAGTACAGTCGTGAATTTTCCGTCAATTTTACGCGCATCAAGTACAGCGTCCACCGCCCCTGCGCCAACTGCCTTAACAGCCAAAAGGCCGAATCGAATCTTATTTTCGTGCGGTACAATCGCAAAGTTTTTATAAGATTCATTGACATCTGGGCCAAGCACCTCGATACCCATTTTGCGACATTCCGCAATTTCGATTGAAAGACGGTCGGTATCATCAGAATCTGCCGTCATCAAAGCCGCCATAAAAGCATCTGGATAATGCGCCTTGATATAAGCAGTCCAATATGCAATCAAAGCGTAACACGCAGCGTGGCTCTTGTTGAAACAGTAATTAGCAAATTCCTCTAGATGATCCCAAAACTTCTCAATCTTTCCCCGGTCGGCATTCGAATGGCTAATCGCACCTTCAATAAACTCCGTCTTCATTTTCTTCATCAGCTCAATATTCTTTTTACCCACAGCCTTGCGCAAAGTATCCGCTTGGCCGCCCGTAAAGCCGCAAACTTCCTTTGAAATCTGCATAAATTGCTCCTGATAAACTAGAATTCCATAGGTATTTTTAAGAGCGCTTTCCATATGCTCTTCGTAATAGGTAATCTCTTCTTGGCCGTGTTTACGGGCAACGAACTTTGGGATTTCACTCATTGGGCCAGGCCGATATAGCGCTACCATCGCGATAATATCCTCAAACTTGGTTGGCTTCAGCTCACGCAAATAACGTTTCATGCCCGCCGACTCTAGCTGGAACACGCCAGTTGAATCACCTCTTGCCAGCAGTTCATAGGCGGCCCCATCGTTCAGGTCTAAAGTTGAAAGGTCGATTGTCTCACCATAAGATTTTTTGATGATTTTCTGCGCTGTAGAAATAATTGAAAGGTTTTTTAGCCCCAAAAAGTCCATTTTAAGTAGGCCCAAATCTTCAACCTGACCCATCGGCACCTGAGTGGCTACTACGCCTTTTTGTGCCATCTCGAGCGGTAAATAATTCACTAAATCATCTGGAGCAATCACCACGCCACAGGCGTGAACGCCGTGGTTTCGAATCGTGCCCTCAAGCTGTACCGCAAAATCAAACACAGTTTTAGCAGTTGGGTTAGTTTCGTATTCATGTTTCAAATCTGGGTCTTGCTCCAAAGAGACTCTCAACGGAGTGTGTCGGCCCTGACTTGGGTCTGGAACAAGTTTCGCGAATCTATCAGCCTCGGAGTACGGGACCTCCAACACACGCGCCACATCGCGCACGGCGTTCTTTGCCATCATTTTACCAAAAGTTGCGATATTAGCCACACGATCTTTGCCGTATTTCTCGGTACAGTACTCAATCACCTCATTGCGGCGGGTATCTTGGATGTCGACGTCAATATCTGGCATTGAAATGCGGTCCGGATTCAGGAATCGCTCAAACAGCAGGTCATACTCCAATGGGTCAAGGTCGGTAATATTGAGCGCATAGGCAATAATCGAACCAGCCGCCGAACCACGACCCGGGCCAAAAACAATGCCTTGCGATTTGCCCCAGTTAATAAAATCTTGCACGATCAAGAAATAGCCATTATAGCCCATCGTGTCCATCACGCCTAGCTCCATATCAACACGGTCAAGCTGTTCTTTGGCTAGAACTTTACGGATTTCCTCGATTGTCATATTCTCAGATTCACCCCTCGAAACACCCGCATAGCGCCGTGCTAGACCTCTAAAAACTAGTTTATCTAGCAGTCCTTTCTCAGTGGCTTCACCTTCTGGCAAAGGAAATTTCGGAATCAAAATTCGACCAAATTCAAATTCAAAATTAACCTTGTCGGCAATTCGCTTCGTGTTCAAGATAATTTCTGGGTCGATTTTCCCCCAACGGTCAATAATATCGCGCGGATTAGTTACAAACAAGTCAAATTCTTTCAAGCTCATTCGCTTTTCATCGCTCAAATACGAACCCGTACCCACGCAAAGTAAGATTTCGTGCGCGTCTTGGTTTTCGTGCGTCAAATAATGACTATCGCATGTCACAACCATCGGAATACCGAGTTCTTTGTTTATTTTCATCAAACCAGCATTAATTTTCTCCTGCACATCCCAGTGGTTTGGACAATCCGGGTGACCGTGATCCTGAAGCTCTAGATAAAAATCATCGCCATAAACGCTCTTGTGCCATTTAGCAACCTCAACCGCTTTTTCGTAATCATCATTTTTGATTGCATCAGAAATTTCCGAACCGGCGCAACCACTGAGCGCGACGATACCCTCGGCGCATTCCTTCATCAAATCGTGGTCAATTCGCGGCTTATAATAAGTCCCTTCAAGATGCGCCTTAGTCGAAAGCATCGAAAGGTTTCGCCAACCGGCTTCATTTTTAGAGAGCAACGTTAAATGATAGCGTGGTTTGTCGTGCGCTGGATCGCGGTCAAATCGTGTACGCGCCGCCACATAAGTTTCCATACCCAAAATTGGCTTGATACCATTTTTCTTGGCCTCTTTATAAAATTCAATCGTACCGCTCATCGTGCCGTGGTCAGTAATCGCTACAGCTTCCATGCCGTTCTCTTTCGTGGTGCGAGCCAGCTCATCAATTTTAGTCAAGCCGTCCAATAAAGAATGATAGGTGTGAGTATGCAGATGGACAAAATCACTCGCCACCAGCTCTTCATATTTTTTGGTTTTTACAGCTGTCGCTGAACCGTCCTCGTTCCCCTCGTCCATAGGAATATTTTACCATATTTAGCCAAAAAACTCTAGCGCAATTGCCTATTTTGAGTTCAGATATCGGCGAATCTCTAACGCTGCGTTCGCACCGCTACCAGCAGCAATTACAAGTTGTTTTTCTGAATTTTCAACCACATCACCGGCTGCAAAAATGCCTTCAATGTTAGTCATAAAATTATCAACTTTTATCTCGCCGTTTGTGCTTAACTCAATTCCGGTTGGCTTCAAAAATCCAGTGTTTGGAATAAGGCCAATAAACTCAAAAATTGCTGGCGTATCACGAATCTCAAAATCTTCGCCATCACGCACCGCCAGAACACCTGCAATTTTATTATCTTCAACTAAAAATTCTTTGATTTGAGTGTTAAAAAATACTTCAATTTTACCTTCTTCAACGGCTTTGCTTAAGCGGTCCTGTAAAATCTGCTGAGCACGAAGCTGTGAACGTACCAATAATTTCACCTTGGAAAATTTACTCAAAAAGAGACTTTCTTCGATCGCGGTATCACCACCACCAACTGCAATAATTTCTTTTCCCATATAGAACGGTCCGTCACAAGTTGCACAAAAATGAATTCCGCGGCCAGTAAATTCGTCTTCATTTTCTAGACCCAACTTACGATAATCATTACCCGTTGCTAGCAAAACTGCTTTAGTTAGAACTTTTTCGTTATCAACCAACAGTTCAAAATCACCGCTCGCTGTTTTTTCAATGCCGCTCACCGTGCCATACTGGATCTTCGCACCAAACTTTTCAGCCTGTTCACGCATTTTCTTGCTAATTTCGTAGCCCGAAATACCTTCAGGGAATCCTGGGTAATTCTCAACCATATCAGTAGTCGTAATAATCCCACCGATAGCGGCCCGCTCGTAAATTCGCACCGAAAAGCCATCGCGCGCCGCATAAATTGCTGCCGAAAGTGCCGCTGGCCCAGCCCCAACAATCACTAAATCAAGCATTGTCTATTTTTCCTCGTATTCAGCAGCGCACATAGCCTTAATTTCTTCACCGTAAATCTGGATATAAGCTTTCTCACA
>RZZT01000043.1 GCA_010014525.1 Candidatus Saccharimonadota bacterium | reverse complement strand
CTTGGCTCCGGCAGCTGGGCTCGAACCAGCGACCTATTGGTTAACAGCCAACCGCTCTACCACTGAGCTATGCCGGAATACTAAATTATTATAACCTAATCAAAAACTAAAATCAAGAGTTTTATAAAAAAGACCCCTATGATAGGGGTCTAGTAATGGTGGTTTAAACCGAAATTCGCTTTCGCATATACTCTTTTTTTCTGAAAAGGCTACAGATAAGATAAATATTGTACGCAATTACAATTATCGACATCAGTTTGCAATAAAAGCTCAAAAGGTCATCATACTTGCCATTTCCAAAATAGAATAGCAATACACCAATAATTACCGGAATCCAAGATATCGCAATCACCTCATAAAATACCAGCAACCTGCGATAGTTATAGACCTGAATCCTCAGACCTCGAAGCATCTGCTTTCGCATCCTCACATACAGTAAAACCGCACAATACATCGCGATCATAATACAAATGCAGATTAGCGCCACCAATAATAAAAGAACTAATGATAAGTTTTCTTGACTTACCATATCCATATCAAACACCCCTCTCTAACGATATACTTATATTATAGCATATACGGTGTTAAAAGTCAATGTTAGTCAGTTTTGGACTAACTAAAAGACCGCAAGATTTCAATAGCATCTTTGATCTTGGCCGATTCATTTATACGACCAGATTTTTCAAGCTGGCCAACTTTACTGCTCAGATAATCAAAAACCATCTGCTCTTTTTCATTCGATTCGCCTTGGTTTTTCCTGACGATTACCGAACGGGCCTCATTCTCTGATTTTTCGAGTTGACCTAAAACTATTAAATTATCAATATGTTTAGCGACTGTAGCGACCGATTTATAGCCTAACCCGCGCATGATTTCGCGATAAGTTGGGCTGTAGCCGGCTTCTTCAATGAAGGAACCGACATATTCCAGCATTTCGTATTGTTTTTTGGTCAGCTTGACCGCCACTATTCGTCTTCTCCTATGACGATAATGATATCCGCGTCGCTATATTTTGCGAGGGATTCTGGAGTATTTTGAGCTGAACCAGCCTTGAATTTAGAAATTAATTTTTCGACGGTTTTTGGCTTGTCATCGTTGTTTTTATAGATTATGTATTTTTTATAATCTTGATTTTGGGCGGTGTCAAACTCCACGACGTTTAAGCCTTCAGCTGAAAGTTCTTCGGCTTGTTCGCCAGCTAAACCAGATATTTTTGTACCATTCAAAATCACAATTTTGGCTTCTTCTTTCACGACCGGGTCTTGATTGGTATTTTTAGAAATATATGCTTTTATATCTGAATAATTAAACACTCCAGCGGTCGGTAAGACAACACTAGCGCCGCTGACATTGCCAATCGTCATCAGGCTTATATCGTTGTCTTCGTCTATAAGTGGCAAAGATACAATTTTTGCAGGGTTAAAGCCGCCAGCGAATTGTGCCAAAGTCTGGATTTCTGATGGCTTAAAACTGGTTTTTACGCTAGCGCCCAGCGCATCAACCATACCTATTAGAGCAACTGGATTATTTTTGCCCGAAGTTTTAATTTTATCAATTGTGGCTTTCAAAATTTTCTGCTGATTTAGTTCACGGTCAAAGTTTCCCCTACTAAAACCAGTTCCACCTGCCGAGCCCCGAGCCCTAGAAAATGCCAGCGCTCGTTCACCATTAAAGTGAACAATTTCGCCATTTTTATACCGAATATCAGTAGCGACATCGTAAACTTCTGGGGAACCATCGTAAGCCTCAACTTTGACGTCAATTCCACCAATAGAATCAATCATGTCAATCAAAACCTGCCAATTAGCATGGACTTTATAGTGAATATCAAGGCCCAAAACCTCAGTCGCAGATTTTGCGAGGCTATCTTGGCCGATTTTTTCGGCCGATTCGTCTGCTTCGCCGCTATTTTGAGCGGTAATCCTACCACAGCCGTAACTTTCATTTAGCCGACCAGCGGTAGTATTTAGCCAGCCTTCGCACTCGTGGCTAACCCATAGATCGCGGGGCAAGGAAACTGTGTAAGCATCGCCGGTTTCTTGGTTCAGAGATACCACCATAATCGAATCAGTCAAATCTTGGCCGTCCCAGCCATCTGGCGAAGTGCCAAAAACCAAGATATTAGTGCGTCCTAGATCATCCTCAATCAACTTTTCTTTTTTTATCAAGTCAAGCACATTTCCGCCGAAAATTCGATTAAAGTTGCCAAAGGTTTTGTAGGCGATAAATCCACCACCGAGAACAATCACAAGGACTAGAGTCAAGAAAGCACGCTTCCATCGGCGACGGTTAACAAATTGTTTAATACCTACTGGTTTTTTATTCTTTTTTTGGCGATTTTTATTACACTTCTGTAATTGTTTGGCAAGTTTGGCATCTTTTTTAGATATTCTGCGAGTTTTTTCACGAAGTTCTGAACGTGAGTCGTCAACAGCAACATCTAAGTTTTTTAAAACTGCATCTAAATCCTCGTGTTTAGTTTTTTGGGGAGACCCTTTAGGCGTTGGCTTTGGCTGCTCGACAGTAGACTTTTTTGGAGCTGTTTTAGTTTTGATTTGAGGCTTCGAAACACCACCAACTTTTCTATTAGTCGTTGATGCCCGATTCCGCGGCACGAAGCCGTCTATAGAGTTCTGGTTCTTTTTCATAAGCTCCTTCAATTGTAGCAAAAAGCACGGCTAAAATCAAATAGATATGTAGCGCGTTTGGCAAGCCACTAAAGAAATTCCATTGGATTATAAAGGCAATTATAATGGCGACAAACGCAATTTCCCTCTTGGCAACGAATAAGAATCCTAAAATTATCACAGTAAACAGGCTAGCTCCGACAATCCCGAGCTCGAGCAGAACTTCAGCGAATTGATTTTGAACAATTTCATACTCCCAGCCGGTTGCTTTGGTGTGATTGTAAATTGCTTTACCAGAACCGCCAGCGCCAACGCCAAATAACATAGTTGGAATATCTTTGCGCCAAGTTTGTAGCGATAACTGTAGCAGATTAGTTCGCTCGTCGGTTGAACGCTCAACATAGCCATCAAATAGGGCTTTGTCGGTAGCCGAATCAGACTGTGGCTCTGGTGTGATATCAGAATCGTCAAAAGTTACTGGATTATCAAACTGTGGCACTTCATCCGTACCAAATTCATTCACCCGACCTTCAATAGTCTCACCTTTAACCGTTTCAGGCTGATTAAGATCTGGTAACTCAATAATACCTAAGCTCATCTGGTTGATAGATTTTGAAATTGAATCATAAAAACCATCCGAAACTCGCGGATTGAGTTCGGTAAAAATTGCGTGCGTAATTAGACCAGCCGTAAAACTAATCCCTGTCACGACCACCACAATATATAAAACCCGTTTAATACTTGCCGTTTTAGCAATGGTGACCACAACCGCCATAGTAATTGCGGCGATGGCAAGCGCAAAAATCGCGCCTCGACTAAGAGTTAGGTACATCGCTATTAGCATCAAAAACAGATGAGTAAAATTGTGCTTAAGCGCTTTTTTAACTATTAAATCGTACATTACTAGCAGAATTGGAGCGATCAAGAGGCTGCCCAAAAACTGTGGTTCGATAGCAAAAACACTCGGCCGAACAAACCCAAAACCACGTGCCAAACAACCTGCGCACAGGCCTGCGTCAGACCAAGTTCCATAGACCACCTGAGCAATCGCGAATAAGCTCATAAGGGCCGCTGCAACAATGTAATTTCGCTTAAAAGTTGGCCAGAATTGGGCTGACTTCACCGTCATAATTCCTAGGAAATTAACCCACAGGACACTCCAAACGCCACTAGTCAAGATTGATCTAGTTCGGTTTTTTGACCAAAAAATGCTGGCGATGTTCCACAAAATAAATGCGCCTGTCAGCCAAACGGCACGGTTATGCAAAAGTGCGCGCCGGCTGTGCCAAATTCGTGGCAAAGCTACTAGCGCCACGACAATAATATAAATCATAGTCAACGAAAACTCAAAATTCATACCTTCGGCGCGGCCAATATGGAAATTTGGCGCATACGAAAACCAAATAAAAATCGGCGCTAACAATAAAATTTTCTCAAGCAAAGTTGACTCTATAAAGAGTTTTTTAATTTTCTCCACTAATTTTCTCCTTTAATAATCGTTCAAATTCCTGCTTAAATTGAGTTTCATCAAATTTTTTAGCGGTCGCAGAAATCTTTTCGGCATTAAGTTTTAGCTTATTGAACTTTTTTATACCTTTAATTACACCCTCGACTGTTTGTGAGTCAAAAAACACACCGTTTTGGCCGTCTTTAATATAATCTAGCGAGCCACCCTGGTTAAATGCGATTACTGGCGTGCCGGCGCTTAAAGCTTCAATCGGCGCGATACCAAACGGTTCAAGGCTTGGAAAGACAAACGCCTTAGCGCGGCCAACCAAATCACTCAGCTCTTCGGCATCTTTTATTAGCGGCACAAATTCAATATTCTTGGCGCCACCCGCTAGTTTCACTAGCTTTTCGTGTTCAGCACCACCACCAACCAAAACTAACTTTTCGCCAGTTTCTAGTGCCGCTCCAACCGCCAAATCTAGCCGTTTCCAGTTTACTTGGCGCGAAGTAGAAATCAAAAAATCATCTTTTTCTGTATTTAAAGCAAATTTCTTCGTATCAACTGGCGGAAACAAAATCTCGCTCGGCCTGTCATAATATTTCTCAATTTCACGCGCCGAATAAGTTGAATTAGCTAGCAGAAAGTCTGGTCGCTGAGCATATTTGTAGTCGATTTTTCGCATTGGCTTAGCTAAAAGCTTAAAGAAAAATCGCACTATCGGGTTTAGAACCCCAAAACCGGGATTTTCCACATATTTATCATACATCCCCCAAAAATATTGCGTTGGTGGACCTTGCAAATAACTAATATGAAGTTGGTTTTCATTGGTTTTTACACCTTTGCTCTCAGCAGTTGTGATCGAAATTATAATGTCATAATCGCTCAAATCTAAACGCGAAAAATAAATCGCTCGCGGAATCGAAAGAATCTTGCGCAAACTTGCTGG
>RZZT01000042.1 GCA_010014525.1 Candidatus Saccharimonadota bacterium | reverse complement strand
ATATAGCTACCCGCGCCAGGAAGTGGCTCTTTCAATTTTTCGCCATCCAAAGATGAATCAAAAATTGTGCCATCAGGTTTAAAGCCGATATAATACATCAAATAATCAGTAAAATCATCTTTGATTTCCGCTCCACTACCCTCTTTTAGATTCTTTGTTGAAAGTTCCTTGACATTCGCTTTATTGAAACTCTTAGCCCGTGATTTGTATTCAGAGAATTCAGCAAAATATTTATCGGAAAGTGCTTCCACCTTAGGGGTTACTTGCTTAGCAATCATCTCGCTAGCTTCGGTTTGCTGCTCCTCTACATATTTATCGAATTCAGTTTTGGCGTCTTGAGCTTTGCGCGCTTCCTGATTGGCATTATTCTGCCCGACTACCACGCCCGCATATAGCGCAACCGTGCTAAGTACGGTAAATGCCAAAATTATCCAAATTACTATTCTTTGTCCAGTTGATGTTGTTGATGTTGTTGATGCCATATTCCTCCTTAAACTATTTCCGCATTAATTTTACTAACCAGTTTCTCAAATTCACCCATAATTTCATGAATTTCATCGCCCGAAAGGGTTTTGTCCATTGGCGAAATCTTGAATCTTAGTGTAACATTTTTAGTTTCAGTGTTGCCGCTATAAATATCGAGTGGCATTAGTTTGACTTTGATATTTTCACTCGCAAATTCGCCGATTTTTCCACCAAATAATTGCTCGATTTCTGTAAATTTAGTTGATTTTGCTAGTCTAATACTCATATCACGTTCGACCGCTTGGAACTTTGAGATTGATTCAAATAGTTTAACTTTATCACCTTTAGCAAGCAATAACCGATCGATATTAATCTCAAATCCAGCGGTAGCCTCTGGCAATTTCAAACTTTTTTGAACTGCTTTCCTAAATTCACCGATTACGCCAAGATTGATTTTTTGGCCATTCACTTCAGTCGTAACTAGACCGGAGCGTTTTGGCTCAAACAACGCATAAATATTGTCGCTATCAAGCTCAAAATCCACAAATTCGGCTTTAATATTCAATTTTGCTAGCATAAATTCAAGCTGTTTTTTGACTGCATAAAACGTATCTTTGCCTTTTTTGACCGCATACACGGCAGCCAAATTTTTGTGCTCAATCGGTACATTTTCTTTATTTTGACCAAGCGCTTTATGCGTAATTTTGTTAAATTCAAACAGCATAAATTCATCAAAACTAGCCCTAATATTTTGATTGATTTTTGTGAGCAAACTCGGCACCAAACTCTGGCGATAATATTGCAAATCTGGTGAAATCGAGTTGATAATCTTATACGAATTGCTTGGATTTTGACCAACTGTTTTTAACAAATCACCGTGAACAAATGAATACGATAAAATCTCATTAGCACCACCACTCGCTAGAATTCCGCGGATTTCTTGTTGTAATTTATCGATTTTCACTGGTTCGACCGCCTCAAACTTCCGCTTTGGCAGGCTCAAGACAATGCTATCGTACCCATTGAGGCGACCAACCTCTTCGGCGACATCTTCTTCAATATGAATATCCGTTCGCCAAGTTGGTGCGGTAATTTTAAGTTGTGCATTCTGTTCTTTACAAACAAAACCAACGTTCTCAAGGGTTGCAATAATCTGCTGGTGTGAATAATCAGTACCCAAAATAGCATTAATTTTAACAAATTCAATCGTAATTTCAATTGGATTCTGGCCTACATTATCGACTCCAGTAATTTCGCCGTCTAATTTAGCGCCAGCGCCAATCAGCCTATCGGCAAATTCCGACAGAACCGGCCGCGCAATACTTGACGGCTGACCCTTTGTGAATCGAGTAATCGCCTCAGAGAAAATACCATGACGCATTTGCGTGTTGCGCAGGTTATAAAGATTGAAAGTCGCACTCTCAACAATGATTCGCTTAGTGTTTTCATCAATCTCAGTCGATTGTCCGCCCATCGCACCACCGAGCCCAATAGCTTCGCCGCCATTTGCGCCAGCTGCAATCACAATATCACCCTGCTTCATTTCAATTTCGCGACTGTCAAGCAGCAAAAGCTTTTCGCCGTCCTTAGCGCTACGAACAGTAATTTCAGCTGTATTTTCATCGCCAGAAACGTGCAAGAGTTTATCATAATCAAAGGCATGAAGCGGCTGGCCCGAAAGTAGCATCAGATAATTAGTCAAATCAACGATTGTACCAATCGGTCGCATTCCGCTCCGTAGTAAATAAGTTTTTTCGAGCGTCATTTCGCTGCTATTTATCACATCTTCAACGTCCAGAATCGCCACTTGGTAATCTTCGCACAATTCAGAATTCTCAATATTTATTTTGACATTTGCTGAGCCGTTTCCAGAGCCATTACCAACCATCCAATTTGGCGTTGCGAATTTTTGGCCCAAAATACCCGAAACTTCACGCGCAAAACCGATAATCCCAAACGCATCTGGGCGATGCGTTAAACTCTTATTTTCAACTTCCAAAATATAATCGTTTAGCTCGTATAAATCAGCAAAACTTGCGCCAATTTTCAATTTCTCGCCGAAAAGCTCCGCCGACATTTCTAAAATTCCATCGTGTTCATCGCCCAAATCTAGCTCGCGCAATGAAGCAATCATGCCGTTGCTCATATTTCCCATAAGCTTACGCGCGTCGAGCTTAAACTCTTCGCCACCAAAAGTTTCTGGCACCACTGCTTCCGGTGGCAACCATGCTACAAAAATCCCAGCTCGAACATTTGGCGCGCCACAGACCACTTGTACCAAACCGCTTTTATCACGCTTCACACTTTCACGTACACCACCGTCGTCTATTAAACACAAGCTCAAATGGTCGCTACCCTCAACTTTTTTAGCCGAAACAACCTTCGCCACAATCACATCTTTATATTTTTCGCCTAAATTCTCAACTTCTTCAATCTCAACCAACCTTGCGCCAATCAAAGTCGTCAACTCTTCGATTTCTGGCAATTCTGGCACAAATTTCTTTAACCAATTTACTGAAATTTTCATCTAAAAGCTCCTCAAAAAATCTAATCTACCACTCTCGAAATAGCGAATATCGTCAATTCCGTATTTCAACATCACCAATCGCTCGATTCCGCCGCCCCAAGCAAAACCGCGATACTCAGTCGGGTCAATCCCGGCTGATCTCAACACATTCGGATGAATCATACCACAACCCAGCATTTCGAGCCATTCGCCCGGTTTACCGCCAATACTAGCTGGTTTCTCAATCAAAAACTCTAGGCTCGGTTCAGTAAATGGGAAATATCCTGGCTGAGTGCGAATTTTCAGCTTTTCGCCATAATATTCCTCAAAAAAGGCATGTAAAGTTCCTAGCATCTGACCAAGATTTGCATCTTTCGATACAAAAACACCCTCGCACTGATAAAACGTATGCTCGTGCGTGGCGTCCAAATCTTCATTGCGAAAAACTCGACCGTATGAAACGTGCGCAATCTGCCCTTCGCGCTCCAGCTGCTCGCGACCGTGCCTTAATACACGGTTTTGCATCGTGCTAGTGTGAGCCGGCGGGATGAAACCTTCTTCAGTGCGAAAAGTATCATAGCCGTCGCGAGCCGGGTGATTTTCAGGGAAATTCAACGCCCCAAACATATTAAAATCATCGTCAATCTGGCGCGATTCAACCGCTTCAAAGCCCATTCGAGTATAAATTTCCACCACTCGTTCGAGTTCTTTCTGCAAAGGATGAACGCTACCATTTTCAGCACTCATTAGAGCCGATCTCTCGCCATTCTCTGCAAACGGCGCCGTTACGTCAATCGCTTCAACCGCCGCATTTTCCGCCTCAGCCAGCTTAGCTTCAACCAGCGCCTGAATTTCGTTTCTCAAATCATTGACCTTAGCGCCAAAACTAACTTTTTCTTCCGCACCCAAAGTGGGAATAAGTTTATATAAATCTTTTATTTTCGGGGATTTCAAAACACTCGCAGGATTTTCGCTCACTGCTAGTTCACTAATTAACTCCGTTCTAATCTGTTGAATTTGTTCCATAGTTATCTTTAATTATAGCACAATAAAAATGATATATAAAGCTCGCAAGGAAGGCAAAAATCCTCGCCGTTAGCAAGGATTAAAAATTTTCACGAAGATAAAGCTCCTAGCCGAATATACACAAGAAAATAATCGCAATCACCACCGCTACAAAAAGTAACAGCCATACAAATGCCAAGCTAGTAGTTTCTTTCGTGCCTTCAATATAAGACGAATCTTCTACCAAATCAGTCTCACCGCCACCAAAATCCGCTCCGCCTTCGCCAGCAGAGTTTTTTATTGCCTTTTCACGCAAATCGGCTGCAATCCGCTTCTGCAGATCAGTTTGATTTTCATTTTGATTTACAAATAATGCCATAAATATATTCTATCATAAATATTTTGTTTTTAATCGTTTTTATGCTAAAATTAGCTTATAAATTTAAGGAGGAATAAAATGGCTACAAAAAAAGCCGCTAAAAAGGCTACCACAGGTGTAAAGCCTGAAGCGAAGTTAACCAAAACAACTGAAACTAAAGTAAAGACTGTCAAAGCTACTAATGGCGATTTCGTAAGCGAAATCACAAAACCAACTTTCCTAGCAACTCTAGTTGCTGAGCTTATCGGAACATTTCTGTTGGCAGCAGGCGTTATCGCTACATCAGGACAACCACTGTTCGTATTTTTCTTACTAACGGCAATCGTTCTTATGATTGGTAATATCAGTGGTGCACACGTTAATCCATTGGTTACGGTCGGTGCGTGGGCAACTCGCCGCATTACGACTGTCAAAGCAGTTGGCTACATTATAGCTCAAGTTCTTGGCTCAATGCTTGCATTCGTAGTACTAAGCGCATTCGTGAATCAAGCGCCTGAAGTATCTCAAGAGATGCAAGCCTATGGGCAGCAAGCAGCCTCACTATTTACGGCTTCACCGATTCCGGAAGGAAAAGAGCTCACGGTGCTGTTCGCCGAGCTAATTGGATCAACAATCTTTGCCTTCACCGTAGCAACTGTTACTTCTGACAAAAAGAAGAGTGAAACTTCAACAGCCTTTGGTGTTGGCGGTGGATTATTCATCGCTGCGCTTGTTGCCGGATCGGCCGCAGCTGTCGTATCGGCATCTGCAGTTATCAACCCAGTAGTAGCCATCGCGCTACAAGCGTTCTCAGTAGAGGGCACAAGCACCGTTTGGGCAATCGCAATTTATATAGGTGCTGCTCTTATCGGTGGTATCGGCGGTTTCGCACTTAGCTCAATTGTTGAAAAAGCACGAGAAAAATAATCAGTTTAG
>RZZT01000004.1 GCA_010014525.1 Candidatus Saccharimonadota bacterium | reverse complement strand
CTCTGGGTGGCGATATTGGCCCGCTTTGCATGGAGTTAAGCTAGCTGAAACCAAAGATTCAAGATTCCGGCACCTGTTAGTCTCTGGGTGGCGATATTGATTTGGCCCGCAAGGGGTTAGAGTTGAAACCAAAGTCTCAATTTTGCGACAACGATTGGTCTCTAAATTCCTAT
Organism: Candidatus Saccharimonadota bacterium; assembly: GCA_010014525.1. Classification (GTDB taxonomy): domain Bacteria; phylum Patescibacteriota; class Saccharimonadia; order Saccharimonadales; family Saccharimonadaceae; genus Nanogingivalis. Next base: position 25,921 of record RZZT01000004.1, on the reverse strand, counting down.
ATTGACCTTCTGGGCATTCCGCCAAGCCTAAAACTTGCTCGTCTACAATTTTACGACATCTGCCCGTCTCCAAATTCCGCTCAAATCCGACTTCACAGGCAGGGAACTCATCGTACAAATTTCCTTCACCCGGCGTAAGCGCATAAGTCTGCTTCCAGACATCTTCCCCTGATTTTCCATCTAAAAACCGCGACCAAGAGGTATCCTTTTTCAGATTCTGGTAAAGAATGTTATCAATCTCCGTTTCTCCATCTTCGCTCAGCAGATAAACCGTGCGTTTGGTCGTCTTAACAATAACAAGATCGGAGTTGGAAATCTCTAAAACGTAGAGCTCGCCTGGCGCAAGTTCGATATTGTCCTTGAAGATATGAGATTTATCACCCGGCTTATCGGTTTGAATCACACAACCGTTCAGGTCTGCCAGTTCTTTCCCAGAATTCATAATCTCAATAAACTGTTCATCAACATTCGCCGCAATTTCGTTAAGTTTGAGGTTTTCGCAGGCGTTTTTGGGCTGCACTGGATCTGGCGGCTGGTCAGTGCTTGGATTTGGATCAATATCCATATCCGTGTCTGTGTCTGTGTCTGTGTCTGGAATAAAACCGCCAAAGCGAGGTTCGATAAAGCCCGTAGGTTTCAGGGTATAGTATGTCCTGTCCGCATTTTCGTTACAACTCTTAGCAACATTCTCGTGAGCTAGACAAATCATCGATATATCACCCCCCTTCACTTCGGGCGACACTCTGTCCTGCAGGCCTATCTCTCCTGATTTATCGGCCTGACCGCAATTAGTGGACGACTCTGAGCAGAATCCAGTTCTGCTTTCGTTGATCTGTGCCACAATTATCATTTTTTGTATAATTGTATTACCAGTGAAATAAAAATCAAAATCAATATCTTTCTCGGTGGCCGTCTTAGGGTCAAAATTCTTCTTCTGATGAATCAACATACTTCTTCCGCTCAACAGAATGCCAGAAATTGGAAGCTTAAAGAATAACTTATCGTCATTACCATCAGTATATCTTCTATATAGATTAAGCCTTTCCAGCTTAATATCATCGCCAGAATTATAAATCTCGATAAATTCCTCGCCGTCCTTACTGTAAACCTTCGATATGTAGACTTGCTCTTCTGTCGGCCCACTTTCATCAGACGGCACTTCAGGGCTTACGTCGTCGGCTTCTTTCTCCTCAATCTGATCAACATTATCCCCTGTCGCCATTTCGCCACTTGCTTCATCAATATCACTGAGCGGCGTTTCATCAGCCACAAACTCTTCTGAGATTTCAGTCTCCTCAATTACGGCCTCTTCTAGAACTTCAGCCCCTTCAACCAATTCAGTCTGCTCGCCGACCTCAACATTAGAAAAATCGCCGTCCAAATCCTGAGCGGCGAGAGTGGGGGCTGAAAGCACAACTGGCTGGACGACCAGGGAAAAGATTAAACCAAAAGTGAATATTTTATACAAATTATACCATTTCGCTTAAGTTTATTTCCATAATTCTATATTACATCTCCGCCAAAAACAAGTCTTTTTTTTATATATTTTTTATGCTATAATATCTTTTATCTGGTAGCGTAGCTCAGTTGGTTAGAGCGTAGGACTCATAAGCCTAAGGTCGCAGGTTCAATCCCTGCCGCTACTACCAGGAAATTATTTTAAAAAACCCAGCCATTTCGGCTGGATTTTTTGTATTATAAGATGTTATTCCCCTCGAAAAGAGTCATATGCTTCATAGGTCCAACCAAACCAAATACTCGCACTTATTCCGCGATAACCTTTTCGTAATGAGCCTCTTGAGCTGGCTGATCGATTACCTTATTCGTAATATGTTCAGGAACACTCCTGTATCTTGGCGCATTCCACTGCGCTACACCGCCATGATGAGAGCACGCCCCTCTCCCTGTCGCGCAAGAAGGAGAGTACGTCCCGTCGTTGCATAGCGTGCAATATCCTGCGACTTATTCTCTATAATTTGTTATGGTTTCGTTGTGCGATTTTTCTATAATCGCTTCGTGATATATGTATTTTGAGTACTCTATTCCTTCGGAAACACAATCAGTAGTGATGATTTTCCCATCGCAGACTGGAGTTTCTATTTCATCTTTGGGCTCCGATACTAGATCGGTCACCGTCTGGCTATCATAGCTATTATTAACAGTCCCTACCTTATTATCTGAAGGCTGAGTTCCGACCGCCCCCAAAATAAATAATACTAATATTGAAGATACTATAATTCCACGTCTTTTCATATTATAATTATACACTATTATTTAAATATGTCAATCATGTACTCTTGTAGGTTCTTGCCACCTAAATAAAATAGAGAGTACTTTACGCTCTCTCTATTCTAATTTTACCCCTTAAAGTTAGGCTCTATCGCTCACGGAATGAACGAAATCCACTGTCGCGGTTTCCGCCACGATTGTCGCGTCCGCCACCGTATGAGCCGCGTCGGTCGCCGCCACCACGATTGAATCCACCGTCTCGGCGATCACCTTCTTTTTTCTCCATCGCTTTGTTCACAACGATTGTTCGGCCACCTAGTTCTTTTCCAGATAGGTCGTTAATCGCAGCGTTTACAGCGTCTTCAGTTTCAAATTCTACAAATCCAAAACCTTTTGAGCGGTTGTTGTTAAATTTGTCGCGGATAATAATCGCGCTTTTAACTTCTCCAGCTTGTGAGAAAAATTCTGCGAATTCTTCCTCTGTTAAGCTGTATGGCAAACCACCAACATGCACCTTCATTTTGTTATTCCTTTCGTTTAAATATTTCGCTTTCACTATTTTCCGCTAGTTATGGATTAGCTATGAACTGCACACATCGAACGAGATAATAAATACTTACTTAGGTTTATTATATCATTTTTTTAAAAATAAAAACACCCCCGAATTACAGGGGCGGTTTTATAATTATTCTTAATTTATTTGATATTTTTTGAATTATAAAGCTTAGAGCACGTCTAGGTCGTCGATTGACTCCAATTTTGCGTCGATAAAACTACGTAGTTCTTTTCGTGTTCGGTGGCGATCCCAAGATGCCATATTTTCATGTCTTGCCATTTATTTTCCTTTTTTGTTTTTGTTGATATTACTCTTTTATAATAGCATAAAAATTACAAAATGTCAATAGGCTGGCTAGCCATTCGCGCAACGGGATATTGTAACTAGTGGCGTGATCCTAATAAATTAATAGCATATCTACTCTTGTATTAAACCACTAGTTGTATTATAATTTATCATAAGGACTATGGATATTTGGACCATTTTTGCAGTTTTAGTTTTAGCGGGATTAATCCACGCTAGTTTCCATTTGAGTGTCAGTGTTTTAACACTTCTCAGTGGACACACTCTAAGCCGCGAGCGCTCGCATCTAAAATTAGTAAAATTGACTACCGCCTTCACCATGGGCGCCGGTTTCACCAACATATTGCTCTTTTGCTCCATCGCATTTATCTTGCAATTATTTAATGTTGACCCGTCCTCACCTATTATTTGGACAATTATCCTAGGATTACTCGTAGGGACCGGCGTAGCGGTCTGGTTATTTTATTATAAAAAACCGAGCAAGAATTCAAAAGTCGAAGGTACGCAAATTTGGATTCCGCGCGATATGGCCAAGTTCCTGAATGAACGTGCTCGCAAAGCTCATCATTCAGCCGAAGCTTTTTCGCTCGGTAGCGCAAGTATTATAAGCGAGCTCATCTTTATCCTAGCACCACTAATTGCCGCGATTATTTTGAGCTTACAATTACCGACATCTTCGCTTCAACTTATAGGAATTTTAATTTACGGGTCGATAGCGACTTTCCCGCTGGTGATCATCACAATTTTAGTTAGTGGCGGTAAGTCAATTGCTCAAATTCAGCTCTGGCGCGAGCGCAATAAATATTTCTTGCAACTCACCAGCGCAATTAGTCTGCTCATTATGGCAATATTCCTATACGCCCACATACTTTCACCGGTAATAGCGGGGGTACAATTATGAATTTCGTAATAAAAAGCAACGGCGTTACCGAGGCTTACGATTCATATAAGCTAGAGAAAAGCCTAATTGAAGCCTTCAGAATAACTAAGTCTCCGGCTGGTCAAGCTGAGCATTCCACTAAATATGTTCTGGCTGAATTCCAAAAATGGGTCCAAGATAAGCCCGAGATTACCAGCTCCGACATCAGTCGCCAAGTCGGTAAAATCCTAGGCAATATCGACCCGAGCACTGCGTACATTTTTAAAAATTTTAAGAGCATAATATAAGGAGCGCTATGAAAAAAACTAATTTTGACTTTGACCTGATTGTGCTCGGTAGCGGCGCTGGCGGGAGCGCAGCGGCGAATATCGCTTGCAAAAATGGCCTGAAAGTAGCGATAGTTGAATCTGATATATTCGGTGGTGAATCGCCAAATTATGGTGATATTCCCCGAAAAGCCATGCTTAACGCGGCCCACACCTTCTTTTTAGCTCGCCGAGCCTCAAAGTTCGGCGTGCGCTCTAGCACTTTGGGCTATAATTTCCCATCTGTAGCCGCTTGGAAACGCTTAGTAGTCAAGCGAACGGGCGCCGACGACAATACAGATTTTTACGAAAAACAAGGCGTCAAAACTTTCCGTGGCAATGCCCGATTTATTACTCCAAATGAAGTTTCTGTCAATCGGCAACACCTTTCGGCTGACAATTTTATTATTGCAACTGGTTCAAAAATTGCGTTGCCGGACATCAAAAACCTCGAAAATGTACCCTACCATACACCCCGCACAATTTTAGATGTGATGCGCCCACCAAAAAGCATTTTTATTGTTGGTGGCGGCACAGAGGCGATTGAGATTGCCCAACTGCTTGCGATTTTTGGCACTAAAGTTTACATTAGTGAAATATCCTCGCGCCTTCTGCCCCAAGAAGATGAGGAGGTCGGCCTCTCAATCGAAAACACCTTGGTCGAAGATATGAAAATCTTTGTCTTACCGCAAACCCGCGTGGTAGCGGTTGAAAAAGAAGGCTTAAGCAAGAAAGTTATTTTTCAGCGTGGTGGAACGGAGAAATTTATCAAAGTTGACGAAATTTTGATTGCTGGCGGTCGTGCGCCAAATACCGACATCGGTTTAGAAAATGCCGCCGTTGAATATAATGACGAGGGGATTGTCGTCAATGAGTTTCTGCAGACTTCGAATAAAAACATTTACGCCGCTGGCTCAATTTTAGGCAACAAATTTACAACTAGCGACATTTTGCTACAGAGCCGCGTATGTGCCAATAATATCTTAAAACCACGCGCCAAAGTTTCACCAGATTACACCGCTAGTCCACGCACTATTTTCACTTGGCCAGAAGTTGCTAGTGTTGGTCTGACAGAAGATGATTGTATGCGCCGCGACTTGCAGTTCAAAACTTCCATCGCGCCACTAAATCTAATTGCCCGCGGCAATACCGACAATTTTAAAACTGGCTTTGTCAAACTAATCTGCGACAAACATGGTAAAATTTTAGGAGGCAGCGTAGTTGCGCCAGAAGCGGCAAGCATTATTCACGAGATTGGCATAGCAGCCCGCTACAACCTTTACGCAAGCGATTTAGCGGATCTACCACATGCTTTCTTGTCTTGGAATGAGGCTGTCAGAATTGCCGCTAATCGGATTAGGTAGTAAAAATCTCCGCACAACAAAATAACCTCGTAAATTTAATTACGAGGTTATTTAAATAATTTTTTGGTTGCGGGAGTAGGATTTGAACCTACGACCTCTTGGTTATGAGCCAAGCGAGCTGACCAGACTGCTCCATCCCGCGGTACAATTTACATTTTACCATCAACTCTCGCAAAAATCAAGCCCATTTTAAAGTTTCTTTAAGCTCTATCCCCTTTGCACGTTTCCACCGAATAAGAAATTGATCCACTGTCGAAAATTGCTTTCTTCTTGCATATTTACTTGTACTGGATTATTCTGAGCTTCATCATCTGGCAAATTATTCTCTGGCAAAATCAAAACTCGCTCGCCCGGATTCACTAAGCCAAATTTTGCTCGTGCAGCAATCTCTTGGTATTCCTGACTTTTTAGATACTTTTGCTCGTATTCTAGTGTCTGAAATTGAATCTCCGCCACTAGCTTATCGCGCCGTTTCATGTCCAGCTCTTGCTGCAACACATAATTTTTCTGCATCGCCGCGATACTGCCCCAGACCCAGCCCAAAGCAATCGCGCCCGCCACAAAAATCACGATATTATTTAAAGTTAAAAAATCGTGCGATATTTTGTATTTTAGACGGCGAATTTTTGTTTTTAGCTCGACGCTTTTCATTCTTTGATTTTAACACATTTTTTGCTATAATTAAAGGGCGGGGGGTTAGCTCAGCGGTTAGAGCAGTCGTCTCATACACGATTGGCCGCAGGTTCAAATCCTGCACCCCCTACCATGAAATTATATTTTTATATATCCATAGTAGAATCACACAACAAAATATAGTAAAGTAAAAGACTGCTAAAAGTAGTCTTTTTAAATTTAGAGAAAGTAGGATATTAAATTGTTATTGCAAAGCTACAATCATCATAACCTATACTTTGCGCACCTGAGTCGTAGTTTTCATAATATCTGTCATCTAACTCTACCCTAATACCATGATTCTAAATAACTTGGCCATTTTCGAGGTCGGCCACAACTCTTTATCTATATCTTTTTAAATAAATTGTGCCAAACGAGTAACTTCGTTATTTATAATCTGCTAATAACCTCGAAAATAATGTTCGTCAGTGCCATTAAGAAATGTGGTTAATCACCAACGACATAATCGGCAAAGTGATCACCGACATAAAGGTAGAAATCATCACAATTTCGCTAGCTTCAACCACATCCCCGCCGTATTTTTCGGAGAATAGTCCAAGCGTAGTGGCGGTTGGCAGACTCTGTAAAAGGACCAACATAACTTTGACATGAGCCGGCAATCCAAGCAAGGAAACCACTCCCAGAGTTAAAATCGGGCCCAAGATTAATTGCAGACCGCAAGTAATAAACAGACGTTTTTTCTGCCAGATGCCTGACAAATTAGCCCTAGACAGCAGATAGCCGACGCAAATCAAGCTCAGCGGTGTCATAACCCCACCAATATAGCCCAAGAAATCATCAATAAACCCAGGAATCGGAATATCATAAGGGGAGATAAAAACCAAAAAACCGAGCAAAATAGCGATAATATTCGGGTTAAACACGACTTTCTTTAAAGTTTCGCGGCTAATTCTCTTTTCAAACAAGTAAATACCATAACTAAACAGCGAGATATTAAACACAACGCTAAAACCGCAATATGCCATCAGCATGGACTCACCAAAAAGAGCGTAAACTAGCGGATAGCCCAAAAAGCTAGCGTTATTAAAGACAAACGCAAACTGGTGAGAATGAGCCCTAGAGTGTAGATTTTTAGGCCTAAACAGCAATCGAGAGATGATAATCAGCGCTAGGAATACAAAAAGTCCACCGACTAAGCCCGCCAAAAAATCATTAAGTGAAGCATAGTCAAATTTACGCGGAAACGTCATAAATAGGGCCGCCGGCATAGCGACTGAAAGCAAGATTTCAGTTATCTGTCGGTTGGTGTGCTCCACAATCCAGTGTTTTTTCCCCAAAGCAAAACCGAGAAGAACTATCAAGCCGACAGTGGCAAGATTTGAATAAAAAATGCTTAAGCTTATCATTGGTACTATTTTATCATTTTTTGCAGTTTTTGGCTACACCATTGAGCGACCTCATAAACCAGACTAAGCGCGCCCACCCAAATCGGTACCAGCTTGACAATAATTAGTATGATAGCCTTTATTTTTTGCCACACCAGGCTTGCGTATGTTCACGGTTATGCTCTAATATACTTATGGTATAGTTGAGGCGTTTAGGCAAGAATACGAGCTCACCGAGTCTAGAATTTGGAAAGCTTTCTTACTACCTACACCTAGTTATTAGTATAATAGACTCCACCGCCTTCGAGCGCTATCGCAACCACTAAATTATTAAGGCCATCTTTTTGGACTGGTTCCTCGCCGTTACACTTAGAGCTATGCCACACCCAAACCGTAAAGTCCCGAGAAGGATGGGTCAATATATTCTCTACTGTCCGTATAGCATCAACCGAAAAAGCATAGTCCTGACCTGTGGGAGTTTTAAATTCATCGCCGCCAATCTTAATATATCTAGTAGTAAACTCACCCCTAAAATAGTCTCCATTGCCCGGTACCCTACCCCTATTATTCGCCTGGTAAGACTGCACCGCCGCCAAAACACGATCGATGTCTTGCTTGCGTTGTATATCACGCTGGTTTCTCTGCAAGGCCGGTAGCGCTATAAACACCATCAAGAAAATTAAACCAGCGATAGCTAAAACTAATACCACTTCAATAATAGTGAAGGCTTCGGTCTGTAAAAAGCTGGTTCATCCTTTCTTTGAAGCTGGTGAAGCTTGGGTCAGCGGCCCAGAGCCCCCACTATGATTAGGAGAGCGGTTTAGCTCCGAAACCACAAGTTTATTATTTGCTTTATTAAGCTTAAGTATATTCATATTACAATTTTACTAAAAAAGAGCATTAAGTCAAGCGCCAAGAAACCAAAAAACCGACCATTCCCCTCGAAATGATCGGCTTCCATATATAAATCTCAATATAATTAGTCTTTTTTGCGTGAAACTGTCAAGAAACCGTTGCGTGGGTTCTCTTTCACAATGCGATCCTCTGGAAGGTCACAAGGTTCACCCTTCTCATTCTTCTCTTTTTTAGCGAAGAAGTAAATAGTTTGCACTTTTCCGCCGCGCAAAGTTACTTCGCTTTTATGTAGATAATATTTAACACCTTTTGAGTTAGTCTGACTGTAAGCCATATACATCCTTTCATTACTACTGTTATGGGCTTATTTTACACTTTAGGAGTTGCTATGTCAAGTAACAGACTATAACTTTGGTGACTTATGTGTTAAAATCATCTTAAAAACTAGTGTTAATATTATTTTCGTGATTATAACAACACTTATGATTACAGCGGTTAAAGCCGTCCAACCAGCCAGATCTGGAGTCCAGATTGGAGAAGCGAAATTGTACTGATACAGTTCGGGCGGTGGAAGAATCACGCTATCGTTTATATCGCCCGAAGACGGATATTTATCCAATTCGTTCATAAAACATTGCAAATAAGCCTGCGAATAACCCGGAAACTGGGGATCACAGATATCAGCCGCCTTTTTGTAGATATTACCGTTCGGGCTTTCATCGTGTTCTGAACGCTTTTGGGCTTCTTCTAGGGCCTTCTGGCTGTCTCTGTCATATTGATGCCGCAATGAGAACAAACCAGTGTTGGCGTTCATATGTGAGCTGGAATATTCACGCAGGGTCAATAGCCGCTGATAAATTACTGCCTCATCGCCGGCCTCATCTGCCGAATAAACGCCCTCGCGGCGTTGCGCCATCCCTACATTGCTAAGCCGAATTGCGGTAGCTACAGCGAACAGCACTAAAATCAGCACAATCACCAGCTGCCAGGTTTTGAGTGTATTCAACTTCTTGAGAGTTGTTTTTATCTGTTGTCTAGTCGCCACCACTTTCCTCTTATGCTTAATTATAACATCTCGAGCGCCAAGAATCAATCTTCTCTATATTGGCGCGATTTTTCTCTATACAGCGGAAAATCGGCCAGCGAAAGTGCCATCAAGCCAATTGCCGAAATGACTAGAAAAAACCTCAGCCCGATTTCTTCCGAATGGAAAACTTGCAGCAAACCAAAGAGCAATCCAGAAGCCAGTGTCGCCGCCAAGTTGCCACAAACCGCCAGCGCCATCATATAAACAATTCTAGAACCCGAACGGTCGGCAGCGTCGAATGCGCCTTTATAATAGGCCATATGATAGCCAGTCGTGGTAGCTTCACTAACTAAATTACTAGCTACTGAAGTTATAGGCGTGTTAATAAATGCACCGCGAATCGCCAAAGTGATAGATTTAAGCGCAACTGGGATTTGCAATAGTTTCAGCCCCTGACCCCTGTCTACGAATCGACCGTAGATCAAAGCCGCCAAAGCGCCAACAACCGCCGCCACAGAGCTCAAAACGCCAATCACGCCATATGAATTTTGCCCAACAAAGATAAATATCGGCACCAAAATTGACCAAATCTGGCTCGACACTGCATCAAAACCGAATCCAATCTGACCGACTAGATTATGCCAAAAGTTATGCCATGGAAAACCAATTATACTGATTTTTTGGTTAGTCCTAATTGGTTCTTCGGTGGCTAAAAGTGGAATTGCTGCCAGCGCGAATATTCCAGCCGAAATAATCATCACTGTCTGTGGCCCAAGCCAGATAGCCAGAAAACCACCGACCATCGGCGCTAATCCGCCAATTATTTTTTCCATCATGTTCGCAACGCCCAATTGCCGACCGGCGCGTTTCAAACTCTTAATTTTTGAGAAATTAATATCGTACGAAAGGTTGTAAATCGCTACCGATAACGCCTGCAATATCATACCGATTACTACAGCGCCAAGCCCAAGTTCAGCCGTATGCGAAATTATAATCAGAGTTGGGATATACAACAAATTCGATAGCAGCGCGCCGTGTTTTGGCCCAAACCGAGCAATATAAAACCCGCCTAAAATCGCACCGATTACCTTGAAGAAATAGAATCCAGCCAAATAAATAGCCAAGAAGCCAAACGAATACCCCAATTCATACAAAAATATCAAGATAAAAATACTAGATAAGTTCATCGCCAGTAGCCTGAGAAAACGCGAGATATATAAAATCCCCACTTCGCCAAAAGAAGCTTGGCGCCAAAAGCTGCGGCCTAGGCCTAATCGCCTGAGAAAATTAATTATCATCAATCTAAATTATACCATAAAACTTGCACCTAAAGCGACAGCTTATGATACAATATAGCTATGAATATATATTTTTCGGGAATTGGTGGCGTAGGAATTGGGGCTCTTGCGGAGCTTGCAGCTAGTGCTGGGCACAAGGTTTTTGGTAGCGATAGCTCAAAAAGCCTAACAACTAACCGGCTTGAAAAACAAAACTTCGACATCAAAATTGGCGAGCAAAATGGTGATTTTTTGCGCGAAATTCAAGAAACGCAAACTATCGATTGGTTCGTCTATACGGCCGCCCTACCAGCGGGCCATCCAGAATTGGTTTTGGCGCGTGAGCTTGGTTTGAAAATTTCCAAGCGCGACGAGCTGCTAAACCATTTAATAGAAGAAAAAAACCTTAAATTAATCGCCGTATCCGGCACGCACGGTAAAACCACTACAACTGGTATGCTAATTTGGGTATTTAAACAGCTTGGAATTCCAGCTAGCTGGTCAATTGGAACTACTTTGAATTTTGGTGAAGCCGGTTTTTTTGATCCAAAAAGCGAATATTTTATCTATGAAGCCGACGAATTCGACCGAAATTTCTTGCATTTTTCGCCTTTCGTTAGTTTAATCACCTCTATCGACTATGATCACACAGATATCTATAAAACTCCCGAGGAATACCTCGAAGCGTTTATCGAGTTTTCTGGCCAAAGTGAATTTACAATGTCTTGGAAAGACCAACACGGCGAGATTTTTAAAGATATCCACAACAAAGTTCTATTATCTGAGGCTGACCCAGAAATTACATTACCGGGCGAGCACAACAAACGCAACGCGGAGCTAGTTATAGAGACGCTGGATTATATTGACAGCTTTAACCCCGGTAAATTTGATGCTGATTTGCACCAGAAAACCATCGGGGCACTAAATAGCTTCCCCGGGATCGATCGCCGCTTTGAGCAAATCGCAAATAATATTTATAGCGATTACGGTCATCATCCAGTTGAAATAAAAGCTACCTTACAAATGGCTCGTGAAGTCGCCCAGAATAGTGGCCTGAATGGAGTGGCGCTAGTCTATCAACCGCATCAAAACGTGCGCCAAGTTGAGGTGAAAGACGATTACACAGATGATATTTTTGAAAATACCGATAAAATAATTTGGCTGCCGACTTATTTAAGCCGCGAAAATCCAGATTTAGAAATCCTATCGCCCGATTTTCTGGCGCGCAAAATTAGCGGTGGTAAAATCAAATTTGCGGACTTAAACGAAGATTTAGCTGCAAAAATCACCAGCTTGAAGAATGAAGGCTATTTAGTTCTAGCGATGAGTGCCGGAACGCTTGATGGCTGGCTGCGCGATAACTTCGTTCAGAATTAAGTCTTTTGCAACCTAATGGCAAAACCACCGCCCGGCGCCATTCTTAGAGCCAGAGCTTCGTGACCATTCACTACTCGTTCATCAATTTTGAAAGCGTGCGGATTTTCGTCAAAATGGCTAGTTTCATCATCGCGATAAATTTTAGCCCGGTAATCAGCGCCTTCATCGAGAAAATCCAATTTTAATTCAATTTCACGCGGGTTTTCATCACCAACACCGCCAATATACCAATCCTGCGATTTCAAATCTTTCCGTGCCACCACAAAATATTCGCCGATTTCACCCTGCAAAGGTACGGTTTCTTGCCACTCCACCGGAACATCACGGATAAACTCAAATGCAGGATGGCCAAAATAATTCTCTGGCAAGTCTGCCGCAAATTGTAGCGGACTATACAAAACTACGTAAAAAGCTAATTGCTTGGCAAGTGTAGTCTTAATTTGTTTTTTACGACCCAAATCTTGAAGCTTAAATAAACCCGAGCTATAATCAATCGGCCCAGCCAGCATTCGAGTGAACGGCAAAATCGCCGTGTGTTCTGGCGTAATGTTAGAACCATACTCGTGCGTCACCGCGCCCTCGCGCGTCATCAGATTCGGCCAAGTTCGTTCAATTCCAGTACCCTTAATCGGCTCGTGAATATCGAGCATAATCTGATTCTTAGCCGCCATTTCGACAGTTTTTTGGTAATGATTCACCCCAATTTGCGAATGGTGAAATTCGCTGCCCGTCATTCGTGGCGCTGCATAACCAGTTTTGACATATTTGACGCCTAGCTGGCGATAATATTCGTAAGCTTCGGGAAGCTCATACTCATAGTGAGCGATATTGCCAACTGTTTCGTGGTGACCAATCAATTCAATATTTTTGCTTTTGGCGTATTGACTCACTAAATGAATATCGAAATCCGGCGCCGGCTGCAAATGGCGCATATCATCGCTATTCTCAAGCCAATTTCCGTCCCAACCCTCGTTCCAACCCTCAATCAATAAACCTTTTAGACCGAGCTTTTTACAAGCGTTAATATATTTCATAGCCGTCAAAGTTGTCGCACCATGCCGCAAGCCACCAGCCCAAGTTGTATAGTCAAGATGCATTGACCACCAAATACCCATAAATTTCATTGGCTTAATCCACGAGGTGTCTTTAATCTTAGGCGGATCATTAAGATTTAGTACAACCTTCGACTCTGTAAGCTCAATTGCCGAATCAGCCACCAACACCACTCGCCACGGAGTTGCAAAAGGCAACTGAACTCTGCCCGCAAAACCATCCAGTCGCGGAGTAATTTGACTCACCAAGCCCTTTTCGTGCGCACGGATATTCATCGAGCCATAATCATATAACGCCGCTTCATGAATTGAAAAGTATGATTTTTCAGACTGCTTAATCGTCAGCGGCGTATGAACTAGCGGAATCTCACCAAGTGTGGTTTTTTTATATAAATGCTCGTATCGCTCAGGTTGAAGCGCCGGAATCCACCAGCCCTCAGCCGCTAAGTCAATATTGAATTCCGTTCGCTCACTTTTAATATTCAAATCACCTTGGCCGAATAATTCATAGCGAAAGCCCAAACCATCATCAAATAACCGAAAATAAACGGCAAAATGTTGGGTGAAAAGCTTTATTTGACTATAATTATTCCGCACAAACTCTGTTTCACCCCAAGTTTGACGCCAAGTTTCGTCAAAAGTGTTTATCTCAGATTCAAGCTCAGCTTGAGGACTAATAATATTGACATCATTTTCGTCAAATAAACCTAAAAAAGACTTATCAATCACCTGCTGGTCACCTTTATATAGCGAATACCAAATTCGGCCATCGATATTTCGGCCAACCTCTAGCCGCAAATTCCGATCCGGCGAAGTGATAGAATGATTTTTATCCATAAGCTTATTATAGCATAATTAACCGGTCAACTCCCAAAGATGGACTTTTATTTTATACGCAGTAATCATAGCGCATAGCCGTTTAAGACGCTTTTATAAGCTATTACCCTTGTTGTCTTATTGTCATTTTAGCACCCCTTCTAGTTAGTTAATTAACCCTCAAGAGTACCCCAAATAGAGAAAATAATTTCTGGTGCGCACGAGAAGATTTGAACTTCCACGAGCCGAAGCTCACTAGCCCCTCAAGCTAGCGCGTCTACCAATTCCGCCACGCGCGCATACGGTGATTATAGCAAATCTAGGGCGTTTTGTAAACTTCGGCCTTGTTGACCTGCCAATATTGAGCATCTGCATAGCGGTCCACATTTTCAACAAATTTATTAGCCGAATCATACGGCTTCACGCTATTTTTATACGCATATGAGCTACGAGATTGCACAATTCCAATCGCCGGCACGCTTTCTGTCCAACGGCTCACAAAAGATTCATATTTAGCGCGCCGCAACTCACCATCTTCCAAGTTCATCGAGCTCACGATATTGTCGTCAGAAACGCCACCCCTATAATTCGACAAATTAAATCCGCTCTCAGTTGCCTGCGAAGAGTGCCAAAAGGCGTAGAGTTCAGGGTCAACGCCAAGACTAATTTCAGAAATCAAAATTCCATATTCACGCTGCATTAATACGGTTTGAACAAAATTTTGAGTTCTATCATTAGGGTCAACCACTCGCAGATTAACTTCAAACCCAAGCTCTTTCAATTGACTCTCAAAACTCTTGGCTACAGTTTCAAGATCAGTATTTTTGATGGTCACTATATCAAGAGTTAGCCGCAAATCACCTTTCTGCCGCACGCCATCTTCTTGTAATTTCCAGCCAGAATCATCTAAAATCTTCTTGGCTTCAGCTTGGTTATAGCTAATAGCAGGAACTTTTGAAGAGTCAAAATAATGCCCCAAAATCGGATAATCTAAGGCCGTCATACCGTCTAATTGTTCACGAGTTTTAGCTACATTCATACCTTTTTGAATAGCCTGTCGAACTTTAGGGTCTTTTAAAACCGCATTTGATTGATTCAAGAAGGCAAATAAACCGCGCTTCAAGTCAGTCTTATTTTCACCGAAAAGTTTCTTTTCGCCATCAGAGAACTCCGCTATCGATACATTCGAAGCCGCTAAAATTTCGCCTGATTTCAACGCAGACGTGAGTGATTCCTCGTCTTGGAAAGAACGAATCTCAAATCGATCCAGCTTCGGTGCGCCACTGTAGTATTCTTTATTGGCGACCAAAAATATCGTTTTGCGCTCTTCAACAGTTTGAAAAGTTCTAAGTCCAAAAATACCAGAAGTCGTAGGCTCTTCACTAAATTTATCTTCTCTAAGCGCATTCGGTGCAACATTTTCTAGCTTATGCTTTGGCAAAATCGCAAAATCCAAGCCATAAACAAAATTGCGAGAACCGTTTGGCAGCTCAAACGAAAAGTTGTAGTTGTCTTGCTTGGTTATTTTAACTTTGCTCCAAGACTCATGACCAACTGGATTTACGGAGTTATCCGCCAGTAAGCCCATAGTAAAAATAATATCATCAACCGTCAGATTTTTACCATCGCTCCATTTTGCATCCTGAGTGATTTCAAATGTGTATTTTCTGTAATCATTGTCGGTTTCAAAATTTCGAGCTAGATCGCCGTTTAGCTTGCCGCTACTGTCAATCGTGAGCAGGCGTGAAAAAGCAAGGCGCGAAAAGGCCCGTTCTGGCTCAGAAGCCGCAAAAATCGGGTTTAGACTATTAATTTCGCCCACAATTCCTTCAGAATAAGTACCGCCTTGACCAAAAACTTCTTGTTCGTATCGAGATTGATTAAAATATTGCGCAAGCCCAATGGCTAGCAACAACGAGCCCATCAAAAGCAACAACACGAAAACGATTTTGCGCACCGCATATAAATTGGCAATTCGCTCAAAAAAATGAGTTTTTGTATGATCAGCAACGACCTTTTCAGCAGTATCGACCCTATCGGATAAGCTCTGCGTTTGGGGTTTTTTAGTAAGGCCGCTGGCTGAAGTGCTAGCCACTTTAGGGTTTACAATAGATAATTGGTTCGCTCTTCGGAGACGAGCGTTACCGTCAACTTGCTCAGCTTGGGCCACTCGTTTTTTGAAGTCAGCAAAATTAGTGACTTTTGGAGTCACTCGTTTATTTTTTGGCTGCCGTCTAAAATCCACCGTGTGTCCTTATCGATAAGCCGCTAAATTAGTAAGGCCGCTAAAATCGACATTACAAAAACTGTCGCAAAAATCACAGTCGCGCCGAATAGACTTTTTTCGACTCCGCGCCGCGCGGTGAATAGTTCACCTGAAGCACCGAATCCTGCGCCCAATGAAGCTCCACGCTGCTGCAAGAGCACCAAAACTACCATCAGAACCCCCGATGCAATAGTCGTAATCTGTAAAAATAAACTCAAATCCATTATAATAGACCCTCTCTGCTGTTACTAGCCGAATCCGTACTGATTAAGTAGTTAATCAAACTTAGCGCTGCGCCAGCAACGACCGCATTCCAAAAGCTAATTGCCAAGCCCGGGGTTAGGCTAATAGACAGCCAGACGATTAATCCGTTAACCACTAGGGTGAACAGGCCTAAAGTCACCAGAATTGCGGGTAACGATAAGATGGTAATAATCGGTTTCAAAATACTGTTTGCTAGCGAAAAAATGAATCCAGCCAAGAAGAACGACCCCATATCGCTTGTGCCAGAAACCGTACCGAAAATAATGGTTAGCACCCAAAGAATAAGGGTATTAAAAAACCATCGACTAATAAAAACTAAAAAATTTTCTCTCATACTACAATTCTACCACAAAACTTGCAAAAAGTGAATTCTAAGCCTGATTCTTTAGGAATTCTTTCACATTTTGGGCATTTTTTTCACCAATTATTTGAGCAATTTCAGTCTCACTGGTTTCTCTAATCTTCTTTAGACTACCAAATTTACGCAATAATTTAGCGCGAGTTTTAGGCCCAACCCCCTCAATCGCCTCAAGAATGTTTTTAGTCTGCGATTTAGCGCGCAAACTCGAATGATAATTGATAGCAAAGCGGTGTGATTCATCACGAACTCGCTGAAATAGTTTGGTCAAATCTGAATATTCAGCACTAGTTTCACCCAGTAAATTCCGCGCGTGACCGTGCGAATGAGTTTGATTTTTATGCAAATTAATTGCGATAAAATCACCATCTTCTCTAATTTCAATTTCATTATCTGGCGGCAATTTTAGTTTATGCTCAACCCAATCCAGTTTAATATTTGAGCCAATACGACTAATCATAATTTCTTCATCACGCTTGGCAACCGAAACAATTGGAATTGGCGCTTGCCCAGATTTCATCATCAGCTCGTTCACCACCTGAATCGCCACCGCCAGCTGACCTTTTCCGCCGTCAATCAAAATTAACTCTGGCCGCGGCCATTTGGCATTTCGAGCTGAAAAACGGCGCGTCAAAACTTCTTTCATGTGCAGATAATCATCATTACCACCAGCCCGCATTTTGAATTTGCGATATTCACGCTTATCCGCCAGACCGTTCGTAAACACCACCATCGAAGCCACCGTATTTTGGCCCCCGGTATGCGAAATATCGTAAGCCTCAATCCGCTTCGGCGGCTGTTCAAGTGACAAAATTTCAGTCAATCGAACCATCGCGTGGTCTTTTGAAATATCTAAAAACTCCTCACGTGAAAAGATAATTTGTCGCCCCAGCTCACTCAAATCTCGCAACTGATTGCGTTTTTTGGCAGCCAGCTCAAAATCGTGCACACCAGCTGCTATTTTCATATCACGCTCGATTTCACGTTGGATTTTCTTGCGCTCACCTTTCAAATAGCGGGCCAAAACTCGCAAATTTTTCTTATATTCGCTTAATTTTTCCACAAATTCTAGCGAACCAACTTCGTAATTCTCTAGCCCTGGCGTTAAGCCAATCTGATAGTCCAAATTTCCTTTTTTGGGTAATTTCTGATTCAAATAATACGGAAAAATCTTCCGCATCAACCGCACCGATTTCTTTACCGCCGAGCCATTATAAAACGGCCCAAAATATTCACCACCGTCATCAAGCGGAGCTCGGGTGAAACTAACCGCCGGAATCTCATCTTTAAAACCAATCCGCACGTAAGTCGGCGATTTGTCATCGCGCAACAAAATATTATACTGTGGCTTATACCGCTTAATCATTTCACTCTCAAGAAATAGCGCATCAATCTCTGTCTCAACCGTAATCCAATCGGTCATCGCAATTTCTGCCACCAGCGCCCGAGTTTTCACATCTTTGGCCGCAATATTCTGAAAATACTGTCGCACACGATTCTTAAGATTCGCAGCCTTACCGACGTAAATTATCGTACCATTTTTATCTTTATGAAAATAAACCCCCGGCTGAATTGGCAGAGTTTTAAGCTTGGCGGATAATTGGCTATTCATCTTTAAATTATACCATAAATTCTCGGTTAATAAATCTGCCTGCTAGTGTTTCCGAGATGGCAAAATAACACGTCGTTATTGACATTTTAGCTATTTTATACTAAAATATGAGAAGCCTTTAGAGAGGTGAATCTTAAAATGGAGGTGTTGCACATGGCTACAAATAGTGCAGCAAGAAAAAGCAAGACGCAATCGAGGGCACTCAGGTACCGGAAAGGTTCGCCAAAGAAGACTTTTGATTTGCAAAAAATTGTTAATCAAAAATCAGAACTTCAGACTGAAATTTTTGAAACTGAATTTGAAAATTTAGTCAGTTTTGACCGTGCGACAACTCAAAATCTAACAAAGAAAGAGTTGCTGGTCGGAGTAATTCCTGCCTACACTAAAGAAGATAGGCTAGATGTTGCTTTGCAAAGTTTGATCGATCAAACCGTACCGCTAGATTGGATTTTAATCCTGCTAAACGGTCCGGAACCAAAAAACGGTAAGCTTTCACCGGCCGAGAAACAAGCTCGAGAATTTGCAAGAAAACACTCGAACATCGAGGTCATAAAACTAGACCAAGCTGGAAAAGTGAACGCTCTAAACTATTCATACGTTTACATAAATCGTAAAATACGAGAGCTCAGAACGCAAGGTGTCGATCTACAAGTGCCCTACGCGCTGTATTTGGATGCTGATGTTCGTTGTGAAGAGGAGATGGTAGAGCATCTCTTAGAAGAGATTGACGATAATCCGCAAGCGGGTGGTGTAATGGCACGTTATTCGTTCGAATTTCAAGAAGGTCGCAAATATAGCGCTGCTGAGAGATCATTTTTATATTCTCAAAGAGCGGAATTCGCGATGAAGACTGTAGAACAACAGACTCGCCGTCGAACAGAAATTCTTGGCGGTCAGGCTACATTGTTTCGCGCAGAAGCTTTAGCAAAAGCGGCTAAAATCGGTTATAAAAATTTACCGTGGTCGCCTAATACTAAAGTAGAAGATGCGGAATTAACTCGAGTTTTGCAGACTTTGGGCTATAAAACATTGACATCAACTAAGGCCCGCGCTTGGGTAGACGCAATGTTAAATGCCCATTCGTGGGTAAAACAGCGCGAAAAATGGCAAGATGGTCATTTAGAAGATTTAAGTCTAGAAATGAACATTGTTCGTGATAAATATAGATTATCCGAACAATTTGCTCTGGGCTGGAATCTGTTAATTAGAATGGTTTTTGTGGCAGTTTTTTCTACTGGAATCATTATGAATAAAATTTCATTAGATCAGCAGGCTTTGGTGCTAGCCGCCTTGCCTATCTGTTTATAAATTTTACTGTCATTTTCAGTTGCACGGAAAATCCCAAACGCTAGTGCGTGGGAAATTGTCCGATCGCTACTTTATTTGCCAGGAGAGATCTATTATCTGCGGACACTAGCGGTTTGGCTAAACAGTACGTCAATGCTATTCCTCGGCATGTCCCGTGACGGTTGGGGTAACCAAGATGCAGCTGAAAGTTCCAATCGAAGAACAAACGTTCTTTCGTGGATGATTTTAGCAATCGGAATGATGTCGATATCACTAGTTCTTTTTGCGCTAAGCTATATCAATACCAGATGGTTCGATATCGCCTTCAGCGGGCTATGGCAAGTATTGACAGTAATGACAATAACTTCGTCCATCGTATTGATCAGTAAATGGTTCGGAATTTTCAGAGCTAGAAGCCGAATTAACCCATAGTACTTTAAAGACACTTCCTAGAAGTGTCTTTTTATTTTGCCTAAAGTTATTGGCTAGTTTGCTGATTTTTATCTAGTTCTTATAAAGTGCGTGCGAATTTGCCGCCACTCGCTCCAAAAATACAAGTTGGGCCTGGCGTAAATTTTCATCTTTACCTGACCAAGCTTTGAGCGCTGGTGATTGCAAAGCTCGCGCATAACTATAAGTCACACCCCATGGATATGGTCCAAAATTGGTAATCGCTTGCAAATTATCCGTCGCCTGGTGGACCGTCTGACCACCAGACAAGAAAACGACTCCGGCCAACTCTTCAGGCACAGTCGCACGCAAGGCCTCGGCTGTATATTCGGCCGCTTCTTGCGGCGAAGAATGATGGGCGTTTTGCTTGCCCGCAAGCACCATATTAGTCTTCAAAATCGTGCCAGCTAAATCAACGTCAAATAATTTCAATTCTTCAAATAACGCGTGTAAAATTCGCTTAGTGGCTAAGTTGCATTCATCTAGGGAATGCGAACCATCATAGACCACCTCTGGTTCGACAATCGGCACAATTCCGTGCGCTTGGCAAGCCTTAGCATAGCGCGCTAAAATTTGCACATTCGCCGCAATCGCGGCGTTAGTTGGCAATTTGCGGCCTTCTTCGGTCTCAGCACTAATATCAAACGCTACTCGCCACTTAGCAAAATCAATGCCCTTTTCAGCATAACGAGCCAATTTTTCGTCTAATACATCTAGGCCCTTAGTGATAGTCTCGCCCTTAAAGCCCTCAAATGGCGCCAAACCACCATCAAGTTTCACGCCAACTAGCATATTTCGGCCCTTCAAATATTCCACAAAATTGCGGCCATCCTTCAAACTCTGATCAACAGTTTCTTCAAACAAAATCACGCCACTCAAATAATTTTCAATATCTGGTGTAGTGAAGAACATCTCGCGATAACGGCGGCGGTTCTCTTCAATATCTTCAATTCCTGCTTCGGTAAACTTCTTGTGAATATTGCCGCCGGACTCATCAGCCGCAAAAATTCCCTTTGGTCGCTCCACCAATTCGGCGGCAGCCTTATGCAATTTCTCGGTAAAATCAAGACTTTTCCGCAAAAATTCCACCTGATACTTACTCTCAGAACGCGCCAAAATTTGCCTAGCAATTAGCGGTTTAACTGGATCATTAAAACCTGAATTCTCCGCAATTGCCAGTGCAATCTGTAAATTATCTTCAAGATCAGCTCCATCCAAAAACTCAGCCGTATAGGCGGCTCTAAAAATCGCCTTCTGATAAAACGAGTTAAGCGCAAAATCAGTTTGCGCCTCTACTAACGAGCCTGTATAGCTCACAAATACTTTATCATCATCAAACAGAACCGCGTGGTTTACACCAAAATCAGCCAAAGATTCAATTGTCGAATCAACACTAGTCATATCCAAATCTACCGCCACCGGTTTGGCCAAGTTAATAAACACTAGTTCAGATCGAGACAATAATTTCTCAGCCAAAGCTTTCTCAAAATCGTTTAAATTAAAGATAATTTTAGTGCTTTTATTTTGTTCTAGAT
Source organism: Candidatus Saccharimonadota bacterium (assembly GCA_010014525.1). Taxonomy (GTDB): domain Bacteria; phylum Patescibacteriota; class Saccharimonadia; order Saccharimonadales; family Saccharimonadaceae; genus Nanogingivalis. Next base: position 4,090 of record RZZT01000004.1, on the reverse strand, counting down.
AATTCTCAAATCCAGCCAAATAATCAGCCGAAAAACCGCGGCCGTCAACATAAACAATCCCTGGAACATAAAACGGATCTTCCCATTTTAGTCCACGAGCCGAAGAATTCAACACAAAACTCCTACCCTGATGAGCTACAATATAGCGCTGGATAAATTTAGTCTTAATATTCTCCGGCGAAAAATTAGCAAAACCTTGTGGATTAACACTAGAAAAACTCTTCAGATGCGCCGAGCGAAAAATCTTATCACTCAAAACAATTCCGCCATAAATACCCGCCTGTTTATTATACTCGAGCGAAGAATCATCAAAAGCCAAATCTAGATGAAGCTGATTATTCTCATCTTTAAAAACCCCTTTTTTGGGTTTGATGTCTAGAAATGAATCTTTTGTTGCGTAACCAATTGATAAAATTGACGGTTGCATTGCCCACCTTTGTAAAATTTTTATGCTTTTATGTAATTATAGCATAAAAAGTTTGAAAATAAAACAACAGCCGGCGATTTGGCTATCGTTTTCCAAATTATTTAGCCCTACATTAGCATAGCGCTTAAACTTTTACAAAAACTTTAAATAATATTTAGGGAAACTATTTCAAAACAGTTTTCAAATATTTGCCAGTCCAAGATTTTGCATTCGCCGCAATCTTTTCAGGCGTTCCTTCGGCGATAATTTGACCGCCGCCCGCGCCGCCTTCTGGGCCCATATCAATAATCCAGTCGGCACTTTTGACAACATCTAAATTGTGCTCAATAATCACCATTGAGTTGCCAGCGTCCACCAATTTATTCAAAATTTTAAGTAGCCGCTTGACGTCTCCACTATGTAGACCAGTTGTTGGCTCGTCTAAAATGTACATGGTTTTGCCGGTCGATTGGCGAGCTAATTCAGTAGCAAGTTTAATACGCTGCGCTTCACCACCAGAAAACGTTGTTGCTGGCTGACCAAGCTTGATATAGCCCAGACCAACTTCAACAATTGTCGACAGTTTGCGGTAAATCGCCGGAATATTAGCGAAGAAATCTGCCGCTTCTGCAACCGTCATGTCTAGCACATCAGCAATCGTTTTGCCTTTATATCTAATCTCCAAAGCCTCACGATTGTAGCGATGGCCATGACAAGTATCACATTCCACATAAACATCCGGCAAGAAGTGCATTTCAATCTTAATCACACCATCACCCTGACAAGTTTCACAGCGACCGCCCTTGACGTTAAAGCTAAATCGCCCAGATTTGTAACCGCGAATATTAGCTTCAGGAGTATTAGCAAAAAGCTCACGGATCTGCGTGAATACACCAGTATAAGTAGCCGGGTTAGAGCGCGGCGTGCGACCAATAGCGCTCTGATCAATCACAATCGCTTTGTCGAGTTTTTCCATGCCGAGGATTTCATCATGTTCTCCCGGGACAGCTTGCGCACGATGTTTGCGAGCTACCAATTCTTTGCTCAAAATCTCATTAACTAATGTTGATTTACCAGATCCAGAAACGCCCGAAACCACCGTCATTACACCGAGCGGAATATCTACCGAGATATTTTTGAGATTGTTCTCACGCGCCCCCTTAACCGTCAATTTTTCATCTTTTTTGATTTTACGGCGAGTTTTTGGCACTTCAATTTTTTCAGCGCCACTTAAATATTTACCAGTCAGCGAATTTGGATTATTCGCCACCTCTTCTGGCGTGCCATATGCCACAATTTCACCACCATTTACACCTGCGCCAGGGCCAACATCAATCAAATAATCAGCCGAACGAATTGTGTCCTCATCATGCTCAACCACCAAAACAGTATTATTCAAATCGCGTAAATTCTTCAAAGTCGCAATTAATTTATCATTATCACGCTGGTGCAAGCCAATCGAAGGCTCATCCAGAACATACAAAACACCTTGCAAACCCGAACCAATCTGAGTCGCCAAGCGAATTCGTTGCGCCTCGCCGCCGCTCAAAGTGTTGGCCGCGCGTGAAAGTTCAAGGTAATTCAGACCAACATTATTCATAAAGCCTAATCGTGACGAAATCTCTTTAATAATTTGCGTCGAAATCAACCGCTCTTTTTCGCTAAGTTTAAGATTGTCAAACAATTCCAGTGCATCAGAAATCGCCAAGTCAGCAATTTCCACAATATTCATATCATTGACAGTAATCGCCAAAACTACCGGCTTAAGCCGTTTGCCGCCACAAGTATTACACCTACGAACTCGCATAAATCGCTCAATATCTTTGCGCATAAACTCAGAATCGGTTTCTTTATGACGCCTTTCAAGGTTTGGAATCACGCCCTCGTGAGTACCGTGATACAGTCGACCGTCATTCAAATTCATTTGGTACTTCTGATCTCCCGTACCATAAAGAATGATGCCAATCGCCTCTTGACTAAGTTCCTTAACCGGCACCTTTAGCGAAAATCCATGCGCTTCAGCTACTTTTTCTAGGAGCCTCATACGCCAAGTTTGCTCGTTAACGCGATTATATGGGCGAATCGCACCCTCAGAAATCGTCAAATTTTGGCTCAAAACCAGCTTTGGATCAATCTCCATTCGCGTGCCAAGCCCTGAACAAGTTTCGCAAGCACCCTGCGGTGCATTGAAGGAAAACAAGCGCGGTTCAAGCTCTGGAATATGCTCATCTGGGTGATCCGGGCAAGCATAGCGCTGCGAAAATAATTTCAGTTCATCAGTTTCAACATCTAAAATTTCTAGCACACCATCCGTCATATTCAGCGCCTGTTCAACACTTTGCGCGACCCTAGCACGAATTTCCGGACCAATCACCAAACGATCAACCACAATTTCAATATCATGCTTGATATTTTTCTCAAGAGACGGGAACTCATCAAGCGAATAAATCACGCCATCAACTCTAGCACGAGCAAAACCTTGGCGCGAATATTCCTCTGAAATGTGGGCAAATTCACCTTTTTTAGCCTTAGCAATCGGTGCTAATAACACCAACCGCTTGCCTTCATCAATTTTCATCACCGCATCAACAATATCTTGCGGCGTACGGCGAGTCACATCCTTGCCACAAACCGGACAATGCGGCACCCCAACGCGAGCAAATAGCAAGCGCAAATAATCATAAATTTCAGTCACTGTCGCCACAGTTGAGCGCGGATTGCGGCTAGTAGATTTCTGGTCAATTGAAATCGCAGGGCTCAAACCCGTAATTTGATCAACATCAGGTTTATCCATCGAGCCCAAAAACATTCGAGCATAAGAATTGAGGCTCTCCATATAGCGGCGCTGGCCCTCGGCATAAATTGTATCAAACGCCAACGAAGATTTACCAGAACCCGAAAGCCCGGTTATCACCACCAGTTTGTCACGCGGAATCCGAACATCAATATTCTTCAAATTATTCTCACGCGCACCTTTGATATCTATAAAATCAGCCATCAAGCCCCAACTTTCCTCTTTAAACGTCTATTTATTCTAGCATATTTTACGCAAAATGTCCAGAGAAGTGAGCCCAGCAATATCTCTGCCAAGTCCCCAAAAATTACACCCAAAAGAAAAGCCGGACTTTTCGTATTTTTCAATACTAAGTCCGGCCAATACCGTTAATTTTTTTTAACTGAAAAAGGCGTCTGTGTTTTTGTGGATGTTATCCATCCCAAATCCACACTCATCAAAGTCTCGGTTGACTCCCACATCCATCTGGATATGCAAGTCAATGACAGTTCCGCGAACGGTCCAACGAGAAAACGTGAACCCAGCAGAGTCAATCTCTTCTTGGGTGTACTCCTTTCTGTCTTGCGGAAGCCGCGGAAGCCCCCGGACCTGCATGACGACTAAGGAATCACCCTTACCCAGCGATATATTAGCTGGTTTTTCCGGAATTTCAACATGAATACCAAAACGATTATTCATCGCGTTGATTGTTGAAATATGGAATGGATTAAGTCAAAGCTTAGTTCCATCCTTAGACAGGATGTCTTTAACTTCGTCTAGCTCTAGATTTTCACGAGTGACAATTAAATCACCCTCAAGCATAGAGTCTGATACCGCGAATCCAAAAAACGTTTTTACTTCTGTCATTTTAATTTCCTCCTAAAGGGCATCCGCCCTTGATTTTTATTTTT
>RZZT01000003.1 GCA_010014525.1 Candidatus Saccharimonadota bacterium | reverse complement strand
CCGCCCTCAGTTGGGAGACGGCATTTGTGAAGCTTAGCTGAGTATCTTCAACGCTCAACTTAGCCTGTTCAACTTGAAACTGAGTGCTTTTAGAAAGTAGGCGCTCCCTAGCTTTTACGTCAGTTGTATTATTGGCTTGATCAACATACGAATTATCTAGATTGCTAAATACAGACTTCTGACGATCGCCGGCGGCAGTCTTCATGTTATCGTGCCGCTGCCTACGATTATAGCCAATTTGATTAGCCCAGGCCACAGTTCCGAGCCTTGGTCGTCCTTTGCGTTTACCGTCTTTGACGAGATTGTTAGGATTATTGCCCCGCGCGATTTTAACATTTCTACGGTGTGCAGCTTCTTCGCGTAGAGTGTTCTTTGTCCAGTCGACAGCTCCCTTATTAGGGTCGTTAACCATACCAGCGATTTTACCTAGCAAACTACCGCTAAATTGCATAATAAATGGTGTAATAGCTAGCGGAATAACTTGGACTACCAAGCCCAAAATCAATGTAATTATACTTTCATTAGCACTAGCAATGATCGTAGTTCCAGCTAATTGCGAACCGCCGAACAATAGTGCAAAAATTGGGTACATCACTAGCATAGTAACAAAAAGATCCTTCCATTTTTCAAACCACTTTTCGGTGTTGGGTAGGATGTTGGCGGCAAAAGCCAAGGGCGCTAGAAAGACCAAGACTGTAATAATTGCCTGGCGGGCAGCGAGGATTATTATAGCGACACCGGTGGAAACGATTACTCCGATTAAGCTAACTAGCAGTAGTAGTACGGTTGCACCGAGGCCACCGGCGGCAAAAAAGGTTACTGTTCCCCAAAAAACCACTCCAGTACCACCTAGAATTCCAGCTGTAAGAGCCTTCCAAGCAGAGCCATTCATCGACATTTCTACTACGTTATCGACATTCTGAAAGACATCCTTACGGATAGAGATCAAAAGATTCTGCAATTGATGACCAGCAATGTTAGAAAGGTCGATTGCTATCGCACAGATGTAATAGGATAGGTTAATTAGAATTGCCGCTACAATGAGTTTAGGTAATATCTTCTTTATACCATAATTATTAATTCCGAAATTAGTGATTTGAGAGTAAATAACAATAATAAACGCAATTATAAATGCTATGTTGGCAATATTGCGCATATAGCTCCAAACTTGGAAAATAGCCGATCGATCATTTATTTGTAAAGGTTGAACGTCTAGGAATTTTTGGACGATATTGTATAATCCATCCATCCAATCAGCTAATGTGTTAGCTACAACGCAAATTGCCCAGCCGCCACCGCCTTCAACCGAACAACTACTACTGCTAAATTCCGCCACGCCGTCGATTTCCAGTGTCTCGGTCTCACCTATCTGTTCGTAATTACCGCCCCGGTCTACGTTGAACGAGTGGAATGTCGCACTAGCTATATCCTCTGTATCGTCCAGTGTGATTACCTGTACATTCTGTTTGTTGGTACTGTCTAAAGAGGATTTATAAATAAATGTGTGTTCTTTTAGGCCTATGTCTTTAGGTATCTTAGAGGTGTCGCTGCCACTCGCTTTGACGAAAGTTTTTTGATCATAAAAAATGCTTGATTTATCTTCATCGCCCCACCTTGCTCCAGATAGAGCCGAAACGGGGATATAAAGAAAAAGACTCGCAGATATAATAATCGCGATAAGAGAGAATAACATCAATTTTACTGGACTTTTGTTTAATCTAGTCCAGACGTTTGTTAATCGATTCTTCATAAGTCCAATTTTAGCATAAAACATATGTTTTGTCAACCCATTTAACCTGTTAAGTATATAAAAACACTTGCATTTTGGTCTAATTTATTATAATGTATTATTAAGATGAATAAACTACAAAAAATTATAATATTATCGATGTTCGGACTTATTCTAGGCGGGTTTGCAGTGCCCTTATTTGCGCCCAACCATACTTTAGCTGTAGATGCACAAATAGAGGATGACGAGGGTTCTGGTAATAGCTCGGATAACCCAGATGAAGAAACTAAACCGAGTACCTCGATTCTACCATCAGATTGGAAAATTGAAAACTTATTAAATGTTGTACTTGTTATACTAACGACGGGCATCGGCATTGCGGCTTCAATTGCATTCGTTGTGGCTGGTGTATTATATTCGACCGCTGGTGGCAACTCTCAGCAAGTTCAAAAAGCTAAAACCATGATTTTAAACACTATAATTGGCCTAATCTCTTATTCGCTGTTGTGGGCGTTTGCTCAATGGCTAATTCCAGGAGGAGTATTCTAATGAAAATTTTAAATAAAATATTAATAATTGGTATGATACTAGTTGGTTTTAGCTCATTTTTAGTAATTTCTAGCCCAATTATAGTTAACGCGGCCGGAAGTTGTGAACAAGATGCAACTTTTTTAGGTATTCCGACCTGGTATCGAGGTTTGATTGATAGCGATTGTGAAATCAAAAAGATTTCAGAAAAAGATACGGACGGAATCAGCCTGAGTACATTTATTTGGACAATCGTGCTAAACCTAGCGGATGGCCTATTCCGGATTGCGGGCGTGATTGCAACTGGTTTTATTGTATGGGCCGGTTTTCAGTATATGATTTCTCAAGGCAATTCTAGTAAAGTTGCAGCATCTAAAACTACTCTAGTAAACGCGATTATTGGTCTGGTTATCGCTTCACTTTCAGTGGCGCTGACTAATTTTGTAGTAAATTTAATAGCATCGTAAGAGGTAAATATGGATTATAAAATAGCAGATAATGGCGGATTTGATAAAAGTATAGTGATAGATGAGGAGATAAAAGCTAATATACCTCAGAATCAAGCTGGTGATACGCAAATTCAAAACCTATTCAATACAGCATATTTATGGGCTGGAATAATTGCAATAGTCGTAATTATTGTCAGTGGTGCATATTATGTAACTTCAATTGGCTCGCCAGAGCGTGTCAAAACTGCCAAAAATACTCTAACAGGCGCTATTATTGGACTAGTGATTATAGCACTCGCCTTCACTATTACTAACTTCGTTTTGGGAGTACTATAATGAATATAAAATATTTGTTTTCGGTATTTTTTGTAGTTCTAACTATGCTAGGAAGTTTATTTATCACCAACGCTTCGGTTATGGCGAATAACGGGTTCAACGCTTGTGACCAGGTAGTCGGTGATGCTAAAGGCTCGCCGATTTGCGAAGGTCGCGATCAAAATGGCGAAGAGGAACTCCAAGAAACAGTCTTTAATGTGATTAACGTTCTTCTAGGGATAATTGGAGCATTATCGGTTATCGTGATAATTGTTTCGGGACTTTATTTTGTGATTTCTCAGGGTAGCCCAGATAAAATTAAAACCGCTAAGAATGCCCTTATCTACTCTATTGTAGGATTAGTTGTGTCAATTCTGTCGTATGCAATCGTAAACTTTGTAATCGATAGTTTATTATAAAAAATAAGGAGAAAAGATGAAAAAAATAGCAATTATAATTGGAATTATGATGATGACGATAGCTCCAATCGCCGGTAATTTAGTGCTAGGCAGTGGCTTAGCCTATGCAGATATTAAGGCTGAGCTCCAAGAGGGCGTAAAAGAGGCCGGTGGGGATGACGATACGATGGAGCTTGGTGATATTATTAATAGAGTAATTAATGTCTTGCTATTTCTAGTTGGTGCTCTTTCGGTGGTCTTTATTATTGTGGCTGGTATTTATTTTTCCATCTCAAATGGCAATGCTGAACAGGTTAAACGTGCTAAAAACACAATGACGTATGCTGTTATTGGCTTGATAGTTTCGATTCTCTCATACGCGATCGTGAATTTTGTTATCACTATTTTCTAAAGTCATATTGATTTTAGGCTCTAGATATGATATAAATATAGTAAAATAAAATATAAGAAAGGTTTAAAATTTAATGAAGAAAATTTTGACAAATATTGCAAAAATCGGTGTATTTGTGCCAGCTTTTGCCCTACTTGCAGGTTTGGCTGTGCCAGTTGCGACAACTTACGCCAACAATTGTGATGTAAGTGGTGGTATAACTGGGGGTAAAGATTGTGCCCGAAACGATGAACAGCCGGAAAATCTGTTCAACGGTGATGGCTCAGTATTTCAAACTGTAACTAACGTAATGTTATTTTTGATTGGTGCAATCAGCGTTGTTATGCTGATTTACGGTGGTATTCGCTACACAATCTCACAGGGTGATTCAACAGCCGTGACTAACGCTAAAAACACAATTATGTATGCGGTTATAGGTATCGTAATCGCGATTTTAGCTTTTGCAATCGTGAACTTCGTAGTTACAACCTTCGTAGCTTAAAACGTAAGTTTTTTATGATAATAATACATCCTCCAAATCGGCGAGGATGTATTATTTTTTGCCCTATTTTGGCGCAAATTAAAACACCACTTGTCTTTGAGTGGTGTTTTGTAATTTATAGAACTTGAATTTTCTTTGCAGGTTCTTGTCTGACCTTAGTAAATGTTATAATCAACACGCCATCTTTTAGGATAGCTTCTACCTCGTCTTCTTTGATCTGGACCGGCAATGCCACAGTCCGGCTAAACTCGCCCCAGTAGCACTCTTGAATGTGCCACTTCTTGTCTTGATCGTTGTATTGATCGCCGGAGTTCAAAGTTCCGCTAATTGTTAAAATATTGTCGCTTAATGAAACATCTAAATCTTGTTTGTTTACACCCGCAGTTCGTGCTTTTACGACCAATTTGTCATCTGTTTCATATACATCCACTGCCAGCTGTCCTGGAAATTCATCTTCAGGGTCAACTTCAGGGTACGCTTGCTCTTGTTGTATATCAGCTTGTAGCACTTCGTCTTCAAATTGATCATCATTCAAGAAAGCAGCTGCAAGTTCGTCTTCAATCAAAAGATCGTCATTTTGTCTTCGAGCCATTTTTCCTCCACTTAATTCCTAACAGGCTTTAATTATGGCTTTATTATAACGTATTTTTAGGATATAATCAAGAAAAGGAGTAATTTTGTTGTGAAAAACACATTGATAGATAAAATACTCGACCTAATAGCCCCTCACCACTGTTACTATTGTGGTAGGCTGGGTAGCGGTTGGTGTGAGGGCTGTTGCCAAAGTTATTTGCCCCGCCCTAAAATAAAAATTTATAAAAATAATAAGCTTATCAGTAGAGAAATTTTCCTGGGTGAACGTGACGGAATTTTAATGAAAATTGTTGATGATTATAAATTTAACGAGCGCAAAGATGTTCATGCAATGCTACTAGAAATGTTACTACAGAGCTTATCTCCGATTATCTCTGAGGACGGTCGTGATTTTTGTCTCGTGCCGCTGCCCACCAATCCAAACCATATTCGAATTCGCGGATTTGACCACATATCTTTAATTGGCAGGAAGCTGGCGAAAGCTTTACATATTGATTTTAACGATAAAATACTGGTTCGCGCTAAAAATACCACGCAGCGCGGCAAAACCGCTCAGGAGCGCCGCAAACAGGCTAAGAAGGCCTATAGAGTGGCTAGGGAGATAAATGACGACAAAATTTATATATTATTTGATGATATTAAAACTACGGGCTCAACTTTGGAGTCGGCGGCTAAATTACTTCATATAGCCGGCGCCGGGGAGATTTGGGTAGTTTATATCTTGCAGCAAAAATAACTGGTCTTTCCTTCTCTGCTAAATTATGTTAAAATACTAACGGACTAGGAGAGATGACCGAGTGGTTGAAGGTACCGGTCTTGAAAACCGGCGTGCTGGAAACAGTACCGAGGGTTCGAATCCCTCTCTCTCCGCCATGTAATTATATATAAAAATAACCCACTATTTTGAATGGGTTATTTTTATATAAATCTTTAAACGTCGGTTGGTTGCTTGTCTTCGCCACTATTTTGGGCTGGTGCCGAATAATTAGGTCCACCTGTTCCGCCGGGAACAAATGTACCGACTACGAAGTTGACAATTGCGTATGCTAAAATTGCTATTACTAAACCAATGATTGCATAAAGAATTGTATTTTTAGCACTTTCGACAGATTTTGCACTTCCACCCGAAATAACATAGCGTAAACCGCCAAAAATCAGCATGATTACGCTTAATACGCCGATGAGAAACAATAATACGCTAGTCACCTGTGTAAAGATACCGGCAGTGCCAAATAGGTCTGCGGGCATTTCTGCGCTACGCGAAGCTTCCATGCCGTCTCTTACGCCGCTTTCCCCTGCTGCGGAGGCTATGGTTGGTAAAATTAAGCTTGAAACAATGCTCATGAAAGCCCCAGCTATAAATATAGAAATAATTTTAGTAATCTTACTCATATCTATATTATAACAAATTTTATTGATTTTGTCAATATGCTTGTATTTATTGGTTATTTTTGTTAAAATAAACTGTAGCTGGAGGATTACCCAAGTGGCTGAAGGGGACGGTTTGCTAAATCGTTAGTCTGGGGAAACCTGGAGCGGGAGTTCGAATCTCCCATCCTCCGCCAAGAAAATATACGATTCATAAAAGGTCGTATTTTTTCTTGTTTATGATTAAACTTATGCTATAATATAGACATGGAGCCTAGTCCGAATAATCTTTTTGGTGAAGACAAAAACTTTGAAAATACCACTCTGGGACCGATGGTTACAGGGTTGCCTAAGGATCAGTTTACTCCGCCCCAGTCTAGCCAATATACTCCGCCGACTGAATATTATGGAGATTATTCGAATTCTCAGATGCCTGAAGCCCAACCAGTCGATCCGTTTGTGCCACCTAAATACGAATCCGTGGCGATAGAGCCTAGCGAAATGTCACAGAATGAGGACGAAAACTCCGAGACTACTAAGCCTAGAATGGCAAACCCAGATCTAGAGATCGCTAATTGGCAAGCGCAAAATATTATGACTGGCGACAAGGGCAAATTGTGGTATTTGATATTCGCAGCCGCTTTAATAGTCCTTTTGGTTGTTTCTTGGCTAATTCAGTCTTGGAGTTTTACGTTGTTAATAATTGTCTCGGCGGTCGCTATTTTGGTGGTTTTGGGTAGTAATAATGTTCACCAAATTTCGTATAGTCTCAGTGGCCGTGGTTTTTACATCGATGGTAATTTGCACCAATACACAGATTTCCGTTCTTTTGGTATTCTGCGCGAAGATAATGTATTTTCAATCGTGTTTTTGCCTAAAAAACGGTTTTCGCCCTCCGTTTCGATTTATTTTCCAGAAGAAAGTGGCGAGCAGATTGTTGATATTCTAGGCTCAATTTTACCGATGGAAAAAATAAAACTTGATTTTATCGACCGAATTGTGCGCAAATTAAAGCTCTAGCGGTTGCATTTCTAAGTATTTGCTGCTATAATTGTAGACGTTCACAATCTAGTGAAAGTACCTCATAATTTAGTTTGTGCTGCTTTTGTAGCACTTATGCACCCGTAGCTCAGCTGGATAGAGCGTTGGCTTGCGGAGCCAAAGGTCGTAAGTTCGAATCTTGCCGGGTGTACCAAATGTGAATTAAGTTATGATATTATAAAACACACTTCTTTTTTGGAGTGTGCTTTTATTTGTGGCATAATCAAATCTCAATTGACAAAATAGTATAAATGTTATATTATGTATAAATAAAATTTGAAAGGGTGATTCAAATGTACATTGAAAAGTTATTGGATCTCATAAAATATTGTCTGAGGCAAGTCGACTTTGACGGTACTTACAAAATAGGCGAAGAAGAGGCATTGTTATTGTATGAATTTTTAGAAATGGACAAGATGAAATTCTTAGTTTTAAAATATGGCGTAGTCACTAATCAGAGGCTGACAGATAAAGCTATTCACGATGACGAGTCTACTCAGTATTTTTTATGCAACACTAAAGATGCCAAGGAAAGAGACCTCCGTTATTTTAAAGATGTCTATAACAACTTTGACCGGGATATTTTGTATTCAATGTTGACATCTCGTCAGGAATGCGTTTCTCTACTCTTGGAGAGAAGTAAAAATCGAGTAGCCGGAACAAGCTCATTGGCTATAGAACGCCTACTCTTGGACGGGCGGACTTACAATATTCTGAAACGGAATGAAATCAATACCGTAGGAGATATCGCTGGAAGGCTGAAAACTTTTGATGATTGCATAAAGCTTCCGTATATGAATCGAGACGGAGCGATAGCTCTATCTGAGGCGGTAAGAAAACATAACGTTTATATCGAGTGATAGTAACTTCTAAAGGGGCTAGTCCGCCCCTTTTGTTTTGCTTAAAATTTTATACACGTTCGGCAAAATAAACAGCTTGTGATATAATAGTTATATCAGGAGAGATGGCTGAGCTGGTTGAAGGCGCACGACTCGAAATCGTGTATGCGGGCAACCGTATCGGGGGTTCGAATCCCCCTCTCTCCGCCAAATTTGGAAGATAATCTCTAGACACACTGCGAGGCTAGAGATTATTTTATTTGGTTAAAATTTCATTTTATAAATCATCGCCGTGTGGGGTTTGATAATTACGCGGAATTTACCATCTGGGCCACAATCGGTCTCCGCTTTTTTAGCCGCACCGCTATAGCCACCAAATTTTGCCCAGTCGCTATGTAAAATTAATTCACCACTAGAATTTGAATCGAATTGTAATTCGGTCTCAAAACTATCGTGTGGGTGAAAATTAAACATCAAAACATGGTTTTCGCGCTGATAAACTAGCACTTTTGCCTGTTCATCATGCCAAAGTTGTTTTATTTCGGTGGAAAGTAGGTTATTTTCGCGCACTAGCTCAACCATAGCTTGGTCGAAGTTCTGTAAATATTGATAACGCAGATTTTTATCATCTGCTAAATCCCAGCGGCGTCGAGCATGCGAATAGCTCCAATTATTGCCTTCGCGCGGGAAATCTATCCATTCTGGGTGGCCAAATTCGTTACCCATAAAATTTAGATAGCCATCACCTGCTGTCGTGCAAGTAATTAAGCGAATCAACTTGTGTAGAGCGATTGCTCGGTCAATCACCAGATGCTGCGAATTGACGTCCATTTTCCAATACATTGCCGCATCGGCTAGTCTAAACATAATTGTTTTGTCGCCCACTAGTGCTTGATCGTGTGATTCGGCGTAACCAATCACCTTTTCGCCTGCCCGGCGCTGATTTAACTCATGCCAAATCTCGCCTAAATTCCAGTCTAATTCAGAATTCTTCTTGAGTAATTTTATCCAAAAATCAGGAATTCCCATTCCTAGGCGATAGTCAAAACCAATCCCACCGTTAGAAACAGGTAATGCCATTCCGGGCATTCCGCTCATATCTTCGGATATCAAGATACAATTGGGATTCACTTCTTTGGCGGTTTCTGTGGCGAGTTGTAGATATGTCACCGCTTCGGTGTCGGTATTGAGAGAGAAATATTTTTTGTAATTATCAAAAGCCATACCGAGGCCGTGGTTGTGATACAACATTGATGTCACACCATCAAACCTGAAGCCATCAAAGTGATACTCTTCGAGCCAGTATTTGATGTTTGAGAGCAGAAAGTGCGCAACTTCAGGCTTACTGTAATTAAATAATTTTGAACCCCACGCTGGGTGGTTTCCTTTTTTGCCTTTATGAAAAAACTGGTATTCGGTGCCGTCAAATCGTGCGAGACCTTCGGCAGTGTTGGCGGCGGCGTGCGAATGCACCAGGTCAAGTAATACAGAAATTCCCATTTTATGGGCGGCATTGATTAGATTTTTGAGGTCTTCGGGCGTGCCAAAACGTGAAGAAACGGCGAAAAAATTTGATACTTGATAGCCAAATGAGCCGTAATATGGGTGTTCTGCGATTGCCATTAATTGGACAGTATTATAACCAAGTTTTTTGATTCGTGGCAAGATATTTTTAGTAAATTCATTAAAGCTCGAGATTTTTTCTTCGTTGCTGCTCATACCGATGTGGGCTTCGTAAATCATCAGAGGCTCATCATGGTTCAACTTGGAATCAGAATCAGCCCAATCAAAAGGCTTTTCTGGTGCCCAAACTTGCCCATCAAAATCAATCGAATTTCCTTTTTGAATAACTCGTTTGATATAGGTTGGAATTCGGTCAAATTTTTCGTGCTGAGTAGTAATCTCTAATTTGATTTTTGATTTGTGTTTTAGATTATCATTCTCTGGAATATGAATTTCCCAGATACCTTCGCCGATATTTTTAAGTTTGTGACTATTGCGATTCCAGTTATTGAAATCTCCGATCAGCGCAATTTCTGTGGCGTTGGGTGCCCATTCACGAAAAATCCAGCCGTTTTTTTGTCTATGGAAACCAAAATATAAGTGTCCGTTAGCAAAACTAGCTAGATTTTCATGATTTTTAAGTAGGCGTTTTTTGGCAATCTTAAAATTATCCGCCCTCAGTAAAAGATCATCTTTATGAGGTTCTAGATAGGGGTCGATATTTAAAATCTTAAGTTTGGTCGCCATTAAAACTTATTCGCACCCATCGCAAATTGTTAGCAAAGCTGGGTCGATCGGAGCGCTAGCGACACCTCGCTTTTTAGCTTCTTCATCGGCCGTAGCTTGCGCATTTTCCATCGCCCTATCAATTGCTATAAGTTTTTCTTCTAGCGTCATATTGTCGTTTAAAATTTGATTTGCGTTCACTCTACCCTCTATTTTGCTTACGTTTATGTCTATTATACCTTAAAATTTGGAATTTATGAAGTGAAATGTTTCCAGGTTCCGTCCGGAAAATTATCATCTGGCTTGCCGATTGGTGCTTTGTAAAATGCCGGATTTTTTACTTGCGGTCGAAAATCACCGAGCTTTTCTTGGTAATATTTTTCGGCTGCAACGAGTTCGCTTTCTCCAATTTCGGAAGCAGTAGCTTTGAGATAAACTGCCTGTTTTTGTTCATTCCAAACCACAAATTCAATCGGCTCGCCATTTGCATGATTCTTCGAATGTTGGGAATCTTTACTGGTAATCCAAATAATATTTTCGCCAAATCTAGCAAAATGCAGCGGTGTAATTAGCGGCGATCCGTCTGGGTTGACCGTCGCTAATGCCCCAATTTGAATTGTATCTAAAATATTTTTGCTAATTTCGTCCATATTTTACTCCGTTGTGTTAACTTCATAGCTAGTATTTGTGCTTTCAAAGAAATTGACCAATTCCAACGTATCGTTGGCTATCGCCATCCACTTAGCGGGGTTGGCTACGTTATATTCTGGTTCAAAACCGAGCTCAACTAGTCGGCGGTCGGTCATATGCATTACGTATTGGTTCACATAATCAGCGTTTAGGCCTAAAATTCCATTTGGTAGCATATCTTCGTTGTAGGCCTTTTCGAGCTCAACGGCCTCAAGGATTAGAGCCCGAATTTCGTCGGCGAATTCTTGTGTTTGCAACTCTGGGTTTTCATCTAAAATTGTAAGTAACAGATTAATGCCAAAAGTTAAGTGCAAATTTTCATCTTTCGTAATCCAGTCGAGCAAGCTACCGACGTTCCGAAGTAGATTTCGTTGGCGGAAATTCATCCCGACCATAAATCCGCTATAGAACCAGATACCCTCAAGCACGATGTTGTAGGCTACTAAACTGCGCACGAAATCCTTTTTGCCCTCAAGCGAATAAATATCTAAATCTTTCGACATCATTACATCAAGGTGTTTGTTTTGAAAAGCGGCTTTGTCGGCTAAAGATTTTTTACCAAAACCGGCGGCGTAAATTTCTTTGCGATCAAACGGAAAAGTCTCGATAATATATTCAAAGGCCATAAAATGATTAGCCTCTTCCCACATCTGTTTACTGAGGTAAAGTTGACCTTCAGCAGCATTAATGTATGGATAAATTCCGAAGGCTAGCGATTTATTGATCAGTAATTCGTTGGGGTTTAGATAACTAATTACAGTTTTAAGCGCGTGTTTTTCATCATCACTGAGTTTTTTGAAATCGGTTAAATCTTGAACCAATTGAACTTCGTTTGGAAACCAAGTATTAGCAACAGCTTGGTTATATAAATCGTATGCCCACGGGTAGCGAATCGGGTGTAAACTGAGTCCGTCGCGCAAGCCTGAGCCTAAAATTCCATTTTTTGGGTGTTTGTAGTCTGACATTTCATCTCCTTTTATTTGATTATTAACTGCGCTTAGCAAAGCCAAAGCCACGAGTTTTAGTTTGTGTTTTAATCTTATCAGCGGCAACTTTTTCTAGTGAAACAGTAGTTTGCTCTGCCTGATGGCGCGGTTTGACGTGCAGATAATAAGTGGTTTTGAGCCCTCGACGCCAGGCTTCGGAATAAATCTCGACGTATTCATCGATATTGCGAGTTTCTAGGTACATATTGCGGCTAATCGCCTGGTCAACCCACTTTTGGGCTCGGGCGGCCACCTCAATAAACGCATACGGACTCAGCTGGAAGCTAGTTTTATAAACATCTTTGATATTCTGCGGAATCTGTGGGATATTTTGGATGTCGCCCTGCGCCGCCAAGACGTCTTCTTTGACTTCTTCCCAAAGATTGAGATTTTTTAGATCTCGCACTAAGTTGGTGTTTATTTCGAGGAACTTACCATTCAATGTTGAGCGGCTAAAAATCTGGGCAAACTGAGGGTCAATACCGGGAGTTGTGCCGGCGACATGACCAATATTGGCTGTTGGCGCGATTGCCATTAAAGTGGCGTTACGCATACCTTTTTTGGCTTTTTTGCGTAATTTAGCCCAATCAAGCCGAGTTTTTTGGCTGATTTTTACCTCTTCACCGCGCGAATCAGCTAATTTTTTGATAGTATCAATTGGCAAAGTTCCCTTACTCCAGCCACTGCCTTCAAATACCGGATAATTGCCGCGCTCGCTGGCTAAATCTGCCGATTGGTCAATCGCATGAAAACTGATAAATTCAGTTAGTTGGTCGATCAAATCGTAGGCTTCTTCTGATTCGTAAGATAGTCCAAGTTTTTCAAGCACATCTGTAAAACCCATCATACCAAGGCCGATAGCGCGAGTTTGTTCGTTGGCGTGCATCGCCTCTGGAATTGGTGTTTGGGTAATGTCAACTAAATTATCCAACTGTCGAATCGCTGCTCGGGCACTATTTTTGAGTCGCTCCCAATCCCAAGTTTTGTCGGCTTTTAAATGTGCCGAAAGATTAATACTAATCAAATTACAAGTGGCGATATTCTTTTCGTCTTGTGGTAAAGTGATTTCGGTACATAAATTAGTGAGGTGGATTGTTCCGGTATTGTTGTTCAAAGCTCGAACATTGATTGTATCTTTCCAGGTTAGCCACGGATGGCTAGTAGCCTGCAGACTAGTCAAAATCTGTTTCATTTGCCCGCGAGCCGAAACCTTCTCAAACTCACGCATCTTACCCTTTTCGGCCATTTTGATATACTCTGCGTAACGTTTTGAAAATTCATCGCCATAAAGTTCAGCTAAATCTGGTGTTTCGGCTGGGTCGAATAAATACCAATCATCATCATTTTGGACGCGTTTCATAAATTCATCAGATATAAATACGGCAGTATTGGCAAATCGAGTACGAAGATATGGATCACCTGAATTTTGACGTAAGTCAATAAATTGTGGAAAATTCAAATGCCAGTTTTCCATATAAATCGCCGCTGCACCAGCTTTTTTACCCTTACGGCTAACCGCAAACAGTGCCGTATCAATCATTTTCATAAACGGAATTGGGCCGGTGCTCTCGGTATTGGTGCTTTTGACTGGGCTGCCAGCGGCACGCAATTTGGTGAAGCTGATACCAATACCGCCAGTCCCCTTAGCAATCCACATTGTGTCGCGAACAGATTTAGCGATTGACTCCATATCGTCTTGCACTTCAAGTAGAAAACAGTTTGAAAGCTGTGGAAAAGTTCCACCAGCATTTACCCTAGTCGAGCCGCCCGGAATATAATCAAGATTACTCATATGCTCGTAAAATTCAATTGCGGCTGCGGTGGGGTCTTTTTCGTTATAGCTCAAACCCATTGCAATTCGCATATGCGTAAATTGTGGTGTTTCTAGCGGCTGGCTGCTCTGTTTGCGCAAGGCATAGCGGTTGCGATTGGTAATTACTCCCAAATATTTGCTCAAATCGTCTTTACTCGGGTCAAGCGCCGCGCCCAACTTTTTCAGGTCAAACCGGCCATCATTCATTTCCAATGCCAATAAACCATCTTTTACGGCAGATTTAATAAATTTTGGAAAAGCTGATGCGTGCAATTTCTTAAGTTCGTTCGGAGTTTTATAGTCGCCTAAGATATCCTGATAAATAGTTTTTAACAGTAGTCGAGCGGCAATTTTATCATAATCGGGGTCGTCTTTGATATTCTGTAAAGCCACCTGAATGACAGTTTGGTCTAGTTCATCTTGCTTAATGCCGTCAAAAATTGTCATTTGGACCTCGGCGATAATTTGAGCTACTTTTTCGATTTGTGCCGGCAAACCTTCGCTCGCTGTGATCAACTCCATTTTTAATCGGTTTATGTCTAGTGGAACCTTAGACCCGTCTTTCTTGATGACGTGAATTTGCTGCATTTTTCCTCCCGTAGTATAATATATCTTGGATTATTTTTATATTTTTAAAACTCTATATATAGTGTTTATGCTAATTATATACGCTATATATAGCGTGTGCAAGAGGACTTGTAAAAATTACAATGATAACACTTTAAAAAGTTTGTTGTGATTTTAACATATAAAAAATATCACGGCTTTTACACCGTGACATTTCATTTTAGGAGACTACCGTTACTGTTGTACGCCATTCATAGTTAGACTCAAGCGACCCTTTTCGTCGATACGTTCGAGTTTCACCCAAACTTCTTGGCCCTCTTTTAATACATCTGATACGTTTTCTACGCGTTGGTCTGAAATTTGTGAAATGTGCAGCATTCCATCAGTGCCAGCTAGAATATTAATAAACGCACCAAAATCTTTAATCGAAACAACTTTTCCGTGGTAAAGTTTGCCTACTTCTGGTTCCTCGGTTAGGGATTTAATCCAATTTAAGGCTTTTTCGATTGAAGCAGTATCTGCGCTGGCAACTGTGATCAAGCCATCTTCCTTGATGTCGATTTCAGCCCCAGTTTCGCTAGTAATTTTATTTATAGTCTCACCACCTTTACCGATCACCGCGCCGATTTTTTCTGGGTTAATCTTAATCTTTTCAATGCGCGGAGCGTATGGTGAAAGTTGTTTCTTTGGTTCAGAAATTACGCTCATCATATGGCGCAAAATGTGACTACGGCCTTCGCGGCTAGTTAAGATTGCTTTTTCTAAGATTTCTACGGGTAGGCCGTGGACTTTCATGTCCATCTGAAGCGCGGTGATTCCGGCGGCAGTTCCGGTACATTTGAAGTCCATATCGCCAGCGAAATCCTCAGCATCAGCGATGTCGCTCAAAATATATGGCGTGTCGCCGTCCATCATTAGCCCCATCGCGATTCCAGAAACCGGCGCTTTTATCGGTACACCAGCGTCCATTAAGGCTAACGTGCTCGAGCAAGTCGCTGCCATTGAGGTCGAGCCGTTTTGGCTCATAATTTCGGTTACGCTACGGATTGAATATGGAAATTCTTCGGCACTTGGTAAAACAGCTGTTAGCGCGCGCTCAGCTAGATATCCGTGGCCAATTTCGCGGCGTCCAGGGCTGCCTAAGCGGCGTGGTTCACCAACGGTATAGCCAGGCGCGTTGTAATGGTGCATATAACGGCGTTCGCCATCGTTGACTTCCATCGTGTCGACTACTTGTGAATAGCTTAGTGGCGCTAAAGTTACTACGTTTAGGGCTTGAGTTACTCCACGGGTAAATAAGCTCGAACCATGCGCACGTGGTAAGAGTGAAATTTCTGAGCTCAATGGGCGAACTTCGTCTAAAGCACGACCATCTGGGCGCTCATTATCTTCCACGATGCCTTTTCGTACATCTTGGTGAACGGCCATTGTGAAAGCTTCGTCGTAATCTTTTTTGAGCTTATCATAACTTTCGCCTAATTTTTCGCTAAATTCAGCGTGAAATTGCTCGCGGATTTGCGCAATAAGCTCGTTTCGCTCTGGATATTGGTGGCGAATTTGCGTGCCAAGTTTGTTTTCGCACCAATTTTCTACCTCTGTTTGGATTGCTTCATCAGGTAGGATTAGCTTAATTTCGCGCTCATTGATATAGCCAGCAGCTTGATATTTTTCGCGCAGTTCATTTTGTAGGTCGATAGCCGGCTGAATATTTTGATGTGCCCAAGCAAGACCTTCAATAATTTCTTCTTCGCTAACTTCTTCGGCTCCAGCTTCAACCATTGTAATGCCACTTTTGATGCCGGCAACTACAAGGTCAAGTTTAGAGTTTTGACGCTCTTCTTCAGATAGAAAGGCCTTAAATTTACCATCAACCTTACCAATTCGTAAACCAGATACTGGCCCATCAAACGGAACGCCAGCGATATTTAGCGCCGCGCTAGCCGCAATCATACCAATCATATCTGGGCGGAAATTTGGATCCATCGAAAGCACGGTTGCGACAACCTGCACTTCTTCGCGATAGCCCTTTGGAAATAGCGGCCGAATCGGTCGGTCAATCAAGCGACCAATCAGAATTGCCTCATCGCTTGGGCGACCTTCACGCTTAATGAAACGTGAGCCAGAAATTTTGCCGGCGGCATAGAATTTCTCTTCGTAATCAATGCTCAACGGAAAATAATCAAGCTCCACTGGTCGATTGCCGAGTTGAACTGTTCCTAGCATAACTGTATCGCCATATTTAACCAAAACTGAGGCGCTTGAGCGAAAGCCCACTTTATTGACTTCTAATGTTAACTTTCGGCCCAAAAAATCGGTACTAACCGAAAAAATATCTTTCCCACTAGGGTTGATAATCATAGAATATCTCCTTCTGCCAGATGAGTTGCAGGTGCTTAAGCTAAAACAGCACAAACATCTACTACACATCTAACGTTATATTTACACTTTTATTATAGCAAATTTTGGCGAATTTTTCAAATGGTGCGCTAAAGTTGGACAAAATAAAACCCGCATAATGAGTGGGCTAAGACTTAAATAAAAAGGTCAATCAGTATTTAATTTTTAGCGTTGGGAGTTTTCTTATGCGCAGGGCTCTAGGTTTAGGGCTGTGCGGCCAATAGTGTATAATACTAACTATGGAAGATTCAATTTTTACAAAGATTATTCGGGGCGAAGTTCCCAGTTATAAAATTTATGAAGATGAAAAAGTTTACGCGATGCTTGATATTGAGCCACTGAGTGATGGTCATGTTTTGGTATTTCCGAAGGCCCAAGTTGACCTTTTGTGGGATTTATCAGATGACGAGTATGAATATTTGTGGCGAATTTCTAAAAAAATTGCCCGCGAAATGCAGGAAGTTTTTCAACCAGAGCGCGTAGGTGTGGTAATTGAGGGGTTCGGCGTGCCGCATGCCCATATTCACCTAGTACCGCTTTATGATAAGGATGTTTTGGAGCTTCATCACGGCTATCCAGCTCAAAAAGACACTGAAGATATGAAGAAAATTGCCGAAAAATTGGCTAAAAAGTTGTAAAAGAAAAAAGTAGAGGAATTGTTCCTCTCCTGGTAGTTTAGGCGAAATAAATATTTCTATCCGCTAGAGCTATTGCTACGGCTTATTTAACTTCTGCTATAGTCTCTTCTGGTTTTACCCATCCGAGAAGTATGCACGCGTTATAGATGGACATTATCGTAAAGCTATTTCTTGCTGAATCGATTTCTAATAATCGGTAATTCCCTTTCATTGTTAATTGTCGGCTTTCGCCATTAAATTTTGTAAGTTTTCCCAATAAAATTTGCAAAAAATCACTTCCAGATTGTGAATTCGTCGCAAGATATATTTTTTCCATAATCTTCTCCTACGTTTAAAGCCCGCATGGCTATAAGCTAGGAGCTATCTCCTGCAAACTAGGTTCTGAAATGGTTATCAAAGCCCAATTTGCAAGAGATAAATTATGTTGGTCTAAACTACTGAAATGTTCGATTGATGACTAACTATCAATTCACCCGTATTATAGCATAATTACTATAAAAAGTCAATAGTGACTTAGTTTTCTCCCGGCTTCTCGTGCTATAATATGGCTATGATAAAAATAATCGCCATCGGTAAAAAGCACGAAAAGTTGGTTTTGGCGGGAATTTCGGAATTCGAAAAGCGCCTCAAAAAGCCGTTTGATATTTCGTGGCAAATCTTGCCCCACTCTGTTTATGACGGAGAAAAAGCTCGTGTGGGAGAAAGTGAGAGGATTGCAAAAGTCTTACGTCCGAGCGATTTTGTGATTTTGCTTGATGAACGCGGCAAAAATATCTCCAGCCCAGAATTTAGCCAGCTTCTAGAGGACAAATTTATAAATTCGCGCGAGGTGGTGGTTGTGATTGGCGGTGCTTTTGGTGTTAGCGAAGAGTTTCGGGCTTCGGTAGATTTTGTTTGGAGCCTTTCAAAGTTGGTATTACCCCACCAGCTAGTGCGTTTGGTATTGACCGAACAAATTTATCGCGCTCAGGAAATTGCGAGTGGCGGAAAGTATCACCACGAATAGCAGCCTACTTGTCGCTTCAACGCCCAGATGGTTATCCTCTTACCGAATTAGAGTAAATATTTAATCAAAAATATTATCGATGTGTTCTAAAAATTAGCTTTTTCGTAGCTTTTTGAAAATTACGAAGCCGCTCACAGCCAGGATTATTATAGCAGAAGCTGAGATCATAATGACTAATTGGGTATTAGTTTGACTTGGCTTATCATTAATACTAGTAGACTTAGAGCTTTCTTCGGATTTTTCTTTGCCCTCTTCTTGGTTTTCTCCTAGTATATCTAACTCTGACAATTGTTCCTCCCTATCTTTTACGGAAGCTATTTTATCTTGCGTTTCGCTCGAGATTTTAAGATCTAAGTTTTTGACAATAGCTACTATTTGGCTAGGCGTTATCCCATCTTCGATAAGAGATTCTATATATCCATCGTTTGATCCGTAGGCCATTTTTAGATATTCTGGGATGTTAGTTTTAGGCGTAATTAACCCGTCAATGAGACTTTCTGGATTTTGACTGCCGTCTAGCCAATCTGGTACTCCATGAGTGGGGTCACATTCATCGCCGATTCCGTCACCGTCGGTGTCGGCCTGAGAGTAATTGTAAATATCTGGGCAATTATCTATTGCTCGTGGCGTACTATCGCCGTCGTCGCTAACTATAAATTCGGTCGAGCCGACAGATGCTAATCCTGAGGAATCTGTTACCCGAACGCCCATATATCCCCAGTGTTCAGACTGGAAGGTCTCAGTAATTTCACCGCTAGTGGTGATTTTATCGTAAACGCCGTCGCCATTGAAATCCCACTCGTATTTGATAATTTCGCCGTATGAGGAGTATGACCCGCGTGCGTCAAAAGTGATGGGCTCACCGATTTTGATGATATACGGGCCTTGCAGCCAGGCGAAGGGTTTGGCTAGGAATTCTGAACTAATTTCAATTATTTTTTGGGAGGATAGGTCTGCTCCCGCGTTATCGCTATCTGTAGATATCAGTTTACCGTTAGTGTTTCCAGTGATGAGTTCTAGGCTGGAATGGTCTTTTGAACCTTTATTGGCAATGGCGTAAATTTCAACTGGATCTACTTCAAAAGCTTTTCGTATAATTTCCTCAGCGGAATATTTTGGTTTGAATATGTTATTGTCCAATAAAAAGCTATCATCTCTCGCCCAGTCATTATCTAGGTATATTAGGGCCTTTTTAACTCCTGGTCGCCAATTTGCATTTAGGATATTATATATTGAATTGTTGAGATTAAAATCATACGTAAGGCATCGACCAAATTCCCAATTTGGATTTTCCGAGTTTAAGAGTTTTTCGAGCGACACAAAACCTTGAGTTGCGTTATCTGAATTACTAGATATTGGATTTTCGCAGGTGTTAGGTGCGGGGTAGTCACTAAATCCAGTCACATAAATATTGACAGAATTAGATTTTTTAGATATTTCTATCGCGGAATCCGTTATTTTTTGTCTGATTTGATAGGTGGGAGGATTGGTGCTGGCTGTTGTGGTATTGATGACAAAAGCTATGTCTATATCGTTGCTATTTGGTGTGACTCTGCGGGCAGATTTAGGGACACCGATTTGTTTTTGGATTAGTTCGGCGATTTTTTGGTGACCAGTGATTCCTGGGTGGTAGTATTCTTCGGTTGTCAGGGTTGGGCGTCCAATAGTTGTGCCAATTTGTGAGTGATACACGGTATCTGTTTCTCCGAAAAAATTTATCCAGCGGCGTTTATTTATTGTACTACTGGTTGCTGGTTCGTGGCTAGAGAAAGCTATAGGCGTATGTGATACAAAATCAACTTTCATTTGGTTCTTGGAGTTCCATAGATCTACAATTTTCTGCTGTTCGGCAGTGGCGTTAAATCCTAACTCCCGGACCATCTTAGCCGCGGGATAATAGCTACTCTGGTCGCAAAATAAGTGAAAATAATGATTGCAATTCATAAGCAGATCATCGGTCTGGGAGCTCAATAGCGGATATGCGACTAGAACTATCTGTGCATTAGGATTTTTTAATCGAGATTGTAGGGACTCGAAAATTTTGTACGTTTCTTTGCCCACATCCGGAAGCTTTTTATTGGCGTTATCTATTTTTGTCTTGCATTCTTTCACTCGTGCCATATAGGGGGCGAGGCACGATTCGACTATTCCTCCAAAGTCTACGTCGTTTCCGCCGATTGTCATAAGGATTAGGTCGGTGTTCGTGGGTACTTTTTCGATATAGGAGTCTTCTAATATGTTATTGGTTGTGTAGCCGCTATATGCTAGATTTAAATACGTTGATGCTATACCTTCGTCTTTGAGCCATTTAGTATATTCGGACCCCCAGTTCTTGGAGCTCCTATAGGCTCTAGGTTCGCTCTTCTCGTAGCTTCCAGCACCGTTACCGGCAGAGTAGGAATCTCCTACGTGAGTTATAGATATTGTTTTTCGATTTACAATAATCATTTCAGATGATGCACTTGGCCCGTATATTATGGCGCTGACAGGTATCGTTATTAAGGTTATTAATGATAAGATAAGCCTTTTCATAGTAAAGAGCCCCCTTCTATAATTTAATTTTGTTATTAATAATACTAAAATGTGACACTCGTGCGCATTGTCTCGCTATTAAAAGTTCTGTCTAAATACCCCCCGTTTCTATTTGATTTTTTGTGGTGTTCGATTTATCGATACCCGTACGTACTACCAGAAGCCCAGACTTATATAAGTAGTAGGTTCTTCCATTGTAATATCATGGTGTTTTTCTCTGCTAGCTAATTTTTTAATCCCTATTGTCATTCTTCGCCCCTCTTTATTTATTGTTTTATATCCTGACCAGTGGTCGTTCGCATCTTGATCGCTATATCTAGCCCAGCCATCTTTCTCAGCAAATTCTATAACTCTCCTGAAAACTTCCTCTTGATTTAAGATTTCACTTGCTAGCCAACGACGAACATAGGGCGGTGCTTTGTAGTTATCTTCTTGCGGAGGAGTCGTTTCGTAGAGTAGCGTTTCTATGTCGGCGAACTCCTTCGTGGCTATCGGCTCGCTACGAAGTATTTTCACACTATCGCTATCTCCCCACCAGCCACTATGACGACCAGTCTCGTAGATTCCGAATGCTGCTAGCGATAGTATTACTAACCCAATCGCCACAAAAATCAGCCGCTTTTTAATAACGGCTGATTTTGGGGGTATTTTTTTGTCTTTTTTGTTTGGCGGGACTTGAGAATTTTTCATATTCTAATGTTATCATAAACAATTTGAATTTCATATATAAAATCGTAGTAAAAATTGCTGATTGTTTAACCACAACCAATTGCCTTTTTTCCCTTGAAAAGTTATACTAGAGATAGTATGGCGAAGAGCGAAAATGACAAAGAAATTATTAAACTGAGAGCTTTAAAAAAGCGTTTTGGTGTGGGTGACGCCGAAAACTATGCCTTAAATGGTGTTGATTTAAAGGTTAAGCAAGGCGAGTTTATAATTATTATGGGGCCTTCTGGTTGTGGCAAGACTACATTGCTGAATATTTTGGGGCTTCTGGACCGTGCAACTTCGGGTGATTATATTCTGAATAATCGGAATGTTGTAAAATTGACACGCCGCCGTCACGCCCAGATTCGCAGTCAAAAAATCGGCTTTATTTTTCAGAATTTCAATCTTATCCCCCGCCTAACGGTAATCGAAAATGTTGCACTACCCCTGGTATACAAAGGAGTCAGTAAAACTAAACGTCTTAATAAAGCAAGCGAAATTCTTAAGCAATTCCATCTATCCGAACGCGAATATTATATGCCGTGGCAGCTTTCTGGCGGCCAAACTCAACGCGTGGCGATTGCTCGGGCGCTGGTGAATGAGCCTTCAATTATTTTGGCCGATGAGCCAACTGGAAATTTAGACAGTAAATCCAGCCATATTATTATGGAAGAGTTGTCTGACGTTCATAAAAAAGGCAATACTATTATTATGGTGACGCATAATCCGGATTTGATGGCCTATGCAACGCGCGTAATTACTATGTTTGATGGCAAAATTGATACTGACACTAAGAACAGGCGACAGATTGAATCGGAAAACACAATCGACAAAATCGAAGAAGTTACTGAAAAGCTAACAGAAATTAAAGAGGAGTTGGGCGTATGAAAGTTCTCTTAAGTCACATACAGAATGCGATTGAATCGTTAAACGCTAATAGAATGCGGACATTCTTAACAATGCTTGGGATAATGATTGGTATTATGAGTATGACGATCATTCTGTCATTGTCTGGCGGCTTGGGCAATATGATCTCAGATCAGGTCTCTAATGAGGGGGGCTCAATTATTGTGGTTCGCCCAAAAGAAATTGGCGCGAATGATAAAAATATTATTTCTAATTTAGCAACCAGTAAATCTTTTACGCGTAGTTCATTGACCGAGCAAGATTTTGGCAGCCTAGCAGATTTAGACCATGTTGTTGCGGCTTCTCCGTTAGCTTCATTTGCTAGCGAAATCACGGCGGCTGGCAAAAAAACCATTACCAATATTTTGGCTGTCTCTTCAGAGCTTGACAAAGCAATCAGCCTGAAACTGCGTGACGGACAATTTATAACAGATACAACGGGCTCACATAATACAGTGCTTGGATATCAACTAGCCTCTGAGTTATTCGGCGCCGACCAAGCGATCGGCCAAAATATTCATATTAAAAATCAACCGTTTTTAGTAGTCGGAGTTTTGGAGCCTCAAGAAAATGTAATCAATTTTAACAATACAGATTTTGACAACACCGCCATTATAAATTATACTGCCGGTAAGATAGCTAGTCAAAATTCTATCCAAATTCAACAGATAAATGTCCGCGTAGATAGCGTGAATAGTCTAGATTCGGTTCGGCAAAAAATTGAGCGTAAGATGTCTGACAATCATAAGGGTGAACAAGATTTTACGGTGATATCTGGGCAGGATATTTCTCATCCGTCTGACGATTTTATTGATTTAACTACACTAGTTCTTGCGCTTGTGGCTGGAGTTTCGTTGGTCGTTGGTGGAATCGGAATTATGAATATAATGTTGGTGAATGTTAGCGAACGAACTCGTGAAATTGGTATTAGGAAGGCGTTAGGCGCGAATAATACGCAAATTATGTCGCAATTTCTCACTGAATCAACAATTATGTCGCTTGGCGGCGGGCTTCTGGGCTATGCTACTGGGTATTCTTTCTCTTTTGGTCTCAGCACCTTTCTACCTTTTAAACCATTATTTTCTTGGGAGATTGCGGCGGTTGTCATGCTGATTTCGCTAGTGGTTGGAGTATTCTTCGGAATCTATCCGGCTATCAGGGCAGCGCGCAAAAATCCGATTGAATCTTTACGCTATTATAATTAGCATACTAAAAAGACCTTCATTTTCAGAAGGTCTATTAGATTATTTGACTAATTCAATTTTGAGTTTTTCAATTAGCTCTACTGGGGTTGGGTTGACATTATTTAGGATTGCTAGGTAAATACTAACAAGATCGGCTAGAATCGACCCCCAGAGCATTTGCTCTAGAATTGTTTGACCCTTTAATTCCACATTATAAGCGGCTGGTCGGCGGCCACTCAAGAGGCGGTCAGAAATATCAAATCGCTTCTGGACTCTTGCGCCGTCAAAAGAGCTACGTAAATTAAAGACCGCGAACAGTTTCTCTATTGGGTGCGAGCTCCAGCCGATAAACTCGTTGTGATTGAACTCGGGATACTCATTCCAAAAAGACACGTTTTTGGCGTTTTCATTCCACGAAATTTTCCATTTGTAGGCGACTGGCGACATCAAATTACTGCTTAAAAATACGCCACTGCGACCAGCTGAAATCATCGCTAGTTGCTTGGCGATATTAGTTTCGCTTGGGACGCTAGCTAGCCATTTTTTAGTTTCAGCCTCTAGGAAATCGGCAGTTTGTTCGATCTCGTGATATTTTTCTTCACCAATAATACCGAAGCTAACGAATAATTTAATCAAAGCGCGTAAATTATAGATTACCGCCATTCGAGGTTGTAGGCCCGTCGGGAGTTTAACATGCGCGATGTTTTCTCTGGTGGCAATCTCTTCAAGCTTACCATGAGCAGAGATAGTCGCAACTTGACTGCCCCGTGCGATTGCCTCATAAAGCGTATGAGTGGTTTCTTCGGTGTTACCAGAATAAGAACTGGCGATAAAGAGTGTGTTGTGGCCTACGCTGGCTGGCAAATCATAACTTTTCACAATTTCAAATGGTAGGCAAATATCTTGTTCGAGCCATTTTTTAGCGAGAGTCGCCGCCAAAGCCGAACCGCCCATACCGGCAACTACGATATTTTTAATTTCCCTGCCGTCGTTTTCGGGCGAAATTATTTCTGCCTGAAAAGTTGTTTGCTTCCACTGGTCGGCCGCTACACCGAGCGCATTATTTGGATCCCGCTGCACAATTAAATTTAAATCGTCAATCATTCCCACCTCTTATAATTAAATCTTGATTATGCTTTAATTATATGATACAATTGATTAAAAGTAAAGTTAAATTAAAGGTGGGCTATGGAAGTTGATATTAATCCAATTAAGGAACAAACTGTCAGTGACGATCCTGAACTAGCAAAGGTTCTTTCTGGCATAAATGCGGCGGCTGCAAGCGATGACGCAGACGATCAAGACGAAATGAACCTTCAATATGAAGCGTTGGGCGAAGTTCCAGAGGTTGAAATGCCAGAAATGGAAACAGAGGAAATGGATATAGCTCAACAGACTGAAGAGCCTGCAACGGGGGACGGATTGGCGGATAATTTTATGGTGAACCAGCTCGGTGGTAATCTAGATAATATCAAAAATAATGCTTTGCAAGATTTGCGACCATTGGTCGATAAGCTGAACGCAACTACCGAAGAAAAATTTGATATCTATTTGTTACTTCTCCGCTCTTCAGATGATAAAACTCTGATTGAGCCGGCTTACGCGACTGCTCGAAGCATCGAAGATGAAACTAAGCGTGCAAATGCCTTACTTGATATCATTAAAGAAATTGATTATTTAAATTCAAAAAATCAATAGGTAAATCTTAATTTAACTTTTAATCCTAAAATTACACCTCATTTTATGGGGTGTAGTTTGCGATATGTAGTTGCACTATGTAGTTTATAAGCTAGCTATAAACCCCAAAATTTGTTAAAATAGAACTATGGAAGTTCGCTTTGCTGCACCAGAAGAAATTGAAAATTGGAATTCGTTAATTTTGCAAAATCCAGATGGCGGGAATGTTTTCCAGTCTCTTGAAATGAGTAATTTTAAGTTAGAATCTGGTTGGCGGCAACAGTTTTTGGTTTTAGAGCTAGAATCTCGAAACCTGTATATTACGGTTCAGGAGAAGTCAGTTTTTTTGTTCGGTAAATTGTGGTATGTGCCAAAGGGTCCGGGCGTTGAAAAGGTATCGGAACTTTGGAAAATCGTACCGCTCATCAAACAATTTGCGCGTGAAAATGGTGTTTTCGCGGTGAAAATTGAACCAGAAATTATCAAATATGACGGATTTCAGCAAGAATTATCTGCCCACGGTTTTATCCAAGTGCGGCCAATTCAGCCCAATTTTTCGACAATTATTCTAGATATTTCGGGCACAGATGAAGAAATATTATCTTCAATGCCACGAAAAGGCGCAAAATATTCGATTAATCGTGCGCGCCGTGATGGTGTTACTGTCGAACGAGTTGAGGTAACATGTGAAAATTGTCGCATATTTTATGATTTGCTCGCTGAAACGGCTACTGATTCGGGCTTTAAAATTCGTGACTTTAATTATCACAAACATTTCTGGCAGGATTTCGCTACCGCTAAAATTGGCCAATTGTTCTTTGCGTACTTTGAGGGCCAA
>RZZT01000087.1 GCA_010014525.1 Candidatus Saccharimonadota bacterium | reverse complement strand
GCGACGCACAGCGTAAAAATGACATGACTGCGCTACTCGATGCTTACGAAAGGTGCAGAGCGAATAATCGTGGAAAATGTTCTACTGGTACCGCTATGGACAGTTATCTCCGCGATAATAGTTGGGAAGACCCATTAACGGGTAAAAGGTATGTGTTGGCGATTTATGGCGGTCTCGCAAATAGCTATGAAAATCTAGTAGATAATCTAGAGGTGGGTCAAATTGCCTCGGACGCTGGGGCTGGTTGTGACCAAAATGGCCGACCAATTGATTACTCTCCTAGTGGAGATCCGCGTCAGCAATTTCAAATAAATATTACGACCAAATTAGAGAGCGGTGACGTATATTGCACTAGTAATCGCCAAGTTCCGCGCTAGAAGCATAATTAATAATCTACAATTTTAACCTTTCTGCGTGTGCGATTGAATCAAATTAAACTTTACAAAACCGGAAAAATATGGTAAAATAGTAAAATGAAACCGCGTCAATTTAAGCTAAAATCCAAGTACGAACCAACTGGTGATCAGCCGACGGCAATTGAGCAATTGGTGGGGGGATTGAACGCGGGCGAAAAAGAGCAGACTTTACTCGGTGTGACTGGTTCTGGCAAAACTTTTACGATGGCAAATATTATTCAGAGCCAGCAAAAGCCAACCCTAGTTTTAGCTCACAATAAAACTTTAGCGGCCCAGCTATATGGCGAATTTAAACAGTTTTTTCCGGAAAACGAGGTCCACTACTTTGTAAGTTATTTTGATTATTATCAGCCGGAGGCATATATTGCTAGCAGCGATACTTACATCGAAAAAGATTCACGCATTAACGAAGAGATTGAAAAATTACGCCACTCGGCGACAGAAGCGCTATTGACTCGCCCGGATACAATTATTGTTGCTAGTGTGAGCTGCATCTATGGTATCGGTTCGCCCGCGTCTTATATGGAGATGTCGATTCATCTCACGCCTGGTCAGCGCTATAATCAAGATAAATTTATTCGCCATCTTCGCGACATTCAGTATGAGCGCAACGATATTGATTTT
>RZZT01000041.1 GCA_010014525.1 Candidatus Saccharimonadota bacterium | reverse complement strand
TTCATCAATTTTCTGACTAAGCACCTTTCGCTCGTCATCAATTTTAAGTACCCCTTCAATATTTACATCTGTGTAGCCTTTATTTATAGCATCACGCTGCACACGTTCACTATTCTGGCGAATAAATTTAATATCTAGCATAAGTCTATTCTATCATAAACAGCGATATTTTATAAGCGATATTTATTTACATCTTCTCTATGTCGTCGAACTGTCTTATTCACTTCTTGTGGAGAAGATCTATTAGCCTTATGATTCGCCATATCTTGCTTATATTGCTCGTCTAGTCTGTGCTGGACCTGTTCTACCACCTGCTTATTGGTTTTATCGATGGCTTGATTAACCGTATCTTTATACGTCTCGCTATCACTGTAGATAATCTTCAATTCTGTTTCATTTTCCGTTAGCATCTCTTGGTTAGTTTTTGGCGTGAAACCACTATCCCGAGGTTGAGTAGAGCTGTTTCCACTAGTAGGAAGCATAGGATTACCGCTCTTGTCAACGATCTGCTTTTTATTGTCTGGCTTTGGGTTAATGTTTTCTGCTGAGGTTGGCGTAGACTGTCGATTGTTCGCCAGACCATCACTAGATTGAGTGCCTCCAATTGGTAAATTTTGATTTTGATTATTAGAAAAATCTAATTTGCCATTAGCAAAGGCTTGCATACCTTTCAAGACGTCACTGTCCATACCTCCATTAACACTTTGGTTATTAACAATATCTCTGGCTTTATCTCTGCTGATACCGCCATTTCTCATACCAGCCCACTGAACATCTGGCCTTAATCTAGCAAAGTCTTCCGCAGACATGCCCTTCATTCCAGTTTTAGCATACGATTCCAGTGACTGCATCATATTATTACCGCCATCACCACTGGCCCATTCAAGAGCATACGGCATACTACGGGCAACACTCTTCCTATTATTATCATTGTTATTAATGGTCTCCTTGAGGTAATCTGTCATATCTTTATTTACAACACCAGTTATCTCAGCGTCACCGACGGCGTACAAAGCTTTTTCTGCATCACCACCGCTTAACGACATCATCTTAGTCATAGCTGCGCCTGCCATCCGTTTATTGCCATTAGCCATAGATTCCTTTAGAATAGCCTCAAAGGGTTTATTTGATGCTAAGGCGTATTGTTCAACAGCAGCCACTGATCCACCCTCTTCTTCTCTTTGCATTTTATCAAGTTCTCCGGCTGAGCTGGCAAGGCGCGACATCTCGCGGTCCGATAAAGTTCCACCTTTAGCAATCTTATTATTAGCTTCTTTGACGAATTGACCAGCTCTAGCCCCTGCCCAGCCTCGTTTGCGCCAAGCGGCGTTCTCCTGTTTTTTAGCTTCGCGTTCATACCCTTTCTGTTTTAACCAACCAGCGCCACCCATATGGCTGAGATTGTCAAATGTGGCCGTGTTCTTAATGGCCCCTTGGGCTTTTGAGCCCATACCCGCGCCAAAGGTAGCTAGTTTACCACCGATACTGCCTAGCCCATCGAGAGATTTTTTAATGACCATTGGCGTGGTAATCATCGGCAATAGAGACACGAGACTATATAATATAGACGCGAATCCGCTACCCCCCGCATCAGACAGGACCGATGCAGCTAAGTTAGACCCGCCCATGATTAGCCCACAAACAGGGAATGTCACCAGCATTGCCATAAACAGCTTAAGCCACTTGCTGAAATATTTCTCAGTATTGGGTAGCGCCATGAGCACTATGGCAATCGGCGCTATTACTACTAATATCACAACTACAGCTTGGCGAGCTAATAATATAACTATCATGGTAAATATCGATATTACACCCCCTACTAAGGCCAAACCTATGGTCGGCGCAGTAAACCATAAGGCCGCATGTGCAGCCAAACCCGCCACTGTAAAGCCTGTAGCCCCAGCAAGAAGTTGGCCTATGATTGCGCCCAAATTGAATACCGGGCTCTCACTCGTGCTTATAAGCCCAGACAGCAAATCCTGTATTTGAAACCCTACAATATTGGATATATCCACAGCGATTATTGCAATATACCAAGACACGTTCACCAATACAGCCACCATAATAACCCTAGGTAGCGTTTTCTTAATGCCATAATTGGAGATGCCCATGCTAGTTATTTGAGACATGATAATAATCAATATAAGTATTAAGAACATTACGTTTGCGACATCCCTAAAGGTCGCCCACGCCTTGTAAGAAGTTCCATCCTTTACAAACAAATCTTCCGAGCGTATGTTTAAGAAACTCTTACTTGCAAAACCGTATCCGATTTCAACAGCTCTAGCCATCATGTTAATGACAGGACAAAATATCCAACCAAGACCACCCTCGATAGCGCATGACTTATTCCCATTGACAAGTTCGTCAACAGTCTCGTTTTTTGCCGTTTCGACAGTCTGTTTTTTTATTTCAAGATCAACACAGTTTTTCGCCTCGTCTCCCGAATATCTATGGCATTTGGTTTTAATATCAACAATAATTAAGTCTCCATACGCATCAGGGTTGAGCTGTCTAAACTCCTCTAGGGCCGAATCGACATCTGATTCAGCAGCACTAGCTTGGTGATTAGAAAATATAGCACCATTGACAAATATTGAAATCATCGCGGCTATTGATAAAACTCCCACCCTAGCTAGTCTACTCTTCATACTGTATATTTAATCACAAGCTCAATACTAAATCAAGCCAAATAAAAAACGCTAGTAATAATAACTAGCGTTTTTGAATGACTAGAATAACAGTTCGGGCTCAGGAAGCAGATTCTTTATTGCCTCTACGACAATTTGAAGCTGCGTTTCGTCATCGAAGACAAAAGCATCGAAACGCTTTCGCGGCTCGTTTTCCAGCGTGGCTCCGGTGGCAATCACCCGACCCTCACTATCTTTCACATTCCTGTGATATTTGTCAATGAGAATCGAATCATGTTCTGTTTCGATTCTCACCGTGTCGTCTTCAATAGTAACAATTGGGGATTCATCCCCGACTTTGTATGAACGGTGCACCAAGTCTTTCCATGCGCCTACTAGCTTAACATAATCTTCAGTAGACTTATGGTCAAAGACCCTAGCGAAAGGCGACATCCCATCTCTAGATCTGCCGAGGCCTAAGGTGTCGTCCATACTGTATGACCATTGGTCTAAAAACTGGCCGATAGCCTCCTTCTTTTGGTCGATGACGTCAAATTTGCCCGGAACAGCCTTTACTTTGCCGACATCAAGCGTGTGAAACTCTAAAAAGGTTCCTGATACCCCATCAGCCCTAATAAGATAGCTAAAGTCAATGGTCATTACTTCGTTAATTACTTCAATAATAAAGATGCTCCGCTCCCCTCCGCTAGGGGACCTATCCTCCACTCGGACTCTAATAACATCCTTTGTGGAGATGGATTGAGTAATCTCCCCTAGGTTTCGAGCTTTGATAGACGCCTCAAAGGGCGATCCGGCTAGATCGCCAGGTCCATTAAAGTTCGTCAACAGCTCTTCCAATACAGAATCGCTGTATTTAGACTCAGAAGACTCTTCAACCGTTTCGACAGTAGCAGTTTCCGCAGCTTTTATCGTCAACTGGGTATCGTTACTTTCGCTCGTAGAAATAGCTTCGTTCTCGTCTCCACAAGCAGCTAAGCCAACAACGGCAAATACAAGCAACATAGTAGCGATTATTTCCTTCAATAATGTTTTTTTCATCTCGATGCACCCCTTATTTTTAGTTTAAAAAAAACATTTACAAGAAAAAGCACCCGTCTATTCTAATCAGAATTTTAAAGTGCTTTGTTTCCAATACGCTACAATTGTACCATACTTTGCTAAATTTGTCAAGTATTTAATCTAAAATTGCTGCCCTCTACCCATTTCATCTTGGTCACTCTCTGAGCAAACCAATTGTCCAGCTTTTACTTTCTCGCCGTTCAAAGTTATCTCTGGAGAATTATTATATTCAAGTTCAAAACCATTTCGATTATCAAAGTTGTCGACACAACGGAATTGACCGTTTAGTGCGATTTGACCCGCCGACCAAACCCGGACTCCAGTCGAGCGCAAACCAGTAATCTTTAGCTCTTCAACACTTATATTTGGTGCGCTAAAGCTAGCTAAATCCCCTAGCTCTAAATTTAGACTTTCTATTTTCTGCCGACCAACAATTTCAAAATTTGAATCTTCATTTAATTTCACCGTCAACTTGGCTTGGTCTTGGCTGAGGATATACGAAGCTTGGACAGGCTCATAAGTGTTTTTACCCTCACGAGATGAAGAAGCGGCAAATTCTTCAATCATTTCCAATTTAGGACCATAAATTACGATATTTTCGTGTTTGGATGAAAAGTAAGACCGGTTAGTGCCATAGTCAGCTCTGTTAGCTTTAATAATTAGTCTGTCGCCGCTAAATTCAAATTTCGGATAAGCTTTATGATCCGGATAGTCATATCGATATTGCTCGGCACGCATTTCGTCGCTCACTATATACTCAACAGTTAAATTGTGGTCAATTTGTAGGCTTTTAATATTGGCTAATTTTTCTGAATCAATCTCAATCGATCGTCTTTCCATGCTTTGTTCAATTGCCTGTCGAGTCAAATTCTCACTCGCACTAAACATCGCGGCTCCGCCCGTAAAACTAGAAATTCCCGCAAAAACTAACATACCGAGTGCGACTAGTTGTGACTGTTTAGCTTTAAAAGTTGCACTCATCACCACCAAAATTGCAGAAAAAATCACAAACGAAACACCAGCAATATTAATCAATATATGTGGCAAGCCCATAATCCCGTTTTCATAACCAGGCACGGATAGCGAAGCCGTCTCAAACTGATTCATAATCGCCATATTGCCCGTGACTAACGCTATTAAACCACCAATAACCATCAAAGAAGTTATGACAGTCAAGCCAACTCGTAAAACATTTAAGATGGTTTTACTTCGCCGATTGATGCGCGCAAAATCATACTCTTGATTAATTTCTTTCAATGCTCGGGCCGAGATTTTTTGACCTTTAAGCTGTAGGATATCGGTAGCATTCTTTGCCTTTGGAATTGCAATCCAGAGCAAGAAATAAACCGGAATCACGAAACCAGCCGTTGCGAAAATTAGCGCAATCATAACTACTCTAATCAACGCTACGTCAATGTCAAAATACAGAGACAAACCACTAGCCACGCCACCAATAATGGCATTCAACTCATCGCGAAAGAGTTTTCGCCTAATTGAGGTATTTTCATCGGCTTCCTGCTCATTATCTGAGCCTTCCGTATCTAGAGATTCGGTTTGGTCATCCATAAATACCTCTGGACTACCTAATTGAGCTTTGATTTTTTCTATATCACGGCTCGAAATAATTCCGCCAGCGGCAACACCCTGGTCTCGCAAAATTTCAGTGATTCTGATTTCGACATCATCTAAAATTGTTTCGTCCTTAATATTCTTTTTTAGTGCGTCAAAATATTTATTCAATTCATCTTTAGCTTCAATTTCAATTTCGTATGGCACCTTCGCTAAATGAATTCGATTGATTTCTTTCATATAATTCCTCTACAGTTTTTTTATAGTTTTATTCAAATTTGCTATGTTCTCGCCCACAATCTCCATAACC
>RZZT01000040.1 GCA_010014525.1 Candidatus Saccharimonadota bacterium | reverse complement strand
AAAAAATGTGAACAGATTGGCGCTGATATTTTGGGCTTGAGCGAGAATTTATTTAATAAAATTAGCCCAGTTGAGCATAGTTTGGGGATTATATTTATAGTGAAAATACCTGGGCCTAAGCCG
Source organism: Candidatus Saccharimonadota bacterium (assembly GCA_010014525.1). GTDB lineage: Bacteria > Patescibacteriota > Saccharimonadia > Saccharimonadales > Saccharimonadaceae > Nanogingivalis. The sequence continues at coordinate 5,534 of RZZT01000040.1, read as the reverse complement.
GTTAACCCTTTGGCAGATGCTGTGATTTTAGAAAATATTCAAGACCCAGGTAATCTTGGCACTATTCTCAGAAGCGCGGCAGCTAGTGGTGTTGAGCAAATAATTTGTTCAAACGATACGGTTGGGGCTTGGTCGCCAAAGGTGCTCCGAGCGGCGATGGGGGCGCATTTCCGATTGAATATTCATGAAAACCAAGATTTAACGGTGGTTTGTAGCGAATTAAAAGTGCCGATTTATGCTACCAGCCTAGATGCGAAAAAATCTATTTATGATAAGGATTTGAAGCGGTCGAACGCTTGGGTTTTTGGCAATGAAGGCGCGGGAGTGTCTGAAGATTTACAGGATTTAGCGACTGAAAAGGTGATTATCCCGCAGGTTAGCGATGTTGAGAGCCTAAATGTCGCGATGGCGGCTACCATCTGCCTATTCGAACAAAACCGGCAGAGGATTGAATAACCCGCTTAAGCTTGCTAAAAACCATTAAAAATGCTATAATAAGAGCATGAAGTTAGTTATTGTAAAAGCAAAAATTACAGATAAAATTAGTTTTTTGAAGCGGATGCATGACTCTGGGCACGATTTTGGAAAAGTTGTTTTCCAAAATGACCGTGTTTTTCTGCCTCGTGGATATCAGCCGAGCAGGAAATTGCCGAAACTAATGATTCGGACTGAAATTATTGACCCTAAGCGCAAGCCGTGGTATCAGCTGATTCAGAAGCGCCATTTAACTGATCAGAATATTGATCTTGTGCATATGACGCCGATTTTGGATTACACCGAAACGGCGCACATTGTGCAACAACTAGGCTTTGAACTACGGGCTGAAGTGGTTCGTAATCGCCAAAAATTACAGGTCGATGATGTGACTTTTTATCTTGATGATGTTGATGAACTTGGGACTTACGTGAAACTGGAGCGTGAGCTCAAAAAAGATGAGGACATCGAGAAAATCCGCCGAGAATTATGGGAAGTCTTGAAGGTTTTGGGCGTTGATAAGTCAAACGCTGAACCCGACACTTACACGGCGCAACTTTTGAAGAAGTAGGTTATTCATTAGCGTAAAAAAACATTTTGTGCTAAAATATACCTATGGAAAAGGGAAATAATACAGAGATACAGGAACAGGCTGCGCCATTTGATATTTTTCAGTGGGCAAATCTGACCGACGGAATCAAAAACGAACTAGACGTAGAATTTTTTTTGTTCAACAAGAATTTTACTCCTTATACAACGAGCTTTGCGGGCGAATTAAACAACCAGATTAAGCCACTATTTTTATTTGATATTATTAATTTTGTAAATATGGGCGCTGGCACCGGATTAAGTGTGCGTGATTATGAAATGGAGGGCGGAGCCTCGAAAGATGTTCTGCTGCGGACTGAATTGGAGAAAGTTGGGCACGCCGAGACTTTAATTCATTTGATTGAGCACCAATATTCGGATATTGTAGAATTTTCGGAGAGCGAGCACGAATTTAAGCGGATGAAGGGAATTTTAGCCCGTTTTACGGATAAAGACGGTAAAAAATTTTATATCGCTAAACAGATTTCGCAAGGGCAAGTGTTGCGCGGCGTGACGGCTTGGGAGTTTCGAGACGGTAAATTTGGTATGTTTGAGCCAGAATTTGGTTTGAAGATTCAGCCGGACAATCAGGTCTTAATCGTCGATAAAGAAATTTTTATCTTTAATCAGGGCAAATTTGAAAAATTATTTAATTATGATTATAAAAAACAACTTTTAGCCGACCAGAAAGTTGCAGAAATTGAGCAAAAATATAAATTATCATTCCCAGATGGCTTGGATTTGCAATCTTTGGTGCGTGAACGCCGTAAAACTGCCAATAAAATTGAAAAATTAGACGAAATTGGTGAAGTCCCGCAAGACAAAGTAATTGAATATGCAGATGAAATGCAGCTTGAATTGATGACCGATGACAACGGTGCGATTATTATCATGGACGGCAACGACCTTGACATGTTCGTCAATTTGATTAACGAAGACTATATTGTGAGCGAAATCACCGGCCGTCGTTATGAGATAAAGAGTAAGAAGTTGCTTGATGAGCCTGAGGGCGAGCCGCCCCGAATGATTGGCGAAAAATAGAGGCGAGTAAATGAAGCAGTCTTTGGCTCTAGAGATAATGCTTAGCGGGAAAAGCGTATTTTTGACGGGTGCGGCGGGGAGCGGTAAAACTTGGACGCTGAACCGATTTATCAAACTGGCGAAAAGTTCGGGTAAGAAAGTTAGCATTACGGCTTCGACTGGTATTGCGGCGACGCATTTGAACGGCACGACGATTCACTCGTGGAGCGGTATTGGTATTATGGATTATTTACCGAGCAAATTTGAGCAGAATTTGGCAAAAAGTCGACGTGAGATTATTACAAACACCGATGTTTTGGTTATCGATGAGGTTTCAATGTTACACGATTTTCGCCTAGATTTAGTCGATGAGATATGCCGTTTGGTGCGCAAAAAAGATGTGCCGTTCGGCGGAATCCAAGTGATTCTATGTGGTGATTTCTTTCAGCTGCCACCAATTAATCGGGCGGGCAGTAGATTCGGCAGTTTTGTGGTGAAATCAAACGTTTGGGCGGAACTAGATCCGATAATTTGCTACTTAGAGGAAAGCTATCGCCAAGATGAGGGCTCGAGCTTGGCGGAGATTTTAAATGCGATGCGCGAAAATGATGTTCGCCGCCACCATGCCGAGAAATTGCTTGACCGCGTAGATGTGGAAATTCCAGCCGAAGAAGTAGAAAATATGACGGAACTGCACACTGTGAATATTGATGTTGACCGAATCAATGAGCAGCGCCTGGCTGAGCTGGGCGGTGATGAGATTTTTTATTCTCAAAGCACGACCGGAGCGAAAAATTATGTTGAAAACCTGCAGCGTTCGGTTTTAGCGCCACCAATTTTGACACTCAAAAAAGGCGCCTTGGTGATGACGGTTAAGAACTCGCAGAATCGTTTGTATGCCAATGGCTCAATCGGTCAGATAATTGATTTCGAAGCGACTACTGAATACCCAATTGTTGAGTTCAGGAGTGGTAAAATTGTGACAATCACGCCTGAGACCTGGGAGCTTAGAGACGGCGATAAAAAGCGGGCTGGGATTACGCAAATTCCGCTGCGATTAGCCTATGCGATTACTGTGCACAAAAGCCAGGGCATGACTTTGGACGCGGCGCGGATTGACCTCAGAAAAGCGTTTGTCGAAGGTATGGGCTATGTGGCGCTGAGCCGCGTGCGCTCGCTCGAGACGATGTATCTTGACGGAATCAATAGAACTGCTTTGCAGGTGAGCGCTGATGCTCAAAATATTGATACTTATTTGCGGGATTTATCTCGCCAAGCGGTGGCAGAATATTCTTATCTGGAAGAAAAAGCCGAAGAACGGTCTAAAAAAGATAAACAAGCTACTAAAAAAAGCGAAAAATCTGGCGAATATAAATCTAGTTGGGCTGAAAAAATTGAAAAAATGCGCGAAATCTATCCAAATGCCTATCGGCCGTGGAAAAAGCCTGACGATGAGGATTTAAAAACTAGTTTTTTGAGCGGTATGCCGATAGATGAAATGAGCAAGAAATTTGGCCGCCATAAGGGTTCAATCGAGATGCGTTTAAAGAAACATTTTGGCGAGGATATGATTGGCGACTAGCAAAAAAGCTTATGCTTGCTTATAACTTGATTTTGTGATATAATCTCCACATCTGATTAGAAGGGGTGATTTGTTATGGGCAAGAAGAATCCTAATAGTAATAGGGTAAAGCGAGCTCGCGAGATCAAACGTCAATTGGATAGGGCAGTTAAGGCTGAAATAGTTACGAAAAAATACTATAACCAGGTAATGGTTGCTGATTATGAAGCCGGAAAATACGGCATCATAATAAAGGCGAACGGTCGAGAATGCAGAAGGCATAAAAGGCTCATCGAAGAGTCTAGACGCCAATAAAGACAAGCACGTTAAAACCACCTACGGGTGGTTTTCTTTTGTCTGCGCATAAATCTGACTGCTGTAAATAGGAAGTACCGTATAGTACATAATAATTCACGATATAAGCAAACAGTAAAATGAAATATAAAACTATTTTGTCAAGCGAACGCCATATATAGCTAAATTCGCGTAAATATTATATAGCTTCATATAAAAATCATATTGACTTTAGCGTAATAGCGTGCTATAATATAATTATACAAAACAATAAAGATTAAAATTAACAAGAGGGCAAAATGTCAAAAACAAATATAAAAAATACTAAGACAACTGAAGCTACTAAAAAAGTAGCCACACAAGAGACTAAGATTAAGAATGCTAAGACATACTTAACTAATAACGGTATCACTATCGCAGAAGATGGAACAGTAGTGGTAGATCAATCCGTCCAGGATTTTCGTAGTGCTGTACTAGTGGTTTCACTAGCAATTAATCTAATTATATTCACGACTTGGATCATCCTACAGATTACAACTCAGTACGATAGCGCATTACTGCAAGCGTTCCTGAACCGATAGCTATTGTGTGTTTTACAACATAAATATATTATGTGGAAAAGCTCGGATAATCTGTTATAATATTTGCTTTTCCACACAATTGTGGAAAAGCTAGACTATTATCTACGTATTTTGTCAAAAAAGGGTATTGATAAAAAAAAGAATAACCGGTAAACTGAAGTCAGTGGATACAGCAAAGACAGAAATAAAAAACCACTAAACAAAAAGTGTACGTTAAAAACAAAATATAAAGTGTAGATAATAGTTTGTAGTCAACTACCTGATGGTTAGGCAACTGGACAAATACCAGTCGCCAGTATAAAATTTAGTCTGGAGCACATTCTAAAACTCCCAAAATAAAACTCCACCTCATATATAAGTCTCTCAAACTGACGTATGATTTGCCAATGGCGAGTCAACTAAGTCAAAACTTATACATAAAACAAACACTAACAAAAACAAACAGCTTAATCATCAGATAGGTGACTACAAATGAATAATTACACAAAAGAATCAGTCCATATACCAGTTTTACTAGAAACTTGTGTCGAACAAATGAACCCCATGGTCGGTGAACGATATTTAGATCTCACTGCAGGCTATGGCGGCCACGCACAGGTATTTTTAAGTAAAACTCAGAGCCCTCAAACGGCAGTTTTGGTGGACCGCGACGAAAATGCGATACAAACCCTTGAGCCTTTTAAAGAAAAAGGCGCGAGATTAATGCATCAGGATTTTCTGGCGGCAGCTAAATTGCTAGTAGAAGAAGGACAGAAATTTGATTTGATTTTGGCCGATTTGGGCGTATCCTCGCCGCAGTTAGATATTGCGGAGCGTGGATTCTCGTTCAATAAAAATGGCCCACTTGACATGCGAATGGATCCGAGCGCAGAAAAAACTGCAGCCTCGATCGTTAATCACTCAAGTAAAAAATATTTAATCGGAATTCTGACTAAATTCGGCGAAGAGAAGCGTGGTTTTGCTAATCGAATTGCTGATGCGATTGTCGCAGAGCGTCCAAAAAAGCAAATAGCTAC
>RZZT01000086.1 GCA_010014525.1 Candidatus Saccharimonadota bacterium | reverse complement strand
GAACTTTACTTTCTTTCGCCTGCTTTACCCAATCAAGTATGACCTTTTCGGCTTCGTCCTTATTAACCTGCGTCCAAATTTCCCGGAGCTGTTCTTTAAGGTAGTAAGCCTGTGACAGGGGCTTGTTCATATTCAACGCATTGTCAAGTCTTGTCTTATACTTCTTGTCAAAGATGTCCTCGCTATTGCTCAGCAGCAGGTAGCGCGTACCTTTCAACACTTTACGTTTGTTGATGTCTTTTTCCATGTTGTATTGCACCCTGCGTATCTCATCCAACTTTTCGTTCATCAGCTTTACCACATGGAAATGGTCAAACACATGCACTGCATTAGGACAATTTTTATATACGGATGAAATGAAAGCCGCAGATAGGTCGGTTGCAACATACCTGATGTCAATACCCTTTTTTCTAACTCGTTGCCAGAAGCCATCCAAGGCATCAGCTCCCTTGCCGTCACCGACATAGATGATACGACCACTCTTTAAGTCAACCACAATTGTCTTGTACACATGTCCTTTCCTCACCGCAAATTCATCTATTCCAATACAACACACTCCTTCAAGCGAAGGAGGAGCATAATGGTATTCAAGATGACGGGTATGGATATCTTTGATGGTGTCCCATGTCACACCCAAAAGATTGGCTGTATCTTTCAAGGTCATAGCCTTTAACAAGCCAACTACATATCTGGCGAAACGATGAGTATAGCTACAACTGCCCGTGGCAAAGGGGATCTTCTCTTGCCTATCATAATCACAATCTTCAATCTTACACTTGTAACGTTGGACTTTCATACGGATTATCACCTTCTTGCCGCCTATCGGAAGACCGATGAAGTCGCGGATGCGAAAACCGTTCTTGACCAATTGATGACAACCGCACTTGGGACAGACTTTCTCCCGCTTTTTTGATTCAATATGCAAGATAATTGTATTACCTTTGTATGCTTCACAGGTGCATTTATGGTTGTATAAACCCCACGCATGATATAGAAAACTGCTGTTCATAACTGTACATTTGTTTGTGAATATTCAAATATACAAATTATACAGCAGTTTTCTGCTTTATATCACTATCACTCGAAATGTCGGATGAACC
>RZZT01000085.1 GCA_010014525.1 Candidatus Saccharimonadota bacterium | reverse complement strand
CTGTTGATAAAATGGATTATTTGGCTATTATTGACGGTTATTACTCTCGGAATCTACGGTTTCTGGTTGAACTATAATATGATGCGTTGGGTAGCCGAGAATACACATATTGATGAGGCTAATGTTGTAAATAACACAACAAACATCTATGAAGCACCGGTTGATAGCGGTCAGGATAGCGTCCGTTTCAATTAGGCGGCGTAATGAAATCACGGGTATCGCTCACCAGTTTGAATAAAGCCGCTAAACGGCCAACTCGCATCATCTACCTAGACCTACTGCGAATCTTAGCGTCGTTCTTTGTGGTGCTAATTCACGTGCTGAAAATCTTTTGGGATCGGTCGGCGACTAATGAGCAATTTGTGGTTATCACAATGTTTGATACAGTGGCATATGTAGCAGTGCCACTGTTCTTTATGATTTCAGGTGCGATCTTTCTCAGCCCTAAGCTTCTAGCGCGGGTTAAAACTGCTAAGTTAGCGTTTAAATATATTGCAATCTATATTGGCTGGACGATCTTTTATGTTGGGCTCCGGGCGATTCTTGTACAGCTTAGCCGCCAAGAAATTGGCCTCGATCTTCCAACTGACTATTATGCGGATATTTTACATTACCATCTCTGGTTCTTGCCGCAACTGATAATTCTGTACTTTTTGGCGCCTTATATTCGTAAAATTATCAATCATTCAACTCGCCGCGAAGTTAAAAATCTACTCAAATTATTCATTTTTGGTGTATTGGTGCGCACGCTTTGGGGTATTATATATGAAGTGATTACACAGCAGATGAGCGGGAATTGGTCTTCTATAGATATGAGTTTACTAGCTCGCATCGCCTCGATGGTTTCGCCATTTAGTGAGAGTTTTGCAATTAGTGCTGGTTATTTTATGATTGGTTATTATCTTCATAATTTTCAGCTCTCATCTAAGACTCGCGTCAAGCTTTACACCGCGGCAACTGTGGGCTATATTTTCAGCGTAGTTCTGATGCTTGCTACTCAGCGTGGGAATTTAGCTTTGAGTAATTTTTCAGTGTCTATTTTGTTGATGTCGGCGGCATTTTTTGTATTTTTTAAGCAAAATATTCCTCAGCCAAAAAGTGCTATCGAATCACGCGCTCTG
>RZZT01000039.1:0-5000 GCA_010014525.1 Candidatus Saccharimonadota bacterium | reverse complement strand
GACAATCATCGCTATAGCACCAAACATAAATCCGCCAAGAGAGAATTTCATAATATTTATATTCTAACATTATAAGTGTAAAAAATCAATAACATAGCTATAAAATAAAAAAGTCCTTATGTAAATATTGACAAAATGCTTAAACTATGATATAATGCTTATTATAAAACAGTTAAGATATTATCAAAGGAGATTAAATGGCTGGAACAAAAGCAGGTGGGGCCAAAGCGGCTGCCACAAATAAATCAAAATACGGTAAAGATTTTTATTCAAAGATTGGCCAAAAAGGCGGAAAAAACGGTACAACCGGTGGATTCGCTGCTAACCGCGAACTAGCAAAAATTGCTGGACAAAAAGGTGGGCGCATTAGTCGCCGTGGAAAAGCTCGAACTGCAATCTCTACTACTGAGTTTAGTGAAACTTCAAAAATTGATGTTCGCCTAGGAGAATAAAACTTAAATAAATAAAAAATAGCCCCTAAATGAGGCTATTTTTTATTGTATCGGCGCAACATGGTGAACTTTGCTTCGTTTGGCTGCCAAATTTCGCCACAAGACGGACATTTATATCTTAAATCAGACTGTTGAAACCCATTAATGTTACAATTCGGGCATAAACTCCTGTGATGCATCCAGTCTCGGTAAGTGTCTAGATTGTCCTGTATAAAATTATCTTCTATGTCTATGCTATATTTAGGTGCTAAGACTTTAGAGGCTAGATCCCAGGCTTCTGTCTCTATTTTCAATAAATCAATGTCCAGATTATAGTTGGAGTGGACCAAAATCGCATGCGCGAGCTCGTGCAGTAGGGATAAGTTATAAAAATTATTATCTAGGCTTCCAATCTCTGGATAAAATACGGTATTTTTACTGTTTGACCAGTGAAAATTATCTGATAGCTCAAACTGAAATTGTGAAAAATCCTGCCGAAGATTATTTATCAAGTTGATCTTTGGCGTATTCGTAGCATCCATAAATTACAGCCTCCTCTGGATTTTGAGCCTTAACGATGCGCGGGCAGGGTATATTGGTCGGCAGGCGATCTTTGACGATATTAGTTAGCATACGGCCGTATTTTTCGAACTGCGAGCCAACGCTACCGCCGATGATAATAATTTCAGGCTGGACAATTGGAATTAGGACTAATAGCCCACGGCTAATTCGGTCTGAAATATTGAGCCATATTTTGGGCCTAGTGATATCTCTTACGTAGGTCCCATATGTTTCAAAAATCGCTTTACCGCTAGCGAAATTTTCCCATTCGCGCATTGAGCCGTCGTATTCTACGATAATTCGGCCGGCTTCGCTTTTGCGGAGTCCACGATTGATATTATTCTCAGATATAATTCCAGCACCAATGCCGGTTGAGACGGTTAGATAGAGGACTGTATTTTCTGGTTTTTCTAGGAGTCGTGCTTCAGATAATCCCGCTAAATTAGCATCGTTTTCTACGAAGATGGGTATTTTCTTGCCAAAAACGGTCTGCAATTCTGATTTTACGTCGAAATTTCGCCAACGCAAATTCTGGGCCCAAATAACTATCCCTTCCTCAATAACGGCCGGCATCGCTACCGATATCGCTTCCACTTGGCCTTGATTAAAATATTCTTCGAATAGATCTTTTAAGTTTTCACTGATAGCATTAATATATTTTTTTGGCTGTTTTGGCGTTGGAAATTTAGTTTTTGCTAGAATTTTGCCGCGCTCAGAGAACCCAGCGATTAAAGTTTTTGTGCCACCGGTATCAATTGTAATTATCATGATTCTATTTTAACTTTTTTTGGAGAAGTTGGCAAATCAGAAAACTTGACTCTCGGGGGTAATCATGAATGAACATTGTCGCGTGTTATGTCGTTAATACAAAACTATAAAACTAATAATAAAGGTCGGTATGTCAGGGACTATCATTATTATAATGATTTAAACACTCTTCGTGACTCATATATGTTGCCGGACGAAGAGTTTCTCGACCCAACGACCGGTGAAAAATATACGTTTGTGAGATTTTGGGAGTCTCGTGCGCCTGAAATTGGCGAAATCTATTATAACTCAGGTGTATACTGTCGTGACGGAAATCTAATCGATCAAGGCGGCAACAACGCCTTTTCTGCTATTCAGATTAAGCTTGAGAATGGTGGCTATTATTGTTTGGATAATAAATAGATTTGATTTCGGGGCGCTGTCTAGAAGGTAAAAATTTCGCCTAGACCCTTGCTTTCAATCTTGAAACAGTGTATAATTGTAATAATCTCTAAGCAGAGCTATTTGGCTATGTTTAAGGAAATACAACAAAGGAAGGAGTCTTAAAAGACTTATGGCAAATGCCAAAATAACAATGGATGAATTGCTGGCTGGTGCTCCAGACAGCGTCAGCCAAATCGATCAAGGTGAAACAGTAGAGGGTGTTGTTTTATCTGTAAAAAAGCACGAGATTTTAATCGATCTTGGTGCGAGGGGTGTTGGTTTCGTACCGCGCCGCGAAGCTGGGTTCTCAAAAAGCCTAGTGGAGGGTGAGGAAGTTACCGCAAGTATCGTTGATACTGAAATGGATGACGGAATGGTGTTGCTATCTTTGCGTAAAGCTGCTAAAGATCGCGGCTGGGAAGAGGTAATCGCTAAACTTGAAGACGGTGGAATCATCGAGATTACACCATACGATGCAAACCGTGGCGGACTGCTAGTTGAATATGAAGGTGTGCGAGGATTCTTGCCGGTTTCTCAACTTTCAGCAGAGCACTACCCACGGGTAGGGGCAAGCGATAAAGATGAAATTTTGAGCCGCTTAAACGCGCTTATCAACAAGTCAATCAGTGTCCGTATTTTGGACGCTGACCGAAAAGCTAACAAGCTAATTTTCAGCGAAAAAGAAGCGATTAAAGACGGTCTAAACGAACGTTTTGAAAGCATGAAGATTGGTGATATGGTTGAAGGTGTTGTAACTGGTGTAGTAGACTTTGGCGTTTTCGTAAATGTTGAAGGTATCGAAGGTCTAGTTCACATTTCAGAAATCTCTTGGGAGCGCGTAAACAATCCTAAGGACTATGTAAAAGTTGGTGATACTATCAAAGCGAAAATTATCTCAATTGATAAAGACCGCTTGAGCCTAAGTATGAAGCAGTTGACCGAAGATCCTTGGATGAGCCAAGCTGAAAAGATCAAAAAAGGCAGTAAAGTTGAAGGAACTGTAACTCGAATTACGCCATTTGGCGCTTTTGTGCAAATCAGCCCAGCTGTTGAAGCTTTGGTTCATGTTTCGGAGCTCGGTAAAGGCGATGGCGCTGACCCAGAAAATGTCTTCACTCTAAATGAGCGAAAAGAATTTGTCGTAATCGACATTGACAAAGACAGCCGAAAAATTTCATTAAGCTTAGTGAAATAAAATAAAAATTTGTGTTTTGAAAGATTAAAACGCGAAAATTAAACCATTAGGAGGTTTGTAATGGCGCAGAAGAAAATCGTAAATATAACGGATTCAATTACTGTTGATGAGTTGGCTGGCGCTTTAAATTTGCCCGTTACAAGCCTGATTGGTGAGCTTTTTAAAAACGGAATTGTTGCCACGATCAATCAGAGGATTGATTTTGAGACAGCTACAATTATCGTAGAGGAGCTTGGGCTAGAAGATGTTGAAATCAAGAAAAAGGCGAAAAGCGACACCGTTACGAGTCGTATTAATTTGCGCCGACAATCGTCGGAGGATGCTAAACCTCGTCCGCCGATTGTTGCCGTTATGGGCCACGTTGACCACGGAAAAACAACACTTCTTGATACGATTTTGAGCAAACACACAGTTGATGTTGAAGCGGGTGGAATTACTCAACACATCTCGGCTTATCAGACCGAACGAAAAGGCCGAGTGATTACCTTGCTTGATACGCCAGGTCACGAAGCTTTTGCAGCCCTTCGTCAACACGGGGCCACTCTAACGGATGTGGTGGTAATTGTTGTGGCAGCTGATGACGGTGTGAAGCCTCAAACAATTGAGGCGATTCGGTTTGCGCAAAATGCCAATGCGAAAATCGTTGTTGCGATTAACAAAATGGATAAAGATACTGCCGACAAAAACCGCGTAATGGCTGAATTGGCCGAGAAAGGTCTCACTCCCGAGGAATGGGGCGGCGATGTGGTAATGATTCCCATCTCTGCTAAAACTGGTGAGGGGATCGATAAGTTGCTAGATATGGTCCTTTTGACCGCTGATATGGAAGATCTAAAAGCTGACACGGACGTTGCGGCCGAAGGTTTGGTGATCGAATCGCATATGGAAGTCGGCAAAGGTTCAGTCGTCTCAATTTTGGTTGAGCAAGGCGAAATTAAGGCCGGAGATTTCATTATCGCTGGTGAAACTTATGGTAAAATCCGCACATTGCTAGATTTTAAGAATGATACAATCAAAAAAGCCGGTCCTTCAACCCCTGTTATTGTGACGGGTTTTAAAGAGCTTCCGCAATTTGGCGACGTGTTTAAGATTGTTAAAAATGAAAAAATAGCTCGTAAAGCCTCACAAGATGCAAAATCTGAGGCTGCTCGCAACGCCGCAACCGCCAACGTAACCGGCGCAGATTTGTTAAAGATGATGAACCAGCAACACGATGCTGCTGACCTGAATATTTTAATCAAGGCCGATGTGCAGGGCTCTTTGACTTCTGTCTCGGACAGCTTGCGCTTGATTGATACCGATGGTGAAATCAACCTACACATTGTAAAAGCCAGCGTTGGAAATGTTTCCGAAAACGACGTACGCTTGGCATCGGCTGGTGAAAACACAATTATTTATGGTTTTAATGTTGGTCTACCCGCCGCAATCAAAAAAATTGCCGTGCGTGACCGCGTAGAAGTGCGTATTTTTAAGGTTATTTATGAACTAATCGATGATGTACGAGCGGAAATGGAAAAATTACTTGCGCCAGAAATAGTCGAAACAGAGATTGGAGCGCTTGCCGTCAGAGGTGTCTTTAGGACGATGAAAGAAGAAATTATTGCCGGCGGAGAAGTGACTTC
>RZZT01000084.1 GCA_010014525.1 Candidatus Saccharimonadota bacterium | reverse complement strand
GATTTTATCGACGCCTACTGGAATGTATTGGATTGGGCAGTAGCCGAGAAAAACTTTGGCGCCTAAACCAACTAAAAATCCGCCATTTATTACTTTTGAAGGCGGAGAGGGCGCTGGCAAGACTACTGTTATTTCAAGAATTGCAGAGCTGATTCAGGCAAGAAACGGCCAAGAGATAGTGTTTACCCGCGAACCGGGCGGGGTACCTAGTGCGGAGAGTATTCGTCAGGTTATTTTGGGCCAACAAATTGATTCCCTGACCGAAACGTTGTTATTTGCAGCGGCTCGTCGGGAGCATTTGGTTGAAAAAATATTGCCGGCATTGAGTAAGGGCCAGCCTGTATTTTGTGATCGATTTATAAATTCGTCGGTAGTTTACCAGGGGTTGGTGCGGGGTGTTGGGGTGAATGAGGTTTTGGAAGTCAACCGGTTTGCTACGGAAGGATTAATGCCGAATTTGACAATTTTTCTTGATGTATCGCCCAAGGTTGGGCTAGAGCGAGTCTCTGCTCGTGGTGATAAAGATAAAAATCGCTTTGATTCCGAGGAATTAGATTTTCATCAAAAAGTCAGAGACGGCTTTTTGGATCTCCAAAAGCAAAATTCAGAGCGAATTGTTAGAATTAACTCAGAACAGCCGCTCGACTCTGTAGTAAAAGCGGTGGTCGACCTAATCTTAGCTAAGTTTCCTGATGAGTTTGTGTTAAAATAGCTCTATGAGAATTTTGTATACAGACGGTAGTGCATCGCCCAACCCTGGCCCGGGTGGCTTTGCGGTGATTGAAAACGGGCAACCGATTGCTCTTGGTGCTGAGGCGGAGAGTACTAATATTAGGATGGAAGGCTTGGCCCTGAAGCGAGCGCTAGAGCTTGTTGGGGCTGAGGCGGCCGAAATTAGGACCGATAGTGAATTTTGGATTAATGTTTTGACTAAGTGGGCTCCGGGTTGGCGCGCTAAAGGCTGGAAGAAATCGAGGGGCGAAATCGCCAATCTGGATATTGTTAAGTCGCTGCTTGAGGTTTATGAGCAGTCAAGCGCTAAGCTAGTTTGGCTAAAAGGTCACGACGGCGAAGAATGCCAATCTTTATGATATGATTCATGAAAAGGTTGCGCTGGGCGAGGGCGCTGGGCTTGAATTTATTTTGACTAATCTAGAGGTTTTGCCGGCTA
>RZZT01000038.1 GCA_010014525.1 Candidatus Saccharimonadota bacterium | reverse complement strand
ACTTAAACCCTCAAGATTCGACGTCTACAGAAGATGATACGTATGAAGCACTAAAGAAGCGAATCGAAGATCTAGAGGCGAAAACTGAATAACCCCCCAGGTATATTTAATTAAAGAGTGCTTGAGTGAGGCGCTCTTTTGTTTAAGAATCCTTTGATGTAGTTTTTCCGCTTGACTTAGATTTTTTTTTAGTAAAATTAGGTTATGCTTAAAAATAAGAAATATGGTTTTACTATTATAGAAGTTGTGTTAGTTCTCGCAATCGCTGGACTTATATTCTTGATGGTGTTCGTGGCCGTGCCGGCCTTGCAACGAAACCAGCGGGATGCGCAGCGGAAGAATGATGCGGCAAGAGTGAAGGACGCTATTGAGAGGTATAGATCTAACAATAAGGGTAAAATGCCTCAAGTGGGCGGAGCGTTCAGTTTTAAGGCAGATGGCACTCCTATATATGGTCGCTTTTGGGACTACATAGGTAAGAAGGGTGATACTTTTAAGGACCCCGATGGGAGACCTTATTCGTTGGGCGCGTATAATGCTAATTTTAGCTTGTCTAGCAGCAGAATGCCTGATAGCGTATATGGCGAGGAGACGAATCGGTCGAGAATCTATGTATATCTTTTCGGCAATCCTGATACCGACTGGGCGGGTGCGCGTGCTGGTTTTAAATGTGAAGATAATGGCGCTGTAAGCAGGGTTCCTAATCAACAGAATCGTTACGCTATTCAGCTATCACTTGAAAGCGGCGGGGTTTACTGTATTGATGGCTAGCCTTCTCTGCTATTAGTATTCGATGTTGGGAAGCAATGAGAACGCTTGTGGCACTTTTATATCCTTTGGCGCTAGCCTCATATTTCCGCCTTTACTTTACCTATAAAATATGTTAAAATTATCAGCGAAGCGCTGTTTTTGTGCTGGCTTAATTTATGCAAAATTTTGCCGCTAGCTAAAAAGCATTTAAAAGCGCAAAAACAGTTTAATAATATAAGTAAAAAGGAATAAAATGGCAAAAAATGTACCACTAGGACAATCCCGCAATATCGGTATTATCGCACACATCGACGCTGGTAAGACTACAACTACGGAAGGAATTCTTTACCGAACTGGCCTTACTCACAAAATTGGTGTTGTGAAAGGTGATGGTGATGGCGCGACTACTGACTGGATGGAACAGGAAAAAGAGCGCGGAATTACTATTACTTCTGCGGCCGTGACTTGTTTTTGGCGAGACCACAAAATTAATATTATTGATACCCCTGGGCATATCGACTTTACAGTTGAGGTGGAGCGAAGCTTACGCGTGCTTGATGGCGCCGTAACTGTCTTCGACGGTAAAATGGGTGTGGAGGCGCAGACCGAAACTGTGTGGCGCCAAGCCAACAAATACGGCGTGCCTCGTATCTGTTTTGTTAATAAAATTAACCAAACTGGTGGTGATTTTTACAAATCTCTTGATACAATTCACAACCGTTTGAGTAAAAACGCGCTTGCGATTCATCTACCAATTGGCTTTGAAAAAGATATTAATGGTGTTGTTGACCTTGTTGATATGAAATCTTACACTTATGATGATTACGCTGACCACGAGCTAAAAGTCGGTGAAATCCCAGCTAATATGCTTGAAAAGGCTAAGGAATATCGTGGACGACTAGTTGAAGCTGCAGTTGAGGCGGATGACGAATTGTTCGAACGATTCCTTGAAGAAGGCGAAGAATCAATCACTGTTGACGAGCTAAAGGCAGCTTTGCGTAAGCGAGTTCTATCTGGTGATTTCTATCTTGTAACTGGCGGTGACGGTCGCGGTGTAATCGTGGAAAAAGTTCTTGACCTTATGGTTGACTATTTGCCGAGCCCAATTGATGTTGGCGCGGTTCACGGAATGAACCCAAAAACTGGCGAAGAAATTGCTCGCCAACCAGATGAAAAAGAACCTCTAGCGGCCCTAGCATTTAAGATTGCGACCGACCCATTCGTTGGTAAATTAATCTTTGTGCGCGTTTATTCTGGTACGCTAAAAGCTGGTTCATATATCTTAAATACAACTACTGGCGACAAAGAGCGCGTTGGCCGCCTAGTGCGAATGCATGCTGATAAGCGTGAAGATATTACCGAAATCAGCGCGGGCGATATTGCAGCGGTTGTTGGTCTTAAAAACACCACAACTGGTACAACTCTTTCAGATGTGGCACACCCAATTACGCTTGAATCAATTGAGTTTTCAGATCCTCCAGTTTCGATTGCGGTTGAGCCAAAAACTAAAGCCGACCAAGAAAAAATGGGTATCGCTCTACAGCGTTTGACAGAAGAAGACCCAACTTTCCGTGTGCATACTGATGAAGAAACTGGCCAGACGATTATGCGCGGGATGGGTGAACTTCACCTAGAAATTTACATTGACCGCATGAAGCGCGAATTTAAAGTCGAAGCCAATGTCGGCGAGCCTCAAGTGGCCTTTCGCGAGACAATTCGTGGCATAGCTCAAGTTCAAGGTAAGCACGCAAAACAGTCTGGTGGACGTGGTCAGTATGGTGATGTTTGGATTAAATTTGAACCAAATGAAACCGGAAAAGGCTTTGAATTTGTCGACGAAATTAAAGGTGGTGTAGTGCCGCAAGAATACCGCAAGCCAGTTGAACAAGGTGTTACTGAGACTTTGGCCGGTGGCGTGATTGCTGGCTATCCAGTAGTTGATGTCAAAGCAACTCTGTATGACGGTTCTTACCATGATGTCGACTCGAGTGAGCTAGCCTTTAAACTGGCTGGTGCGCTTGCGACTCGAAAAGGTATTAAAGAAGCGAAACCAGCTCTGCTTGAGCCGGTGATGAAAGTTGAAATTACTACCCCAGAAGAATTCATGGGCGATGTAATCGGCGACTTAAACTCGCGTCGTGGCCGCGTAGACGCGATGGAAGACGTCCCAGGCGCGAAATTGATTCGTGGATTTGTGCCTCTAGCAAATATGTTTGGTTATACTAACGACCTCCGCTCGATGAGCCAAGGCCGCGCAGCCAGCACCATGGAGTTAGCACAATACGAAGAAGTTCCACCAAACGTTGCTGCCGAAATTATCGAAAAGCGCAACGCAAAATAGTTTATGATTATTATAAAACCGCCTCTTGTTGGGGCGGTTTTGATTTGCATTTTTTTGAATAAAAGGCTTAAAATAAAAACATAGCAACTTTGCAAAAGAAAACTTATGAAAAAAGAAAACACAACTGGTGGTAAAATACGGATCAAAGTATGTATTTTGGCCGTGATGCTATTAATCGCAGCAGTCACTGCAGTGTATTTTGTAACTAAATCGAATAATGATCGTAACCAGCCAGGTATCTCTCTAGGATGGTTTAGCGAAGATGAAGATTCAATTGATGACCTAGAGCCGATTGCTCGCATCGGCGAGTATAATTATTATCGTTCACCAAAAACTGTTCTTGGTGGAGTCGGTGGATCATACCTAAATGCCGATCTTGTAGCAACACAAAAAGCCCACGAGATTCTAGCTAAGGGTGAGCTAAAAATATCAGATTATTAAGTGGCATGAAACAATCTTCACCTTAAAAACACCTTAAAAAAATCATTTCATAAGCGTGAAGCCTTTACTTAGCAGCCTAAGAGTGGTAAAATAGGTCTAACTATAAAGGAGGAAAATGAGCGATTTTGGGTATCTTGATGAAAAGTCAACTTATTTCGATTCAGCGTGTCAGAGTTTGCGCCCGCAACCGGTGATTGATGCCCTGAACGAATACTATATGGAGTACAACTCTTGTGGTGAACGCGTAAAATATGAATGGGGCAGAAAGGTTGATGATAAAGTCGCCGAATCTCGGCAGGCGGTGCTTGACTTGCTAAAATTGAATGGCAAGCATTATTTTGTGAGTTTTACGCTTAACACGACTTACGGCCTCAATTTGCTGCTGTCGCAGCTAAATTTACCGGTCGACAAGGTGATTACTAGCGAGATTGAACACAATTCGGTTTTTCTCTCGACGATAGAGTTTGCCAAAAAGCACGATATTGAGCGGGTGGTTCTAGAGAGGCAAGACGATGGCTCGATTGACTTAGACTATGATTTCGCGCGCAGTTTGGTGGTGATGAACACATCAAGCAATGTTGACGGTCGCGAACTAAAAAATATCAAAGAATTGGTTAAAAAAGTTAAAAAGTCTGGTGGATTTGTGATTATTGACGCCGCGCAGACTTTGGGCTCAAACTATGAACTCCTGCAAAAAATTCAGGCTGATGCAATTTGTTCAAGTGCGCATAAAATGTATTCAGCGAGTCTTGGTATTATGGTGGTGCGCAAAGATTTACTGCCATATGTTGAGACGGATTTCGTTGGTGGTGGTATGGTTTCGAGCGTAACTAAAGATAGTTATACTTTGCTCGGTAGCGACCACGCACATGCGATTTTTGAGCCAGGTTTGCAGGCTTGGGGCGAGATTATCGCACTTAAAACGGCGATTAATTGGCTGCAAAAAGCTAAGAAAACTTCGCGCGTTAATGAATTTGCTGGTGAGATTTATGATTTCCTACAAAAGCAACCAGGCGTAAAGGTCTTAAATAAAGCAGCCGCGCCAGTAATTAGCTTCTCGCATGAGAGTCTAGGCGGGCACTCAATTGCTAAAGCTCTGAGCGATGAAGGCATTATGGTGCGCAGCGGATATTTTTGTGCCCATTATTATCTGAAAGAAAAGCTAGATTTGCCGCATCAAGTGCGAATTTCTATCGGCCTACACAACACCGAGGCAGATATCACTAAACTAAAAAACGTATTAGAAAGGATATTTAACTAATGATTTGCATTGCTGCATTTATAATTTTGCTGGTGATTTGGCTATTTACGCCAGCCCTCCGGCTATTTGGGTTTAAAAAACAGGCTGACACGATTAGCCGATTATTCAAAAAGGCGACATATTGCTTCACGCGGCGCGCGACTTTTAGGGCTTGTGATAGCAACTTTAAAGACGAAATCAAAGATAGTGTTCTCAGCAAATTGATTGTCCGCCATAAAAACTGGGTTAAGCCGGTTTCGATTGGAATTGAAATTAGCGCTTTTTTGATTATATTGGTAACGATTTGGTCATTGCTAACAGTGGCGAAAGCTGGTTTGGCTCTATATGTTTATGGAACTTGTGATGTGCGGACTCCGGACGCCTGCGCATTGAGCTCGGCCGAAGCTTGCTCGATTGATAGCGTTGGCAGTGGAAACCCAGTAGTTGACTGGTTTGACGAATGGGGCGAAGTTTTCGGTGCTTTACCGGCTCGACTAACTAACTGGAAAGCTGAGGATTTCGTGCCTGAAGGCGCAACTTACTTTGGCCAAGATACGGGCTCAGTTCAGCCTACTGAAGTAGCGATAGATCTATTTGACCCAGGTTGTATTATTTGCCGTCGATCATATCAGGCGCAAAAAGACAGTGGATTCTTTAATAAATACAAAACTTACGTCATTCCTTATGTTATCAGAGGTGAAGATGGTGATAAATTTACAAATCCAGAGCTTCTAGCACGATATCTTGAGGCTGTAAGGGGTATAGACTCAGAAAAAGGTGTTGGTGCTGAATGGGTGATTATCGATAATCTATTCGCTAAGAAAGATGAAAATGGCGATTATTACCAAGATGCTTTTAACGGAACTGCTGGCCGAGCTTATCCCGAAGAAAAAGCAGTTGAAACTATCCACGCTTGGTTGGAGGAGGCTGGGTATAGCAAAGATGAAATCAAACAGATTTCTGTAGACGCTGATAGTGAATTTGTGCAAGAGAAGTTGATTCATAACCGTGATATTATCGAAAATCAGATAAAAACTAAGCGAATTCCGACAATGATTTTTGACAGTAAAAAACACGAGGGCCTATACAAAACGCCTAAATAATAAGCTAGGTTTGCTAGAATATTTACACTAAAAATTGGCTAAAAGCCCTTTACAAATAACCTTAAATAGTCTATAATTACAGGTAGCGTCGCGTCGTGCGTTTTTAGCGCAGGCGACTCAATCAAACGAGAAGCTAAGTGCTGCTCGCGCGACGCGTGAAATATTATTAAACAAAAGGAGAAATTCCAAATGGCAGAATTTGACCGCACAAAGCCACATGTAAACGTTGGTACTATGGGACACGTTGACCACGGTAAGACAACTCTTACAGCGGCTATTACAGCAGTTCTTGCAAAAAAACTTCCTTCAGAAGTTAACAAACCAATTGCGTATGATCAGATTGACAACGCACCAGAAGAAAAAGCTCGTGGTATTACCATCGCTTCTTCTC
>RZZT01000037.1 GCA_010014525.1 Candidatus Saccharimonadota bacterium | reverse complement strand
ATGGAGCCACGATCGGGGATTGAACCCGAGACCTCATCCTTACCATGGATGCGCTCTACCAGCTGAGCTATCGCGGCAACAATGATATTATAACATACCCACTGCTACTTTCCAAGACTCAACTAGGCTAGTATCTTGCGGTTACTTCGCTTATTTTCTAGCACGTTTAGCTGCAGTTTTAGCGGCAACCTTCGGCGCAGAAGGCGAAGCACCAAAGATGTTCTCGACAAAAGCCTTTTGTAGCGCCCAAGCGATGGCATTAATCAAGAAAATTCCGGATGATGCAATTGTGATAATTAAGATTTTTTGGCCCAAACTGTAATTTATTAAGCCAATTAAACTTGCCGCCAGCAGAGACAAAACTGCCACCAGTAAATAGAAGCGCTGCTGAGCTAGGCGTTGGTCTTCAATTACAAGCCATTTAGTGAGGTTTTTTCGTAAATTATTCATACTTATATTATAGCACAAATTGAGTAAAAAGTCAATCAAAAGTAGGAAACTATGCTTTTGGCTTGATTTAACCGCTGATTTATGCTAAAATAGTTTAGAAGTTAAATAACAAATTAAACGAGAGAATATGGCAAAAAAGAATACGAAACGAAAGATTGTTGGTCTTGTCAGCGATGAGTCTGGGCACCGATTATACTATACTCGAAAAAATACTCAGAATACACCTGAAAAACTAGTTCTTAGGAAATACAACCCAAAGACCCGCCAACACGAAACTTTCACTGAAACCAAGAAATCACTTGGCCGAAATGAAGTTAAACCACGAAAAGGCTAATTCTAAAACACCTTCTACATTACGAGAAGGTGTTTTATTTTGGCCCTAAAATTCAAGAAACTGTATCTAGGAGCGCAGATAAAAACTCGGCTCGAACCCAAGTGGGGGCGTTGTGATCATGCTCAATGACACTACTTACATAGTTGAGAATTCCTATAGCCTCATCTTTTCGACCTTGGTTGATAAGTATCTCCGCTAGCCATAAACTAGGCAAAAGTTCATGCCCTCTTGCAATCGGTGCGAGCGAGCGTGTAAAGTATATATTCGGCAGAGAAGACTGTAACGTCTCGATTGCGCGCGCGATTTGCGGTGAGTCATACTGCAATATGCCAAACATATATGCGCTATATAGGCTCGCTGGATCAATTCGATAATCTTTAGTTCCGTCAGATTTCTGCGAGCGATAAAAATAGCCCTGATCGTCACTCCACATTTCAGTTTGGGTATAGTATTTCAACAAATCAGCAGCGGAACACCAATTGGCAGCATCTTTTATTTTACTCAAGCCGCTAGCAGCCAAAGATGCGGAGTCTAAAGCTGCATAAGCGAGGCCATAAGCAAACGTGGTAGACTCCAACTGACCGCTCCACAAATCATAGCTGGTGGGCAGAGAACCGTCTTTAGCTGTCAAACTAGTTAAAAAATCAGCCAATGGTTTGATGACAATTTTGTAATTGCGCGCCAGAAAATCTTGATCGTGGAACTTATGATAATGTTCACCTATCATGAACAATAAAGCCGCAGAATCTTCTAACGAGGCTGGCGGAAACTCTTGGTTGTTAATCGTAAAATAGGGAAGCCTTGAAGCGGTAATCTGGCCACCGTTTAGATAGGCGGGTCGGATTAGGCCGTCTCGCATAAATAACTCAATATATTTCTCTAAGATTTCAAGAGATTCGTCCTTATAACCAAGCCGAATCAGCGGCCAAGCAGAAAATATGGCGTTTCGGGTAGTGCTAACGCCTGATAGATTTTTATCCAATATGAAACCGCCACTAATTGACGATTTTAGCAAGCTTAAATTGTCAGTAAAGCTTTTTTGCAACGTCGGTTCGATTTGCTTAACAAAATTACTTGATTTCACGAGCCATTTACGTGAATTATTACTAAATTTTAAATACTGTTTCTCAAACGAATCGCCTCTCAAGTTGTGGCTCAGCTGCACGGCTTGACCCTGAAAGCTGTTATACGCCAGAGAATAGTGCAACTCGCACGAACGATTAGCCGGCAAATCTAAATCCACACCTAAGGTTGAATCGGCTTGACCTTGCTCAACTTTAGAACCGCTTAAAATTCCGTCTTCGGCGTCGCGCCACGAGCCTTCTAGGCCGTTAACTCCAAATAATCCGACCGTGTAGTGATTGGACAGCTGATAACCAAATTCGGCCTTTAGCTCTAATCTAGCAACAATCGAAATGCCTGCGCTATAGTGCAAAGCCGCCGCACCACTATCTATAATCTGTGCCGTGTCGTTATCTATTGGACTATTTCCGAGAATGAAGTTCTGATAAGCGAAAAGTTTAAACTGGCGATCTCGTCCGCTCAAATCTTCAATCTTAATTTTCCGCAAAATTTGACCATCGTTAACAATATCTGTAAAACAAAGCTTGATTTGATGCTGCTGGCTAACGGCCTCTGTTTTTAAAGTAGAAGTCGAGCTATCGTATTCCGTATTTATAGACCAAGATACATCATTCAGCCATGAGCAATCTCCATCAACAAACACACCAATCTTGTGGATTGTTTGATGATTCGGGAGGATATTTTTTCCTATTTCTGGGATAAAAATATCACAAACCTGACCAAAATTATTCATGTTTACCTCTATCTTGCCGCCACCAAGCCGAAATACGGTATTCATCAGACCATCCTTAGGCTTTTGTCTCTATTAAACGGACCTACATGCACAGACCCCGCCGATATTGGTATTTTACGCAACGCGAGTCTCGACCCGATAACAGACAAATCGTTAATATTGTTCTTCCTAGGAACAACCTCAACGTGCTGCAAGCGGTATCGCATATCACGCAAAGCATCCATATAATACAAAAATGCGTCATACGGGGTTTTGTACGGTGAAAAATAGGCGTGAACGGTACCGTCGTTGAAATATTTCGTACACATATAATAGGCGTGGTCGCTAGTCTGCAAGCGGCGCCAATCTTCGGCCAATTTCCCATCTTTGCTAGCATAAACTAGTGGCTTAAGGCCATAAAGCAGTTTCATCGCTTCTTTTTGCATAGAATTACCCAGCCAAGCCGTCAAATCACGCTCGGTGTCTGCCCAAGTGGTGGTCTCCGGAACAGAGATTTCACCAACTGCTGGTGCTTCGGCAGCCTCACTGATGGTCTTAAAACCATGATTTTTGCCAGATAGCCATTTATGCACGAAATCATCAAAAAAACCAAAAATGCCAGAATCTGCCCATTGGTGTTCGCCAAAAGTTTCATAATCCATAAATAGATTTATCAAATCGCCGTGATGAGTCGCGGTATTGAGCCATTGGATATATTTATGTGTTGTAAGCGGGTATTCCTCCCAACTTGGGTCGGAGAAACGAAAAGCTAAATCATCGCTTAATTTATAATTTTTCAAAAGTAGTTTGATATTGTCGGTGCCCTTCGGTTTATAGACGTGATTGGGCGAACGCCACTGCAGAATAGGGTCCCAGCCCTCGGCCAAAATCGCTTTGAAGCCTTGCTTGTCAGCCCAAGCAGCAAGCTCGTCGTTGTAGGCAAGCTCGGTATTCCGAAAAGCGGTAGCCTCGACACCAAAAACCTCACGAATTTTATCGCGATGAGCTTTAACCTGAAATTCAAACTCTTTTTGGTCAAAGAAAAATGCCAGCGAATGATAATAAGTTTCCGCGACCAATTCTACCCGACCAGTATCAACTAACCGCTTAAAGCTGTCTATTACATGCGGCGCGAATTTCAGCGCTTGGTCAATAAAAGTGCCCGAGATTGAAAGCGAAAGATTGAAATCTGGGTACTCGCGCAAGAGCTTCTCAAGCAGATTATTCATAGGTAAATATGATTTATCCGCAACTTTTTGGAAGATTTCGCCGTTAGTCTCTGCCCCTAGTCCTGCGCCTTCGCGGAAATAATTTTGCCCAGCACCGATATCAAAAACCGAGTAATCATCTCGGATTCGCCACGGCTGATGCACGTGCAAATACAGAACAACCGATTTTTTATTCATCCCTACCGCCTAATACCGAATAAAATTCGTCCATAATTTGCTCGGCGATGTCTCGCCACGAAATCCGAGTATACTCTTTGCGAACGCCATCTTTTAGAGATTTTAGAAGAGAAGGTGAGGTTGAGACAGCCACAATTTGGCGGGCCAACTTTTCAACGTCCCAAAAATCATATTTCAAAACACTATTCAAGACTTCTGCTACGCCAGATTGATGGCTCAAAATTAGGGCATTATTAAAATGGGCCGCCTCTAGTGCAGTCAAACCGAAGGGCTCGTTAACTGAGCTCAGCACAAAGACATCGGCAACGCCGTAGGAATCACGCCAACGGTCGCCACGCAAAAAGCCCGTAAAGAACACTTTATCAGCAATACCATAGCTGGCCGCCATTCGAATCAACTCGTTGCGCTGCTCACCATCACCAACCAAGAGTAAAGCGATTTTAGGATTTTTAGCCGCCGCCTTAGCAGTAGCTTCCATCAAATAAGTTAAGCCTTTTTGCACTGTGAAGCGCGTCAATGTCATTAAAATCGTGTAGCCTTGGGTTTTTAGGTATTCAAGATAGCGATAAGTCTCTTGATCGTAATCCTCTAGAGAAGCCATATCACCCGGCTCAATCGCATTATAAACCACTTCAACTTTGCTAGGATCTATTTTATATTTATCGATGATGATTTGGCGAGTATTTTTTGATACTGCGAACACCTTAGCTGAGGCCGAAGCGCCTTCATACTCGATATGATGAATATTCGGGTTCCCAACTGAGCCGCCAGCTCGGTCAAACTCCGTTGCGTGCATATGCGTGATAAGCGGCGCGCCAGTTATCTCGCTTGCTCGCTTACCAGCCTCCATAGTCAACCAGTCGTGCGCGTGGATTATCTCCGGCCAAGCATCTTTATCTTCAAGCAGCTTTTCAATAAACGCCATATATTCAAGCTGGATAGACCTAATATCAAGCGCACTACCCGAATTATATTCTGATCGAATCCTAAAGTTAGCTGAATCATAAGCTCCGGCGCCAAATTTATGCAACGCCGAAAGATGAGTCGCGTTGAGCACATTCATAAATTTAATATCGTCGTGCTGTTCAGAATAGGGGACGACAAAATCAATCTCGGCCCCAGCATTCGCCATAGCCTTGGCCATATAAAAACAGGCTACGCCTAAACCACCACTATTATGAGGAGGGAGCTCCCACCCGAGCATAAGTATTTTCAATTTTTGCCCCTTTTATTACTATACATAACCAGTATATATAAAAAATGTATTTTTTGCAACGTTTTTTTGAACTAAAATTTCAAATTCCGGGATTATATTTTTTTATTTGAGAAACGTGTTTTTTATAATCTGAGTCGTATTTTTCAACCTCACTCCAAAACTTATCGGAATGATTCATTTGGCGAGTATGGCACAGTTCGTGGATAATCACATAATCAATTAATTCATGCGGCAGATTCATCAAGCCGATATTCAGCGAAATCGTGCCGTTCGAGCTACAGCTACCCCACCTAGTGCTAGCGTGTGAAAATCGCACTCGATCATATTCAAAATTATGTTCGCGCGCTAAATATTCTAGCCGCCGTGACAGGTAAGCTTTGGCCTGCTTACGGAGTACCTTGCCAACAAACATCCTAATTTCAGTTTGAGTCTTGAACGATTCCGAATCTTCGCCTTCGGCCAATTCAATGACAATATATTGCTGTTCGGTAGAAATCTTTGTGTCCGGGTTGCTAGTTTGTTTAAAAATCAAGGTGTGACTTTTGCCAATTTGCTGGTTATTTCTGTAAATTTTATCCGAATTTTGCTCATTAAACATTTGCCGAAGCTCCGCACGATTTAAGCGGACCAATCGTTTCAGAGATAATTCGGGCGCATAAAGCGGCATACTAGCACGTAATTTGCCATTTGGGGCAATCGAAATCTTGATTGACCGCGCCATCTTACTGCGGCGCACCGCGATTTCGCCAAATTCTTCATCAATAATTGACATAACTATATTTTACCAAAAAATCGCAGATAAATAAAATTTGCTTGTAAAACTGCGGCTAAATATGGTATAATTCAGCAATACGGGCATAGCTCAGTTGGTAGAGCACAGGTCTCCAAAACCTGGTGTCGGGAGTTCGAGTCTCTTTGCCCGTGCCATATTATAAATTCCAGCCACTCTTTACGGGGTGGCTTTTACTTGCTATTGACATTTTGGAGCAAATGTGATACAATAATGATATTAGGGGCTATTTTCTAACCTAGAGAATGTTCTTAGTTCTTTTCACTGGTTATGAATAGGTTCTTAAAATAATTAGAAGGAGGAGATTTTATG
>RZZT01000036.1 GCA_010014525.1 Candidatus Saccharimonadota bacterium | reverse complement strand
CGTGCCCAAACCTTGAAATCCCCAAAGAATAAGCGTATAATATAACTATAAATTAAGTAAGGAGAAATATTATGACAGGATTGTGGATTGTGTTAGGTGTTCTGGCGGCGGTGATCGTTTTGGTTCTGCTGTTTGTTTGGAGCATTTACAACTCACTTGTAAGGTTGAACGAGCGCGTCAATGAGGCGTGGAGCGATATTACTGTTCAGCTAAAATATCGGGCGGATTTGATTCCGAACCTAGTAGAAACTGTAAAGGGTTACGCTGCACACGAAAGTGAAGTGTTTCAAAATGTATCTGCGGCACGTGCTGGTCTACTTTCAGCTGGCGATAACGTCAAAGCTGCGGCTGAAGCTGAAAATGTGATGACTCAGGCACTTGGCAAGCTTTTTGCGGTAGCAGAAGCTTATCCAGAGCTAAAAGCTAACGAAGGTTTTGTTCGATTCCAGCAGCAACAGCAAGAAATCGAAGACAAAATCCAAGGTGCTCGCCGATTTTACAATGGCGGTGCGCGTGATTTGAATATCAAAATTAAAACTTTCCCAACTAATATCTTTGCCAAAAAGCTTGGTTTTGAAAACCGAGATTACTTTGAAGTAGAAGATCGTGCAGCGGTTGAAGACGCTCCACAAGTGAAATTCTAGAGTAGTAATTTATATATGTATAGCTCAATTTCCACCAATAAACGAAATACGGTTTTAATTTTCTCGCTGTTTATAGCGATTATTGGTGGAATTGGCTTGGCTTTTGCTTGGGGTTATCGAGATTTTTCGATTTTTTGGACGACTCTGATAATTGCGGCGATTTACGCGTTTGTGGAATACACAATGTCGAGCAAAATCGCGATTAAAATGAGTGGTGCAACAGAGGTAACGCGCTCGCAGGCGCCAGAACTGTATGCGGCGGTCGAAACGGTTTCAATTACTGCCGGTATTTTGATGCCGAAGGTTTATGTGATTCAAGATCCAGCGCCCAATGCTTTTGCTGCTGGCACTAAACCAGAAAACTCACTAGTTTGTGCAACGACTGGACTACTAGAGATTATGGATAAAGCCGAGCTTGAAGCGGTGATGGCGCACGAGATTTCACACATCAAGAATTACGATATTCGGGTGTCTATGGCGGCGTTTGCCTTGACGGCGGCGATTGGGTTTATTGCAGATATTCTGGCGCGTGTTATATTTTTGAATGATGACGATCGAGATTCTATAAACCCAATCACGCTTTTGATTGGCCTGGCTGTTGCGGTAATTGCACCGTTATTAGCTTCTATTACGCAGCTAGCAATTTCGCGTCAGCGTGAATATCTAGCCGATGCCTCGGCCGTGATGCTAACCCGCCACCCAGATGGTATGATTTCGGCGCTAGCCAAACTCCAACAATATTCTCGGCCTATGCAGCGGCAAAATTCCTCGATGGCGAGTATGTATATCAACAATCCACTCAAAAAAGGTTTTATGAACAAATTGTTTTCGACTCATCCGCCGTTAGAGGACCGAATTAAGAGACTGCAAGAGAACAGTGCAAAGCTCTAAAGTATGAATAAGCAAAAAATCTACAGCGAAGATGGTGAGAGGGTCGGTTTCGTCTATTATCTATGGATAGTTTTTCGCCTAAAAATTAGGAAACTCATTCAGAAATTTAAAGATTTCCAATCTCGCCGACCTCACCGTAGCTTCAAGCTGACTCGCCATCGCGATGCAGTTCGACAACTTAAATTACCTGGATATTGGGAATTCACCGGCTCGGTTTGGCGAGCCATTAAACAGAATGGCCGCTTCTTTTTGAGTTTACTTGCGATAGTCGTCTTTTTCGGCATTATCACATTTGGGCTGCTTGGGCAGGACTTTATTAATCTTTTGAGCGACACGCTAGAAGGCACTGGTTCAAATGTTTTTGAGGGCAATTGGGGTGAGATTGGAAAGGCAGGATTGCTTCTAGTCTCAGTATTTTCGACCGGTGGCTTATCAAGTAGTCTTACTGAACTCCAGCAAACTTGGTTGGTGCTTGGGCTGGTGTTTGTCTGGTTGGTGGTTGTTTGGGCGCTTAGAAGTTCGCTAGCTGGTAATAAGATTAAGCTGCGGGATGCTCTGTATAGCGCCGGTTCTCCGGTAATTTCAACCCTAATTATCGTGATGATTGTGGTTGTCCAATTGATACCGGTGATGATTTCAACAATTATTTATAGCGCCGCTCGTAGTACGGACTTTCTGACTGGTGGAGTAGAAACGATGGTGTTTGCGGCGGTAGTTTTTTTGATGCTTTCACTTTCGCTTTATTGGGTAACCGGTTCAGTATTGGCGCTTGTAGTAGTGGCGATTCCGGGGGTCTATCCGATGCAAGCCATAAAAATTGCCGGTAATATGGTGATCGGACGCAGAGTCAGGGTAATCTTACGGGTTTTATGGTGCTTGTTAGTTGATTTGCTAGGCATGCTATTGGTTTTGGTCCCAGTCTATCTAGTAGTGAGCGGGCTTTCATCTGTATTTGAGGTGGTCGGAGATCTAGCGATCATACCATTTACGCTTTACGTTTTAGTGTGTTCTGCTGTAATCTTCAGTTTTTGCTACATCTATATGTTGTATAGAGGAATTATCGATAGTGACGCTAAAAAATAAAAATACACTATCTAGATATGGCGAGCTTTTAGCATTACTCAATAAATATTCTTATGAATACCATTCTTTGGATGCGCCAAGTGTGAATGATGCGATTTATGATTCGCTATTTTCGGAATTGAAAGCTATTGAAGCAAAAAATCCAGAGCTAATTTCGCCAAATTCACCAACTCAGCGAGTAGGGAATATTGTCAAAGGCGGTTTTGAAAAAGTAGCTCATACTAGCCGAATGCTGAGCCTTAACGATGTTTTTTCTGAGGCTGAAGTGCAAGCTTGGCTAGAGAGAATTGAAAAACTTACACCAGATTTAGTGCATGAGTTTTTTGCCGACGTAAAAATGGATGGTTTGGCCTGCTCTTTGATTTATGAAAACGGAGAATTGATGCGGGCGGTTACGCGCGGTGATTCTTTTGTCGGCGAAGATGTAACGAGTAATGTTCGTACGATTAAAAATATTCCGTTGCATTTGCTGGCGACCAAAAATACATCTGATTTTCTAGAGGGCACAACTGAAATTCGTGGCGAGATTGTGATTTTTAAAGATGATTTTGAGAAATTAAATGAGATTCGGCGACAAAATGGCGAGCCAGAGTTTGCTAATCCGCGCAATCTAGCGGCTGGCACAATTCGTCAGCTTGACCCGAGTATTACAGCTAAACGACCACTAAAATTTATTGCGTATGATTTGATTCGAGATGATGAGCCTGAATTAATTCCAACTAACTTTAGCGCCTATAAATTGCTAACTCAGCTTGGTTTTGCTTGCAACCAGCAAGCGACTGAGCTTGGTTCAATCAAAGGAGTGATGGGTTTTGTGCATTCTTGGGCAGAAGCTCGCCATAAATTACGGTTTAATACGGATGGTTTAGTAATTAAGCTCAATAATCGGGCGGAATTTGCGCGCCTAGGAATTGTTGGCAAGCAGCCACGGGCGGCGGTCGCGTTTAAATATCCGCCGGAAGAATCGACCGCTATCGTGCAGGATATCGTCTTGAGCTTGGGCCGAACTGGTGTTGCGACTCCAGTGGCGGTATTTTCGCCTATTCAGCTTGCTGGCACGACCGTTCAGCACGCTAGTTTGCATAACGCAGATGAAATTGCGCGACTCGATGTCCGAATTGGTGATACGGTGATTGTGTATAAGGCTGGCGATATTATTCCAAAAGTCAGTCGAGTTTTATTTGAGCTCAGGCCGAAAAATACTGTTAAATTTGATTTTGAGCAAGCTTTAGCCCATCAATATCCAGGCACTGATTTTGAGCGTCCAGCTGGCGAAGTCGCCTACAGAATAAAAGGTGCTAATTCTGAAATAATTTTAAAGAAGGCGTTGACTTTTTATGCTTCTAAGAATGGTCTAGATATTGAAAATCTAGGTGAAAAAAATGCCAACGCCCTAGTCGAATCTGGTTTGGTTTCTGATATCGCTGATATTTATAAGTTGCAAAAGAACGATTTGGTCGGGCTTGAAAGGTTTGCTGAGCTTTCGGCAGATAATTTAATCACGGCAATTGAAAGCTCTAAAAATCCTGAATTGCCTAAGTTTATTGCAGCGCTTGGAATCCGTCATGTTGGTGGCGAAACCGCCAAACTCTTGGCTGAAAGGTTTTGCAGTTTTGAAGCTATTGAACAAGCTAAGTATGAAGAGCTAATTGAAATTGACGGCATCGGAATCAAAGTTGCCGAGAGCATACTGGCATATTTTGCCGACGAAGATAATCAGAATATGCTTGATAGTATGTTTAATTTAGGGGTTATTGTAAAAAAATACAATAAAACTGTCGGTCGGCTGTCTGACCAGAATTTTGTGATAACTGGCACGCTTGAATCGATGAGCCGCGAACAAGCAGCCGAAAAAATCGAAGCTCAGGGTGGAAAATTCCAAAAAACAATCGCTCGTGACACGACTTATTTGGCTGTTGGCGCAAAGGTTGGCGCTTCTAAATTGGCAAAAGCCGAAAAGCTAGGCGTGAAAATCTTAAACGAGGCTGATTTTTTGCAATTATTGAGCGATAAATAATTAAAAACGTAAAACGGATTCGTAAAATTCATCATTCCATCGAAAAAGAGTAGCTGAAGCTGCCCTTTATTTCGCGCTGGTAAATCGGGGAATTCGATTTGAGACTCTTACAGATTAACGGGGCGATAGCTGATTTTCTTTATCTAGAACTCTAAGACAAATTCTTCTCGAAGTTCCAAGCGTCGCGGACCATATCCTCAGTTGATTTCTTAGTTTTGAAATTTAGCTCTTGGGTGGCTTTAGCGGTGCTAGCATAGCAAACGGCAATATCACCGGCGCGGCGCGGCACTATTTCGTAAGGAATATCGATTTTGTTTACGCTCATAAAGGCGTTAACTAACTCTAAAACCGAGACGCCCTGGCCGGTACCGAGATTGTAAATATTCACACCCGGTTTTAAATTTTTTAGAGCTGCAATGTGACCGAGGGCTAGATCAACCACATGAATATAATCGCGCACGCCAGTTCCATCTGTCGTATCATAGTCGTTACCGAAGATGCTCAGCTTGTCACGTTTTTTGGCTGCCACTTGAGTGATAAAAGGCATTAAATTATTCGGCTTGCCATTTGGAACTTCGCCGATTAGGCCAGATTCATGAGCGCCAATTGGGTTGAAATATCGTAATAGGGCGGCGGCAAAATTCGGTTTATTTTTGGCGTAATCAGTGATGATTCGTTCACCCATCAACTTAGTTTCTCCATATGGGTTGGTGGTAGGTAATAGTGCGTCAGTTTCTCTGAGTGGCGAGACGCCATCTCCGTAGACGGTGGCCGAAGAAGAGAAGATGAATTTATCTACTCCGAATCGCTCGCTTAACTCAAGCAGATTAATAGTCGAGAGTAGGTTGTTGTGATAGTATTTTAGAGGTAAGTCGACCGATTCTCCAACAGCCTTCAGCCCAGCGAAATGAATAATTCCATCAATTTCATGTTCTAAGAATATTTTGGCCGTTTCTGGGCTAGCAACGTCAAGTTTATGAAATGGTATTTTCGAGCCAGTAATTTTCTCCAATTTTTCAAGAGTTTTCACATTCGAGTTAGCCAAATTA
Source organism: Candidatus Saccharimonadota bacterium (assembly GCA_010014525.1). Lineage (GTDB taxonomy): Bacteria > Patescibacteriota > Saccharimonadia > Saccharimonadales > Saccharimonadaceae > Nanogingivalis. The sequence goes on along the minus strand of RZZT01000036.1, from coordinate 627 downwards.
TCGACTATAACGACCTCAAAATTATCTTTTATCAGCTCAACTACAGTATGTGACCCGATAAAACCCAAACCCCCGGTTACTAAGATTTTGCTCATTTAAACTATGCCCGCCTTTCTTGCTTATATTTATATTGTATCACAAAACATGTATCTTGAATAAAGTCGCAGCCGTCGGGCAAACAATTTGTCATCTTTTTATTAATGTGGTATGATTACAAAGCATATTTAAAAAAGGAGTTTCTATGGACAAAAAACCAGATTTATTAGACGCATTTATTTATGGCCCGAATGCAGATAAAATAAAAGTTGAATGGTTCGATGTTAAAGCTAAAGAGGAAATTCCTACTTGTCTTGGAACCAAATCTACGTAGTAGGATATTTAGATGGCAAAACGCCGGTTGTTTTTTATACTCCGCCAACTAAAGACAATCTGCCGGGAGGACATGTTGAGCTGGGCGAATCGCTTGAGCAGACGCTGTATCGAGAAATTAAAGAAGAGCCGAATCGCGAGGTGGTTGAATGGTGGCCAATTGGTTATCAGATTTTGACAAATACCTCTGAGGGGTTAGCTTATGAAAGCGCGAAAGGGTGAGCATATCAATTTAGGGTGTTTGCTAAACTAAAAAAA
>RZZT01000083.1 GCA_010014525.1 Candidatus Saccharimonadota bacterium | reverse complement strand
TCCTTCCCGAAGCCCTTTAAAATGGTGCTTCGGGTTTTGTTTTTGAAAAGTAAGGCCTCTCAATCAAAAAGCGATAGTTCAGGTGGAGCTTTTGAGTGTTTTTCGGCCATTACTTCCAGCCATGTTCTTTCCGGTTTTTCCATGAATTCCACGAAGTTGATATAGTACATCAGCGTGAGCCTGACCATTGTTACTATTTGCGAGAAGGCACAGTGTCTTTTAATCCTCCGTGATATAACAGTTAGCAGTAAGTTAGCGATAAGTACCACCCACGTTTGAATTTGTATGGCATTCACGCTGTCTCCATAAAAGAAATGAAGAGGAAAATTCTGTTTGAGCTGTTTATATAGGCTTTCAATGGCCCATCTTAATCTGTAAATCTCGGCTAAATCTTCTACTGTAAAGTCAAAGTTGTTAGTTAGTAGCACCACCGATTTCTTTTTCTTTTCCTCCCAAATTTCCACTCTTCGTGCTTCATGCGTAAGTTCTTTACGGGTAAAACATATTTTTTGATCCTTGAAGACAACAAGACCTTGCGGATTTACATAAGTCACCGATTCTAAGAGTTCATAGGTAAGGTTTTTCTTCATTTTGGTCACATAACACACACCCTCATCGGTGAGACGGCGAAACTGAGCGATGTCGATATAGGCCCGATCAATGGCCAAAGTGGAGTCTTTTGGTAAGTGGACTTCTTTGAGCAAGTAATGGTCGTGTTTAGCTGCTGAGGTTAGCTCTACAACCATAGGCACACCCACTACATATTTCATCACCGTATGCACTTTCATTCCACCTTTCTTCTTTCCAGACTTGGGATGCCGTCCCACACCCTTGAGGATATTATCAAAGAGTGTGATTGTGGTGGAATCCATCATATAAAGTAGTTTTTCCCAATCTTTAGGCTCATGTGTCTGCCCCTTATAACTCTTGGGTGGGCGGCTGTCCGCTAAAAATAGAGCATATTTCTCAAGTAATGCTGCATACACTCTAGCAAAGAACTCCTGAGGGCGTCTGATATTGGCTTCGGCCAGCGTACTACGCCGAACCATATAATCTAACCCCAAATGCTGAAGTTTGTGTGCTTCAGCTTTCATGCCAATCTCCAGTTCCCGCAGGGAATCAAAATGTTTAAGTACACCGAAGAGCATTACAACAAGATGTTTGTAACCATCAAAACGCTTAACATAAGACTCACTACCTGG
>RZZT01000082.1 GCA_010014525.1 Candidatus Saccharimonadota bacterium | reverse complement strand
GTAGCGATAAAGGGGCTGACCTGAGCGAGCTAGTAGAGAAAATTGCCAAATCTAGTGCGAGTGAGGTCAAAAACGTGGTTTTAATTGGCGGTGAAGCTGGTAATTTGCAAAACAGATTGGCAGAAGCTGGTTTTCGCCGATTTATTAACCTTGGTAAAGATGTGACAATGCCGGAAATTGTTGAAGCTGCATACGACTTAGCGGTAGGTGGTGATGTGGTAATATTGAGTCCAGCCCACGCCAGTTTTGATATGTTTAAAAGCTATTCCGATCGCGGCGATCAGTTTGTGCGCGCAGTGAAGGGTATTGGTAGATAAAAACTCGGCGGAACTTTAACAATTCTAATCCCGCCGAGTTTTATTTTCTACTCGTATATCTACATTATACCACAAACATAATAAAAAGCCAAACAGACCTTGACCTTCGGGGGGGGTGTGATAAACTATACTCATGAACAAGCATAAACATAATACACTCAATAGAACAATCAATAAACCCCCTATTCCAGAACTAAATCATCATTCTCCTCAAAGTAGGCGCTCCGGGGCGCTAGCCCAAGTCTTACCAGCTTCTCAAAGAAGATGGAATAGTTCTTCACAGACCGCAGGTTTCACTATCATCGAAGTCGTACTCGTATTAGCCATTGCAGGCCTTATCTTCCTGATGGTGTTTGTGGCTTTGCCGGCGCTACAACGGAGTCGGCGCGATACTCAACGCAAAAATGATGTAGCTAGGTTAGGATCGGCAATCGAGAGGTATAAGGCTAATAATAAAGGAAAGGTGCCGTCATCGGACAATAGTGGGATAGAATTAAGAACCGCAAAGTTTAGAAGTTACCTAGTGTCTGGTGGTGACAGTTTTAAAGATCCGGATGGGACTGGATACTATATAGACTCTGAAGACCCTAGTAGTAGCAACGCCAAAAGAGTAACCCACTGCAATCCTGGTGGGGTCCGGGAATCATGTATATTCTATAACACCGGCTACAAATGTGGTATCGATGGTAATATCGAAACAGCCAACGGTAATAATCGGTATACCTTAAGGAAAGTTCTTGAAGGCGGCGGTGTGCACTGTTTAGACGGCTAGCCCTTTGCATTTATCCCGTAAAACCGCTATAATATAGTTATGAAGAAAAATGAGGGATTTTCGCAACTAAAAAATGGTTCGCAAGGTTTTAGAGACTTTATAAAAGACCAAGGCCTG
>RZZT01000081.1 GCA_010014525.1 Candidatus Saccharimonadota bacterium | reverse complement strand
TGACCCGTCCTGAATAAGGTTGACAGATTATTAATTTGTACTAAATGATATTTACACTTTTTATTTATCGTCCTATTTTTAGTTTACACCTTATTTTAAAATAGCAGATAAAGCTTAAAAGATAAATATCTCTATTTTCTGCAAAGATATAACTTTAGAAGTATAGTTCACAAAGAAGGTTGTTTTTTATTTCATTTTGTCAAAGGTATATATTTTTTATATCTTTGTTATGTCAAATAAACGGAAGCGAGCTCTGCTGAGGAGCAACTTGCCAGGGATAATTTGACCGACTATTTAAAAGTTAGTCTTACAAGAGAGTTATCAATGCGATAGCTCTCTTATCTTTTAAAATGTCGCCTATGCCTTAAAAAAACCTATCTACGCAACTTTTTTATATGCTTTATTCATATGTTTCCAATATGTTGCGATCTTACACATCTGCCTACTTTTGACCTATATATCTAAATTTATTTCTATTTCTTCCTATAAATAACTATAATCGCTTTCTTTTGTTTTATAATAGTTCTTCCATCGTCTTTGTATTGTTCCAACTAAGCTATGTGCTACATTAGGAGTAAGCATATCTATGCTCGAATGTGGTCTTTCATTGTTATAGAAGTCTATAATTTCAGATATTACGATCTGTGCTTCTTCTATATTTTGAAAGTTCATATTGTTTATCCATTCTTGTTTTAAGATGCCATTAACCCTTTCTGCTATTGCATTTTCTAAAGGGTCTCCACTTTCTGTCATGCTTATATTTATGTTGTGTTCTTGTAAGATTTCATTGTACTTAAAACAACAGTATTGTACTCCTCTGTCAGAATGGTGTATTAGTCCAGAGATATCATCTTCTGCATTGGCTATTGCCATATTAAGTGCTTCTATTGAATATTTAGCTCCTAGTGTTGGAGCAAGTCTCCAGCCTATAATCTTTCTTGAGTAGGCATCTGTTATTAAGTTTAAATAGATAAAGCCTTGTAATGTGTGTATGTAGGTTATATCTGTAACCCATAATTGATTCCTTCTGTATGGTATAAAATCTCTTATTAGGTTAGTGTATTTATGATAGTGGTGAGAGGAATCTGTGGTTGAGCAACGTCGTATTCTTGTCTTGACTAATAAATCTTCTTCTCTTAACCATGATAAGAGTTTATCTCTTCCTGGTAAAGGAAGGTTTGTCTCTTTTTGCATCATTACAAGTAGTTTTCTTGCTCCTATCTTAGGGCATATCTTCCTTAT
>RZZT01000035.1 GCA_010014525.1 Candidatus Saccharimonadota bacterium | reverse complement strand
AAGGCTATCGAAAACAGAGCCGATGGATACTTAATTAAAGCTGATATAACACCACGGAAACTATTAGAAATCATTAAAGGGATGTGATTCCGTTTGAATAAAAAGCGAGCAGGAGAAGTATTGTTCGCTTTTTATTCTATATCGACTGACTTTATCATTAGTATCAATATTGTGCGGCTCAAACCCATAGACCTCCTAGGAAAAATAGCTACGCAACCAACGGCTATAAGAATATCCGTGCCTCGCTAACCGTCGAGCTGGCAGCTGGGGAAGTTAGGTTTTGTACGGAGTCATTAAAGTTCTGTCCAGGGTAAAAGACGAGTCCTAACCAAATCAAGACCAAAATATAGGGTATAGCCAGAAGAAGTATAATCACAGAAAGCTGCTTGCTAAGTTTTTTAGTCTGCTTATCTAGGGCAAACTCAATTTGATTGAGACTGTAGCGTTTGGAGTCAGGATAAATAGGATAAGAGACCCGTTGCGACGGAGGCGGTGTAGTTTGTGACGGTTGGTCAGGCTTAATATCACTGCTTAGAGGTGAAATAATTTTCTCATGCATAGCTAAATTATAGCATAATGTTTGTGGTTTTAAAATAGTTTGCGCTTCAAACCATTTTTTAAATCTCAAGCTCGAGCGAAGAATAAGTTCGTTTTTGGCCATTATCCGTTGTAAATTCATTGTCGACAGTATTGGCAGAGTAGGGCTTGTTCAAAATTGATGCTGAGTTGAAGTTTGAGGCTTCATTAAGCATATTTTTCCCTTAATAATTATTTTATTTAATGGGTGAATCGTCAGTGTAACTTTTTATAATCTTTTGGCGGCGATAGATGTACAGCGGCAGGAGAAGCGGGCTAAGAAGAAAAATAAAGACGGCCAGTTGGATCTGTTGAGCCAAGCCGGCAACAAAAAAGAAAACAATCAAGAAAAAAAGCAAAGAGAATAGGCTTCTGCGCATTCTGGAAATCTCATCTCGAATGTCTTTTTTGAGACGTTGACGTAAAATGGCGTTAGATGCGTAAACATATTTGTTTTGTTCTTTTTTTGTTCGGTTTTGGTGAAGTCGACCTTATCACATATTTTCTTCACCTTGATCGTCAAATAGGTTTGATGGTTTGTCTTCGGCGGCCAGAAGCACGACAGCGACGTTTGAACGCGTGGGGAGCGTTATTGCGAGTTTGCGTTTTTGTCCGTTAATTTGGATCTCGAGCTCGAGCGAAGAATAAGTTCGTTTTTGGCCATCATCCGTTGTAAATTCATTATCGACAACATCGGCAGAGTAAAGCTTGTTTAAAATTGATATTGAATTGAAGTTTGGAGTTTCGTTAGGCATTTTTTCCTTTTTAGTGTTTAAAGTTATATTACATTCACCTAAACATCTTGTGTCGCACAATATATCTTTTACGTCATATGATATATTGTTCAAAGATGTATACACACTCGTGCAAACGTCCGGTCTTATTAGCAACAATAGGACAATCGCGGCGCTCGGCACTTTCTGGTAGATAGTGCCGGGCTCTAAATGTCTCTATCAGGCGGCTTTTACTTCCTACAGCGTCCGAGCATTTTAAGACGATACAGAAGAACTAGCAGCATAGAGTGCGGCATTCGGTATATAGACGGTACTTATATCCGAATTACAACCACAGATTATGCAGCCGACTCGTTTATAAGTTTTCCACAGGCCTAAATCAGGTTACGTGCTGCTCTACGCCTCCCTAGCCTAATTTGCTTTTTTTATTTTTTATTTCTTAATATAGTTTTTTTCTGCGCGCCCTTTTTGCGGCTTTCATTTTCTGTACCCGAACAAAAAGCGAACAAATACCCCATCCCTTCTGTCCTGCCCTATAGCCGGTACACGGCCTTGCCCTCCACTCGGAGGTCTATATAATCGGGTGTTAAACCCGTTTTTGTAAAATAATCTAATGCCTGGCGAAAAGCTAACACCTGCCCTTCCGCTGACGACGTAGTTAAAAATTTAGCAGGATAAGGAACTCCACTTACATAAACTTCAATCTGACGCAAACTCGCCGGAGGAATCACAATCCGCTCAATCTCTAGCTTGTTGTCACCTGCCGCACCAATAACTCTACCAACAAAACTTAAAAAGCTATTACTAGCGACCACACTACCACTAGTTTTAATTCCGCTATCGTCAGAGATAACGATGCTGGGCTGGTCATAATAATTAATCTCAAATGACGTGCCAGTCCGATCGACGAAATACCTTTTATCATCATCTTCCCAAACAGCAACCGGCTTTCGCATCTGCAGCTTCATTTCATATTGCGTAAAGCCCTTAAAATCTAGCTCTCTAATCACTTCAACCTCAGGATTTTGAGATTGTAGAGTAATTAACAATTTATCTTTATCTAAAAATAACCGTAGCCGTTCTATCGGATGGTCTTGATAATACTCCTCAACAATTGAGGTATAAGCCTCCGTCTTTTCCACCCGAAAGCCTTCAGAGGTAACAAAATCAACCTTAATAACAATTTGAAAAAATACGAACAATATAGCCACACTGGAAGCGACAAAAAATACAAAAATCGAGCTAAGCTTGCGGCGCTTAACAATCAACTCACGAGTCTGCGCGCGTTCCGAATCTTCTTTACGGTATCCCGAAATAGTCTGCCCTCTGTTAAAAGAGGTAGTAGAGCGCTTTTTTACTTCCGACTCGGCGTTTCTACGACGCGGAGATTCTTCATGTGGTGCTGGTTGTTTTTTCCGGGGCATTTTATTTGTTGTTATTCAGTGGATAGGTTCCCTTAATATATAGTTTTATTTTACCATAAGAATAGTTTTTTGAAAATAGCATACGCTCAGCGTGACATCTTAAGAAGCCGCGCGTAGAACAATATCCGCCATCTCAGATGCCGATTCAGGGTTGGCAAATTTGGCAAATTTACGAGATAATTCAGTCATTCTGGCTTCGTTCTGTAGCAGTCCTAAAATTTCATCACTTAGCAGCTCTGGGTTATCCTCCAATTTATCGTCATCAACCAGCTTAACTGCTTGCTTATTAGCATAAACCATAGCGTTTTTCACCTGATGTCCACCTGTTAAACGAGCATTGGGTACCAGAATTGTTGGCTTAGCCAATGCGGCCAGTTCTAAGTTGCTAGTTGCACCGGCTCGTGCCACTACTAAATCGGCGGCAGCGAGGTATTTCCACATATCTTTTGCGATGAAATCGTGTAAATAAAAATCCTCTAGGTTCTGATTTTCAGCTCCAGTCTTTAGCCCCTCATAATTAGCCACGCCAGAGACTAAAACTATCTGAGCTGACTGGACTAATTTTGGAGCTTCGTGCGCGATTGCGTTATTTAGTCTGGCAGCCCCAAGTCCGCCACCGGTGATCAAGACTAGTGGCTTATAGGTCTTGAAGCCTAAATCTTTTTTGAATTCTGCACGCTCCTTTTGAGAATACTTGCGAAATTCATTCCGCACTGGCACACCGACATAAGTTGAAATCTCCGCTGGATAATTGTAAAATTCCAACGGCGCACCGGTTGCAATTGTTTTTGCAAATTTAGCCAAAATTCGGTTGGCTAGTCCTGGGTGGGCGTCGGAATCATGCGTAACGATTGGTATTCCAAGCAGCCAAGCTGCCAGACCAATCGGCACACACACAAAGCCACCCTTACAAAAAATTACATCCGGTCGCCAAAAAATCAGCTTGACTAGACTTTGCAAAGTTCCCCAAATATTTTTGAAAAAATCAACCAGATTTCCCCACAAAACACCTGATACTGTAAAATGTTGCCAAAAAGTTAAGTGGTTATAACGACGTAATTTACCGCTACTAATCGCGCTCACCGCAATTTCATCGCCAAATTCATTCTGTATGATATTTTTGGCTTGCGGAAAAAACTTCTTATCACACCAGAAGCGGATTTCAGTCTCCTGCCCCGCTCGCTTAGTTAAAATCTCTTTAAAAACTGCCACGACTGGAATAACGTGACCGCCCGACCCGCCGCCGGCTGCCAGAATTTTCATTTTTGTCCTCCTTAAAATCATCAAATTCTCTAAACGAAGTCCATCTAGATAAACTAAAAATTAGCCCCAAAATCAGCGAGATAAATATCATACTAGTACCACCAAAAGACAGTAAGGGCAACGTAATACCAGTTAGCGGAATCAGGCCGATCATTGCTGCTACATTCATTATAACATGCACCGCCAGCCAACCAAAAACTCCGGCCGCCAAAATTCGACTAGTTGGGTTTTCGATATGTGAAGCCACTCGCAAAACTCGAATCAGCAATGCGAAAAACAGCCCTAGAATTGTTATTAAGCCGACAAAACCAAAAGTCTCGCCCATAATTGCAAATACTGAGTCATTTACGGCTTCTGGGAGGTACCCTGTAGCTTGAACAGAGTTCCCAATCCCCACCCCAAACAACCCGCCCGAGCCAATTGCAATTTTAGCATGGCAAATGTGGTAATCGCCAGCGCTTTCTGGCGATGAAAGCGCTGCACAGTTTTCGTTGCCGAATGTCACTATGCGCGCCATGCGGTGCGGTGCGACAACAATCAGCCCAACGACCATAGCTAAAATTACCGCGCTAAATCGCAGCATATTTTTGTTATTTAGGCCTGCCATAACCAGCTGCGACGCAACGATAGCGATTAAAGAAATGGCCGTTCCTAAATCTTTTTGGAACCCGGCAATAATAATAATCGCAAATATAACCAAAGCTCCAGTCGGCAGTAGAGTTTCTTTATAATCATTTATTTTTCCGGCGGAGGCCTTAGCGCCTAAGAATGTCGACAAAGACAATAAAATTCCGACTTTCAACAATTCCGATGGTTGAAAGCCAATCGGCCCCAAGCTATACCATCTGCAGGCGCCCAAATCACATTGAGCTATAGGTAATTTTAGCGCGCCAAAAATAGCCAGCATCAGACAGCTCAAATAGGCTAAAATTAGCAGTTCATTCGCATGCTTATAGATAAATTCAATTGGAACCAAACTAATCGCAAAAAACACAAATAAGCTCAAAGCTAGCATAGTAAGCTGCTTTATGAAGAAAAAATTATCAGTGTAGTAATCTGTATTATAGGCGTTATTGAGCACATTCGCACGCTGCGGTCCAATTGCATACATAATAATCAAACCAATCATCATCAAAAGCCCCGTAAATGCCAAAATCCGATAGTCCGGTCGGTGCTTGCGCGTCTGCTTGAAACCTGACAGGTCTGGTTTGCTCGGGCTCTTTAGCACTTGCCAAGCGTCTTTAACTGGTCTAACTACGAATTTATCCGCCAAAATCAGCCATTGGCTCGGATTGGCATAATCAATTCCGTTGCCACTATTATAGGCTTGCCTTCTTAAATGACTCGCCGTGTTTCGATTTCTGCTATTTTGCATTCGCAGCCTATACCCTCGCTGCCATAGCCATCATCACGCCTATCGCTGCAGTAACTGCTGCAATCACCCAGAAACGCATAGTAATCTTGGTTTCTTCCCAACCCTTAGCTTCTAAATGATGATGAATCGGCGCTGAAATAAAAATCTTTCGCCCAAAGAATTTTTTACTGATAATCTGAATCAGACTCGATCCAGCCTCAACTACAAATAAAAAGCCGATTACGGGCAATAATAGCAACGAATCAGTTAGCATTGCTACGACGCCAAGCGCCGTTCCCCAGGCGAAACTGCCGACATCCCCCATGAAAAATCGCGCTGGATAGACGTTAAACCACACATAAGCCAATAAAGTTCCTAGCGCCGTAAAACAAAACGCGGCCAAACTATACCTACCTTGTATCAGGGAAATCAAGCCAAACGCGCCGTAGCTCATAATTAAGAGCCCGCCGGCTAATCCGTCCAAGCCATCCGAAATATTGACAGCGTTTCCGCTTGCCACAACCGCAAAAGCGAATAAAGGAATCATCAACCAGCCGAGGTTAAATGTCCCAATGTAAGGTATCCAGAGGTCGGTATGGCCCAATTTATAATAGAAAAACCAGCCGAGGACTAGCCCTAGACCGATAATTAAAGCAAATTTCACCGGCGCTCGCAAACCGGCATTCTTGATATCATGACCCCAAACGTTCAAGATATCATCAATTAGCCCTAAAGCCGCGCCACCTGCCAAAGCGGCTAATGGTAGCCAAGTCTGTTCACGGTTAAGGTTGAAAGCGACCGTTATAATAATTACCGTAAGCACCCCAATCAAACCAGCCATTGTTGGAATATTCCGTTGCATTTTTTTGGCGTGTAACTTATTAAAAACTTCTAGTTTCTCGCCCGTAACGGCTGCGCTGCGCTGACGCTTCCAAAATTTATATTTATAAGCAAAATAAGTATAGATAGGCGTCAAAACCATCGCCAAAAAGAAGCCCACTATACTAAAAAGTGTGGCATCCATCATTCGGTCAGCTATAATTTGCATTTATTTAATTTCCTTTCGGTTGAACTTTTAGATAATTTAACATCCAGTTGGATAATTCCGTAAAAATCGGTCCGGCATCTTGTGAGCCTTGCAGGTTTTGGCCAGCGCCCGACACTGACACCATTATAACAAACTTTGGCGAATTATTCCCGCCAAAACCTAAATAGCTAGCAATTGTTTC
>RZZT01000080.1 GCA_010014525.1 Candidatus Saccharimonadota bacterium | reverse complement strand
TTTGGGACATTTATTTTGTACGTCCAAGCACCTTTACCTGGAGTGTATATAAGTTCAAGTTTTTGGTCTTTAACGATGTAGTCCATATCATTATTATACCATACCTCGTTTTTCAAGAGAGTACCCCTTATCACGATGAGTATCGAGAAAACAGAGCTATATTAACGGTACAATCACATGATTCTTTTATCCTAACCTGTATTTAAGTAGATTTAATAAACAAAAACACCATGACTTTCATCATAGTGCTTATGCTTGGCTCACAACAATAGAGGAAGTTATAACTGTAATTAAGCAGGATCTTATAGTTTCAGAACGGCGCTAATTAACTGCCAGCCTCGGACTCCATCTTTTCAAGACGAGTGTAGTAGTCAGGGATTTCTTTAAGATGTGCCCAAGCAATTTTGCCGGTTAAAAGTGGATCGCTATTGGTAACGTTAGTTTCTGGGTCGTGTGATCCGTGCTCTAGTTCAATCGCTAATCCTTTGCGAAATTCCTCAAGATCAAACTTAGTAAAATCTACTCCGATTTGTTCGCCAATCTTCCTTGCGTCATCAGTGCCAAATTCATTTTTCATAATCTAAGTATACCACATTGGTTTATATAAATCAATGTGGTATACTTAGATTATGATAAAAGTCCAAAAAGAATATTTACAAAGTGCTATGTTCGGGTTTAATGATGCACTTGTATCAACCACTGGAGTTATTGTTGGAATTAGTACCGGCACAGGCAATAAGCAGGTGGTTATTTTGGCCGGAGTTGTCACAATATTAGTTGAGGCCCTTTCGATGGGATCTGGTCAATATTTGAGCTCCAAGTCCGCACATCAGCTAGATCGAAGCGATTCATTCAAAGTGCCGCTAATCAGCGGCTTAATAATGTTCGGGGCATACTTTTTGGCTGGTTTGGTGCCACTTTTGTCAATCATAATTTTCCCCATGAGTTACTCAAGAGATGTTGCAATTGTTGCGGCTTTAAGTTGTCTACTCGTACTCGGTTATGCAAAAGGTAGAATAGTTAAAGTTCCACCAATCAGGAGTGCCATGGAAGTATTAATAATTGGCGGTATTGCAACAGCTATAGGTATAATAGTGGGCAATATTTTTTCCGTGTAACCACCTGATAAATATTTAGGCTAACCTCTACTAGCTAAGGATGTGCGGCATCGAAGCATACGAAGTAGATATTAACTTGGGCGTTTAACGTAGGGTTTGTTATTTGTGACAGAACGACGGTCTTCGTTGCGGTTTCAGTTCTATT